>DASTYZ010000124.1:0-9964 GCA_035764545.1 Solirubrobacterales bacterium | reverse complement strand
CTCCATCGCGTTCAGCGCCACCAGGCCGTCGGCCCGCTTCGCCTCCAGGCCCGGCGGCGGCGTCAGATCGACGGGCGCAATCGAGTCCCAGAAGCGGACGACGGCGATCCCCGGCTCGTGCTTGTACTGCTCGAAGAACATCCACTGCAGGACCTGGGCGCGCTCGTAGGGGTCCTCCGGCACGTACTCGCTGCCCTCGGCGAAGTACCAGAGGATCGCGTTGGACTCGGCCAGCGGCCGGCCGTCCTCCAGCACCACCGTCGGCAGGTTCAGCGACGGGCTCAGCCCGCCCAGCACCTCGATCCGCTCGCTGTAGTCGGTCACGGACATCTCGCGGCGCTCGTATTCGATCCCACGCAGGGCGAGGATCAGCCGCACCTTGAAGCAGTTGCCGGAGAAGGGGTTGTCGTAGAGGAGCAGCGACACGCGCTAGTCCGCGAGCAGCGTCTCCAGCAGCGCCTTCTGCGCGTGCAGCCGGTTCTCGGCCTGGTCCCAGACGGCGGACTGCTCGCCGTAGAGGACCTCGGCGGCGATCTCTTCGCCCGGGTGGGCCGGCAGGCAGTGAAGGACGATCGCGCGGTCCTTGGCGGCGGCGAGGAGGTCGGCGTCGAGCTGGAACGGGACGAGGTCGGCGCGGCGGCGCTCGGCCTCGGTCTCGTCTCCCATGCTGACCCAGACGTCCGTATATAGAGCGTCGGCATCGGCGGCGGCGGCGCGCGGGTCGTCGGTAAGTCTCACTTCGTGCCCCTCCTCCAGCTGGTATCCGGACGGGGCCGCGACGACGACTTCGACCCCGGCCAGCTCGCCGAGGATCGCCAGCGAGCGAGCGACGTTGTTGCCGTCGCCGACATAGGCGAGGCGCAGGCCCTGCAGGCCGCCGAAGCGCTCGCGCATCGTCAGCAGGTCGGCGAGCGCCTGGCAGGGGTGGTGCAGCGGGGTGAGGCCGTTGACGACGGGGACGTCGGCCGCCTCGGCCAGCGCCGCCACGGTCTCGTGGGAGCCGGAGCGGATCACGATCGCGTCGACGTAGCGGGAGAGGACGCGGGCGGTGTCCGGGATCGACTCGCCACGGGAGAGCTGCAGTTCGTCGCCGCGCAGCATCACCCCGTGGGCGCCAAGCTCGGCGACGCCGACGTCGAAGCTGATCCGCGTCCGCGTCGAGGGCTTCTCGAAGACGAGGCCGATGCTGCGGCCGGCGAGCGAATCGCGGCCGACGCCCTCGCGCCGGCCGTCTTTCAGCTCAGCCGCGCGATCGAGCAGCTTGCCGAGCTCGAAGGCCCCGAACTCTTCGCCAGTGAGGAAGTCGCGCTTCAAGCCTGCTGATACTACGCGCGTGGAGCTGACCGCACTGAGCTGGAACCTCTTCCACGGGCGGGACTTCCCGCCCGACCCGGAGCTGCGCACCTGGCGCTCGCGACTACTGCGACTGGAGGAGCGAAACGCCACCCACGTCCAGGTCAACCGTGACCTCACCGAGGAGTTCGCGACGATGCTCTCGGGCTGGGAGTGGGACGTGGCGATGCTGCAGGAGTGCCCGCCGCGCTTCGCCGAGCCGTTGGCCGCCGCCTGCGGCGCCGAGTGGCACCGCACGCTCACCTCGCGCAACGGCCTCGGCGGCCTGAGGGCGCTGTTGGCACGGCAGAACCCGGACCTGATGGCCTCCGGCGAGGGCGGCTCGAACGTCATCCTCGTGCGGGTGCCGGGACGGCTTGGCGGAATCGCCGAGCGGCGCGAGATCGCGATCCACGAAGGCGAGCCGGAGCGCCGGGCGATGGGCTTCGTCCGCACCGCCTCCGGCATCTGCGTCGCCAACCTGCACGCAACCAACGACTGGCCGAAGCTGGCCGCCGAGGACGTCGTCAAGGCGGCGCGCGCGGCGCTCACCTGGGCGGCCGGCGGGCCGCTCGTCTTCGGCGGCGACCTCAACCTCCGCCCCGGCAAGAACCCGCGGGTCTTCGAGCAGCTGCGCGAGGAGTTCGGCCTCGCCCCGTTCACCGCCCCCGACGCGATCGACCACATCCTCTGCCGCGGCCTCGAGGTGGTCGAGCCGCCGGAACGCTGGCCGCCAGAGCGGCGTGAGATGCCGCTGGAGGGACGGGCGCTGCGGCTCTCCGACCATGCACCGGTTCAAGCACGTTTTCGTGCGACCTCGCTTGACGCCCTGCAGAACTGAGATAGTCCGGGCCCACCAGTCGGGCCAATCGACACACGGAGGCAACACCTAGATGGCGGACAAAAAAGCGACCGGCAAAGCGAAAAAAGCGAAAGCCGCCGCAAAATCGAAAACGTCGAAAGCGACCAAAAGCGCGAAAGCGACGAAATCGAAAGCCAAAGGCAAAGCGACCAAAGCTAAAAAAGCGGCGAAAAGAACTTCCTCGAAAGCCAAAGCGAAATCGAGCTCGAAAAGCCGCAAAAGCTCCAGCTCGAAATCGAAAGGCAAAGCCTCCAGCAAAGCGACGAGCGGCCTCGACAAGAGCGTCGCCCAGTTCCGCGAGAGCCTCGAGCAGAGCGTGACGCTAAGCCGCGACCGCATCCAGGACGTTGTCGACGACGCCGTCAAACGCGGCCGCATGACCCGCTCGGATGCCGAGAAACTGCTCGGCGAACTGGTCAAAAAAGGCAAGAAACAGCGTGACTCGCTGATCAAAGAACTCGAGCGGCTGGTCAACCAGGCGCGCAAAGCACTGCCATAAAGAAGGGGGAACAGCTCGAGCTCGAGATCGACTCGCTCGCTTTCGGCGGGCGTGGGGTCGCGCGCACCGAGGGGTTCGTCGTCTTCGTCGCCGGGGCGCTGCCAGGGGACCTGGTCCGCGCCGAGGTCACGAAGCCCAAGAAGCGCTTTGCCGAGGCGCGGACCGTCGAGATGGTCCGCGCCTCCGCCGACCGCCTGCCGGACACCTGCGTCCACGGCGGCGAGCCCTGCCCTGGCGCCCCCTGGCAGGGGCTCCCCTACGAGCGCCAGCTCGCCCACAAGCAGGAGCAGGTCGGCGAAGCGCTGGACAGGATCGGCGGCCTCGAGGGCTACGAGCTGGAGGAGATCGTCCCGGCGCTCGAACAGTGGCGCTACCGCAACAAGCTCGAATACTCCTTCGGCGAGGATGAGGAGGGTGAGCCGACGCTCGGCTTCCACGCCCGCGGCCGCTGGGACCTGATCGTCGGCGTCGAGGACTGCCACCTCGCGAGCGAGGCCGGCAACGAGGCCCGCAACGCCGTCCGCGACTGGGCGCGGGTCGAGTCGATCCCCGCCTACGACGCCCGCGCCCGCCGCGGCGTCCTCCGCAACCTCGCGGTCCGCGAAGGTCGGCGCACCGAGCAGATTCAAACCCGCCTCGTCACCGCCAAAGCCCGCTTCCCCCGCCCCCCGGTCGACCTCCACACGATCGTCGAGGGCGACGCCGGCGGCACCGACGGCCCGACCGGGGTGCTCGGCGAGGAGCGGCTGCGGGAGGAGCTCTGCGGCCTCAAGCTGGAGATGTCCCACGGCGCCTTCTTCCAGACCAACACCGAGATGGCCGAGCGCCTCTACGCAGTCGCGGCCGAGTTCGCCGGGCTCACCGGCCGAGAGCGCGTCTTCGACCTCTTCTGCGGGATCGGCACCATCGGCCTGACGATGGCGCCGCAGGCGGGCGAGGTCTGGGGGCTGGAGATCGTCGAGGAGGCAATTACCGATGCCGAGCGCAACGCCCGCCGCAACAAAGTCGAGAACGCGCACTTCATGGCGGCGAACGCGCGGACCGGGGTGCGGCCGCTGCTGGAGAAAGCTGGCAAGCCCGACGTCGTCATCGTCGACCCGCCCCGCGCCGGCCTCTCGCAGAAAATCGTCCGCCGGGTGATCGAGTGCGAGGCGAAGAAAATCGTCTACGTCTCCTGCAACCCGACCACGCTCGCCCCCAACGCCGTCCAGCTCACCGAGGCCGGTTATAAGCTCGCCCGCGTGAGGCCGGTCGACATGTTCCCCCAGACCCCGCACATCGAGTGCGTCGCGCTTTTCGAGAAGACCGACGTGGGTAGTTCTTCCTGACGATGGGACGAGGATTCGGAGTCGCGGCGGGCCTGGACCCCGAGGTGGCGCGGCCGCTCGCCGACCGCTGCGCCGAGCTCGGCTACGACTCGATGTGGTCGAACGACCACCCCGGCGCCAAAGGCCTGGCGACGCTGTCCGAGTTCGCCGCCGCAGCGCCGGCGATAGAGCTCGGGGTCGCGGTGATCGCCCTCGACCGCACCCCGCCCGAGCAGATCGCCACCGACATCGAGGAGCTCGGCGTCGATCGCTCGAAGCTCTGGCTCGGCGTCGGCGCCGGCTTCAACAAGAAACCGCTGACGGCGATGCGCGAGGCGGAGCCGCGCCTGCGCGAGCTCCTGCCCGGAGTGAAACTCGTCCTCGCCGCGATGGGCCCGAAGATGTGCGCCCTCGCCGGCAGCTCCTACGATGGCGTCTTCTTCAACTGGATGACCCCCGGCTTCGCCGCCGGCGCCCGCGCCAAAGTCGAGGAGGGAGCCGCCGAGGCGGGGCGCGATACCCCGCCCGTCTTCGGCTACGTCCGCACCGCCGTCGGCCCCGACGCCGCCGAGCGCCTCGCCAAGGAGGAGTCCTTCTACCGCGACCTCCACAAGGGCTACCGCGACCACTTCGACCGCCTCGGCGAGCCCGAGGGCACCGTCGGCGTCGCCGCCCCCGACGCAGGCGCCGCCCAGCAGCAGCTCGCCGCCTACGAGGCCCTCGACACCATCGTCGTCCGCGGCCTCGCTTCCGCCAAGGTCGAGCCAATGACGGCCCTGGCCGAGTCCGCTGCCCCGTCTGCCTGAGTTCAACCCGCCCCAGCGGGTACAGGCAAGGCATGGACTTCAAGAAACTCGCTGACAAAGCGAAAGACACGATCGACAAACGCGGAGGCATGGATTCGCTCAAAGCCGACGCCGAGGAGCTGAAAAAAGTCGCCAAAGGCGAGGGCAGCCTCACCGACAAGGCGAAAGCCGCCGCGCAGGCCCTAAAAGAGCCGGGCGCGGGTAAAGACGCGGTTCCACGAAAAGAGCACGAGGCGAAACCCGAAGGCGAAATGCACCCCGCCAAGGACGCCGGCAACCCAGACGACACCCCCCGCAAAGGCGGCCCACCGCACAGCTAGTAAGTTGCCGTAGATGTTGCTGAGTGGCGGGGGGTTAAAGGCGACGCTGCAGGTGGCTATCGCAGCCGCGCTCGTCCTCCTGTTCTCGACGATCGTGGCCGGCCGCGCCGCCGCGGTCGAATACGACCCGGAACCGGCGTTCTGCAAGCAGGCGATCGTCCCGGCTCCGGCTTCGCCCTTCGCGCGGATGCCGAAGCTGCACCAGCCGTCGAAGAACGGGCGAATCGGCTTCGGTCCTTCTCACCTGCGCCTGTGGTCAACCCCCCACGTCCTGGTCGGCAAGAACCTGGTCGGCTTCACCCTCGGCCTCGAACAGCGCCAGGGTCTCAGCCTCCCCTGGACGGCGAAGGTGACCATCGTCGAGGTCAACGCCAAAGGTCACCCGACGGGGAAGCCCCGGCGGATGATCAGGAGGGTGGGCTGGCTGAAACCGCCTTTCGGTGACGCCTTCCAGTTCGTCGTTCCCGAGGATCCCGCCTTCTACCGGGCGACCATCCTGCTCACCGGCGCCTCCGGCCAAAAGCTCGGCAAGTTCAGCTCCTACACCCGCGTCGTCGAGCCCACCGCCGCCGCGCGCCTCGTTCTCAACGCATCCACCTACCAACCGGAAAGCACCGTCTTCATGCGCGTCGATAACCCCGGCGACCTCACCGTCGTCTACGGCGTCAACTACCGGGTCGAGAAACTTGAAGGGGACACCTGGGTCACCGCGCCTGAGAGCCCGCGCGGACCAACGATCCTGATCGCGTACGCCTCCCTCCCGGGCAGCAGCGGCCGCTGCATGCAGTTCCAGGCGCCGGGGACCATGGCCTCGGGCACGTACCGAATCGCGAAGGAAGTCAGGTTTACCTTCCCCTTCCCGCCGCCACTGACCAAGCCGATCGCCCCAGCGCCGAAGGCCACCCTGACCGCCGAATTCCAGGTCGTCCCGTAAATCCCGACTAATACGGCGGTAGGTCGTCGTACCACTCGCCGAGCGTCTTGAACGCTCGCCAGAAGCGCTGCTTGGCGCCCTCTTCGTCCAGTGATTCGTCGATGTCGGGGACGTAGAGGGCGTCGATCGTCGGGGTGAAGGCCTGAATCTCGCCCTCGCGCCCCTCGATCGAGCGTGAGAGGGGGACGCTGAGGCCGTTGAGGATGCGGAGGGCGGGCTCGCCCATGACGACGACGATCTTCGGCTGCACGATCGCCAGCTCCTCGACGATGCGGGCGACGCACTCGCCGGCGGCGAGGTCGGGCTCGGGGATCGGGCACTTGACGCAGAGGGTGCCGTAGACGACGAGCGGGTCGATTCCGAGCCGTTTGAAGCTTTTCATCAGCGCGTTGCCGGAGCGGCCGTAGAAGGCGACCCCCTCCTCGATCTCCGAGGCCAGCGGCGCCTGCTTGAGCATGAAGATGTCCGCCTGCGGGTGACCGGAGCCGAGAACCGGCATCAGCTTGCCGCGCGGGCAGTGCTGGCAGTCCTGGATCTCGCGGCTCATCTGGTTGAGCTCGCGGATCGCCCGCTCCAGGTACTTCTCGCGGATCTCGTCGTCGAGGCTTCGCATCGGAGCGTTCTTTGACGGGACCGGCGCGGCTCCTTTGCGACGGTCCGTCTGCATCAGGACTTGCTCGCCCGCCGGCCTTCTTTGCGCCGCCGCGGCCGCCCGCCGCGGACCGGTTTCGCGTTCGGCACCCGCCGTTTCGGCGCCTTCGGCCGCCCCGTCGTCTGCAGGAACTTCAGCGTCTGGACGTAGACGAGGTTCTTGTGCTTGCGGGTGATGTCGGCGTCCCGCATCGCCTCGAGGAACTCGGCCGGCCCGTCGAAGTCGTGGATCCGCTGCCGGACGCTGCCGAGCCCCTGGGCGACGTGGCTGTCGGAGCCCGCGGCAGGGACGATCCGGTACTTGGCGGCGAAGCGCACCGCCTCCTCGTTGAAGGCGGTCACCGCCACCCGCGGGTTGAAGACCTCGAGCAGGTCGATCTCCTCGACGATGTCCAGCAGGTGCTCGTAGTCGGGCACCGAGTGGAAGCGGTCGAACGGGTGCGGGACGTAGACCAGCCCCCCCTGGGCGCGAATCTCGCGGATCGTCTCCGCCATCGTCAGCCCCTTCGGGATCTTCTCCTCGAGGAAGAGACCGATCACCTCGCCCTGCTCGGCGGTCTTCACCTCCTCGGCGACGATCACCTTGATGTCGCCCAGCTCTTCGGCCAGCTTGCGCGCCTCCAGCGCCCCGGAGACCTCGTTGTGGTCGGTGATCGCGATCGCACCGAGGTTGCGGTCGCGGGCGGTGTTGATGAGGACGTCGACCGGCGTCGCGCAGTCGCCGGAGTGGTCGGTGTGCATGTGAAGGTCGACCTCGATCAGGGGCCGGTTGGAGATCCGCTCTCGGACCTCGACGTCCCCCTCCGGATCGTGACGCCGCGCCAGCAGGCGCCGGTAGATCGCCTCGAACTGATCGGCAACCTGGCCCCAATCGGTCTGCCCGTCCTCGGCAACCCCGTCGAGCTGCTCGTACCCGGCCGGAAAGAACCGTTCCAGCAGCTCAGCGGTCTGCGGCCGCGTCACCGTCCGCGCGTCGATCCGGCCGAAGAAGATCTCGACCAGCGGCCGCGCCACCTGCGTCGCCAGCACCCGCTCCCGCGGATCGTGGAAGGTGGCGACGTTGAGGTTGAACGAGTGCCGCAGCGCCGCTGAGGGCGCACTCGGCGCGAAAGGGTCGTGAACGTGGACGATGTCCAGCGGCCGCGATTTCAGCAGCCGTTTGACCGGCTCCCCGGTCGAGATCCGCAGCACCTCGTGCCCGCGCCGTTCGAGCTCCTCGGAGATAGCGCGCGCGAAATCAGCCGCCGGGTTCGCGCCGCTGCGGCGGACCGGAAAGACCTGGGCGATCGAGAGCGGCGCGGCGGTCACAGGAGCAGAATAAGAGCCCGCCAGATGGCGGGCTCTTACGAATCTGCGCTAAGTGCGACTAAGCCGAAGCCGTGCTGGACGTCTCGGCCGGCTGACCCGGCAACGAGCTGCCGCGGCCGGTGGCGACGATGAACTCCTCCGTGTGTTCACGGGCCTCGTCGTCTGGCCGCTGCGTGTGCGGGCTCTTCATCAGGTAGCTGGAGGGCCCGTCGAGCTGACCGGCGACGCCGTTGTTCAGCGCCAGCTTGATCAGCCGCACCGCGTCGATGACGACGCCGGCGGAGTTCGGCGAGTCCCAGACCTCGAGCTTCAGCTCGGCGGTCAGCGGCACGTCGCCGAAGGCTTTGCCCTCGAGCCGGATGTGCGCCCACTTGCGGTCGGTCAGCCACGGCACGTAGTCGGACGGACCGACGTGGACCTGATCCGGGGGCAGGTCGTGCCCCATGATCGAGGTGACAGCGTTGGTCTTCGAGATCTTCTTCGAGTCCAGCCGCTCGCGCTCGAGCATGTTGTAGAAGTCCATGTTGCCGCCGACGTTGAGCTGGCTGGTCCGCTCCAGCCGCACGCCGCGGTCATGGAAGAGGCGGGCGAGCGAGCGGTGGACGATCGTCGCCCCGACCTGGCTCTTGATGTCGTCGCCGATGATCGGCAGCCCGGCCTCCTGGAAGCGCTTGTCCCAGTAGTCCTCGCGGGCGATGAAGACCGGCAGGCAGTTGACGAAGCCGACGCCGGCGGTGAGCGCCTGCTCGACGTACCACTTGGTCGCCTCCTCGGAGCCGACCGGCAGGTAACAGACGAGGACGTCAGCCTTGGTCTCTTTGAGAATCCCGACGACGTCAGCGGTTTCGCCCGGCGCCTTGGTGATCTTCTCTTTCAGGTACTTGCCGAGGCCGTCGTGGGTCATGCCGCGATGGACCTCGACCCCGAGGTTGGGGACGTCGGCGAACTTGATCGTGTCGTTCTGCCCCGACCAGATCGCCTCGGAGAGGTCTTTGCCGACCTTCTCCTGATCGATGTCGAAGGCGGCGACGAACTCGACGTCGCTGACGTGGTAGCCGCCAAGGTCGACATGCATCAGGCCCGGCACTTCGTCGGCCGGGTCGGCGTCCTTGTAGTACTGGACGCCCTGGATGAAGCTGTTGGCGCAGTTACCAACGCCGACGATCGCGACCCGGACCTTCTCGTCCGTGCGACCGACGCCGTTCGCGTGGCCGTTGCCTCCGTTGCTCTCACTCATTGATTCGGAAGTCCTCCTGGATTGCGCTGGGTGGCTGAAGACACCGGGCGGCTTCGCTGGTTACACGTCCCCGTCGTCGCCACCGTCGCCCTTGGCGCCGGAGACCTCGCCGGAAAGCTCGTTTCTCACATGCCATACCCGCTGGAACGTCGTGAAAATCGTCAAGGCGGCGATCACGTAGACCGCCGGGGCGAGCAGTTCGAAGTCGCCGATACCGGCTCCCTTGGCGAAGATCAGGCCGATCGAAAGTATCACCACGCGGACCGGCCTCGTGGCCAAACCGACCTTGCACTCGACCCCCAGCGCCTCGGCCCGGGCGCGGGTGTAGGAGACCATCAGCGAGAAGAGCACGGCGACCACGCACATCGCCGCCGCGAAGTCCTCGCCTTCGGCGGCGAAGTAGCCGGCGACGGCGGCGAGGACGATCCCCTCCTCGATCCGGTCGAGGGTGGAGTCGAGGAAGGCGCCGAACAGCGTCCCCTTGCCCGACATCCGCGAGTAGCGGCCGTCGAGCGTATCCATCACCGAGCCGAGGACGAAGGCGATACCGGCGAGGAAGAAGAGCTCCTGGGTGACGAGGGCGGCGGCGACGAGGTTGCCGACCAGGCCCATCATCGAGATCGCGTTCGGGGTCAGCCGCGACTCGATCAGCCGATCGCGGGCGTAGGCCCGCAGCTCCTGCCCGTTGCGGGCGCCGGCACGATTGCT
>DASTYZ010000123.1:0-25820 GCA_035764545.1 Solirubrobacterales bacterium | reverse complement strand
CTCGCCGCCGAGCATCTCGTTCAGGGCCGCGCGCTCGATTACCAGGGTTGCTTCGGCCTCGCTGTCCGCGGTGGCTGGGCGGTGGTGGAGGACTCCGTTTTCGAGCGTCAGCAGGTGCCGCTCGTCGGGGCCCGTTACCTGCCAGGCGATCGTCAAACGCTTGCCCCAGGCCCGCGGGCCGTCGAGCCGCACCTTCATCCCGTCGAGGATCTGAGCGATCGATAGCCGGGCGAGGATTTCCGGGGCTCGCATGCTCGTCGGGGTCCCGGACACGCCATCGCGAAGCTCGTCGGCGGCGACGAGGTAGAAGTTGCGCCAAGTCGCGTTCTCGGCCCCGTAGGCGAGCTGCTCGAGGGCATCTGCTTGGAGCTCCCGCGCCGCCGCGTTCTCCGGCTCGGCGAAGACGACGTGGTTGACGACCTCGGCGACCCAGCGGTAGTCGCCCTCTTCGAAGGCGCGGCGTGCACCCTCGAGCACCCGCTCGGAGCCGCCCATCGCCTCGACGTAGCGCCGTGCCGACTCGACCGGGGTGTGCTCCCAGAGGTGGGCCGGGTTGCCGTCGAACCAGCCCATATAGCGCTGGTAGACCGCCTTCACGTTGTGGCTCACCGAGCCGTAGTAGCCGCGGCAGTGCCACTCGGAGGCAAGTTCGGGAGGCAGGTCCAGCTCCTCGGCGATCTCGCGTCCGGTCGATCCCCGGTTGATCAGGCGCAGGGTCTGGTCGTGCAGGTAGGCGTAGAGGTCGCGCTGCTTGCGCAGGTACTCGACGATCCGCTCGCTGCCCCAGCGCGGCCAGTGATGGCCGGCAAAGAGGACGTCGGACTCCTCGCCGAACAGCTCGATCGACTCGTCCAGGTAGGCCGCCCAGACGCTCGGGTCGCGGACGAGAGCGCCGCGCAGGGTGAGGACGTTGTGCATCGTGTGGGTCGCGTTCTCGGCGATGCAAAGCACTCGCTGGTCGGGGAAGTGGAAGTTCATCTCCGCCGGCGCCTCGGTGCCGGGGGTCAGCTGGAAGACCATCCGCACGCCGTCGATGACCTCTTTTTGCCCGGTCTCGACCACGTCGAGATTGGGCGGGATCAGGGTCAGGGTTCCCAGCGAGGTCGTCTGGCCGAGTCCCGAGCCGATGCCGCCGTCGGGGCTGCGCTCGAGCTGCGCCCCGTACATGTAGCCGGCCCGTCGGGCCATTGCCGTGCCGGCGTAGACGTTCTCGCTGACCGCGTGGTGGAGGAAGCCGACCGGGGCGAGGACGGGGATCTGGCGCTCGGCGATCTCCGCTTCGGAGACGACACCCTTGGCGCCGCCGAAGTGGTCGATGTGGCTGTGGGTGTAGATCAACCCAGTAACCGGGCGGTCCCCCCGGTGCTCGCGATAGAAGCCCAGCGCCGCCGCGGCGGTCTCGGCCGAGATCAGCGGGTCGATGACGATGATCCCGTCCTTGCCCTCAACCACGTGCATGTTCGAGAGGTCGAAGCCGCGCAGCTGGTAGAAGCCGGGAGCGATCTCGAAGAGGCCGGCGAGGCGGTTGAGGCGGCTCTGGCGCCAGAGGCTGGGGTGGGCGGTCTCGGGGCAGTCACCGTCGAGGAACCCGTAGGACTCCATGTCCCAGACGACCCGGCCCTCCGCGTCCGTGACTACCGCGGGCTCGAAGGCGGCGACGAGGCCGCGGGTGGCATCGGCGAGGTCCTCCTCACGCTCGGGCGGGAGCGAGGCGGCCGCATCGCGGTTCCGCCGGGCGGTTGTCTCCGTCGCTGGCTTGCGCGGTGCGCTCACGCCGTCTCGCCCCCGGCCTGCGCTCGCAGCTTCGGTGCGGCTCGGTATGCCTCGCCGTGCTCGGCAGCCAGGCGGTCGAGCAGCTCGACGGCGCGGGCAGGCCCGATCAGCTCGGCGAAGCCGAGCGGGCCGAGCGGCCAGTTGAAGCCGAGCTTCATCGCCGTCTCCATGTCCTCGGGGGAAGCGACTTCCTCTTCGAGGGCGAAGGCTGCCTCGTTGGCGATCTGGGCGAAGAGGCGGCTGAGGATCTGCTCGGCGGCGGGGTCGATCTTGGTGAGTGCCTGTGGGTCGAGGGTTGGGGCGGCGATCCCGAGGTCGGGGTCGGGCTCCCGCTCGGCGCTGTAGTCGTGGTAGCCGTGGCCGCTCTTGCGGCCGAAGCGGCCTTCGGCGACCAGCTGTTCCTGGATCGGGCTCGGGCGCCAGCGCTCCGGCTCGCCGCCCTGGGCGAAGAAGGAGCGGGCGATTTCGAGGTTGACGTCGAGGCCGATCAGGTCCAGCAGCTCGAACGGTCCCATCCGGAAGCCGCCGCCGAGGCGGACGACGCGGTCGATCGTCTCCGCGTCGGCGACGCCATCGCCGAGCATCCGCAGCGACTCCAGCGAAAAGGGGCGGGCGAGGCGGTTGGCGACGAACCCGGGGCTGTCCTTAGCCCGGATCGGCGTGCGGCCCATCTGCTGCGCCACCGCGGTGGTTGCCGCCAGCGCCTCCTCCGAGGAGGCCTGGGCCGCCACCACCTCGACCAGCTTCATCAGCGGCGGCGGGTTGAAGAAGTGCATGCCGACGACGCGCTCGGGGTTCGGCACACCCGCGGCGATGTCTCCGACTCGCAGCGAAGAGGTGTTGCTGGCGAAAACGGCCTCGGGCCCCGTCACCTCGGCGATGTCGTTGAAGATCTGGCGCTTCAGCTCGAGCTTCTCGGGGGCGGCCTCGATCACCAGCTCGCAGCCGCTCAGCTCCTGCGACTCTGCCGTCGCCTGCACCCGCGTAGCTGCGGCCCGCGCCTCGTCCTCGCTCCAGCGCCCACGGGTGGCGCCTTTCTCGAGCGCAGCGCGCAGAGCGTCCGTGCCGGCCTCGGCCAGATCCGGTGCGATGTCGTAGAGAACCGTCTCGTAGCCGCCCAGCGCGGCGAGCTGGGCGATGCCGCGGCCCATCGTCCCGGCGCCGACGACGCCGACGCGGGTGACCTTCACCGGCCCTGGAAGCGGGGCTCGCGCTTTTCCAGGAAGGCGTTCATCCCCTCGACCCGGTCCTCGGTCGCCATCGCCTCCTCGAAGAGCTCGCGCTCGACCCGCAGCCCCTCGGCGAGACTCGTTTCCTCGGCAGCCAGCACCGCCCGTTTCGCCAACCGCAGCGCCAGCGGCGGCCGTTCTGCCACCAGGCGGGCCAGCTCGATCGCTTCAGTCAGCCAGGCGCCTTTGCCGACGACCTTGTTGACGAGGCCCCAGCGCTCGGCCGTCTTCGCGTCCCAGCGGCGTCCGGTGAGGACGTACTCCATCGCCCGCTGCTTGCCGATCGCGCGGGAGAGGCGCTGCGTCCCACCGCCGCCGGGGATGATCCCGAGGGTGATCTCGGGCTGCCCGAAGCGCGTCTTCTCGTCGCAGACGATCATGTCGCAGGCGAGCGCCAGCTCACAGCCGCCGCCGAAGGCGTAGCCGGAAACGGCGGCGATCGTCGGCGTTCCGATCGTGGTCAGCCGCTGCCAGAACTCGATCCCCTTCGGGTCGGGCGCCGCGTCGACCGGTCGCTCCGCCATCGCCCGGATGTCGGCGCCGGCGGCGAAGTACTCGTCGGCCCCTGCGATGACGATGCAGCGCACCTCCGGGTCGGCGTCGAGGCGCTCGAGGCTGGCGGCGATCTCCTCGCGCATCTCCGGTGAGAGTGCGTTCCGCGCCTCGGGCCGGTTCAGTCGCAGCAGGGCGACGTGGAATTCGTCGAGCGAGACCTCGACCAGGGCCAAGGTCAGGACTCCTGCAGAGGGAGCATCGCGTTGATCCCCGTCGCGGCGCGGCCGATGATCAGCTTCTGGATCTGCGAGGTCCCCTCGTAGAGGGTGGTGACGCGGGCGTCGCGCAGGTAGCGCTCGACCGGGTAGTCGTCGACGTAGCCGGAGCCGCCGTGGACCTGGATCGCCAGGTTGGCGCACTCGACCGCGGACTCGGTGGCGAAGAGCTTGGCGACCGAGGTCTCGGTCGCGTTCGGCTTCTTTTCGTCCTTCAGCAGGCCGGCACGGAGGACCAGCATCCGGCTGGCGTCGCGCTTCAAGATCATGTCGGAGATCATCTCCTGGACCAGCTGGAAGCGGGCCAGGGGGACGCCGAACTGCTTGCGTTCTTTTGCGTACTCGACCGAGCTCTGCACGCAGCCTTCGCAGATGCCGACGCAGCCGGCGGCGACGCTGTAGCGGCCGTTTTCCAGCGCGCTCATTGCCACCTTGAAACCGTCGCCGACCTCGCCGAGCATCGCATCCTCGCCGACCTCGACCTCGTCGAGGGAGATTTCGGCGGTGTCGGATGAGCGCAGCCCGAGCTTGCCGTGGATCTCCTGGGTCGTGAAGCCATCGGAGTCAGTCGGGACGATGAAGGCGGCGAGGCCGCGGTGCTTCTGCGCCGGGTCGGTCTGGGCGAAGATCAGGGCGAAGTCGGAGACGTTGCCGAGGCTGATCCACATCTTCTGGCCGCTGATCGACCAGCCGTTCTCGGTCTTAGTCGCGCGGGTGCGGAGGTTGGCGGCGTCGGAGCCGGTGTCGGGCTCGGTCAGCCCGAAGCAGCCGAGGCCCTCGCCGGAGCAGAGTCGCGGCAGCCATTTCTGTTTCTGCTCCTCGGTCCCCCACTTCTCGATCGGGCCGCCGACCAGCGAGGTGACGACGGAGACGACGGTGCGGGCGGAGGAGTCGGCGCGGCCGATCTCCTCGGCGATCAGCCCGTAGCTGACGTAGTCGAGGCCGCGGCCGCCGTACTCTTCGGCCACCGGGGCGCCGAGGAAGCCGATCTCGCCAAGCTTGCGCGCCAGCTCGCGGTCGAAGCGGCCCTCGCGGTCGTTGTCGCGGACGTTCGGCAGGATCTCGCGCTCGGCGAACTCCCGCGCCGTCTCGCGGATCAGCTTCTGCTCGTCGCTGTAGGTGAAGTCCATCTCTACAGCTCCTTCAGCTCTTTGCCGAGGGTCTCGGCGAAGGCCGCCTGCGCCTCGATCGTGCGCGGCCCCGGGGCTGCGGCGAAGGCTTTGCCGTCGACCGAGGAGACGCCCTGGATCTCCCGCGTCGTCGAGGCGAGGAAGGCCTCCTGGGCGTTGCGCAGTTCCTCGACGTTCCAGCTTCCCTCCTCGACCTGGAGCGCCTTGATCATCCGGTCGCGGGTGATCGACTCGAGCACCCCGTCGGCCAGGGCGGGCGTCCGCAATGCGCCCTCGGGTGAGACCCAGAAGACCGAGGAGGTGGGGGGCTCGAGGACGAGGCCGTCGGGCCGGATCAGGACCGCCTCGTCTGCGCCCTCGGCTTTGGCGATCCGGGTTGCCTGCATGTTGGCGGCGTAGGAGAGCGACTTGACGCCGTTGAGGATCACGGTGGGGCAGTAGGTGACCGAGTGCAGGCGGACGGTCTCGGGGTGGGGCGGGATCGGCTCGGTGGCGGCGATGCGGCGGCCGCCGCGGGTGACGATCAACCGCATCTGCCCTTCCAGCGGCCCGGCCTGGGACAGCAGCGCCTCGATCTCCCCCTCCAGCGCCCCGCGGTCGAAGCTGAGCTCGATCGCCGCGCTCGAGCGCTCGAGCCGGTCGAGATGGTCGACGAGGGCGAAGGGCTTGCCCTGGTAGAGCCGGATCACCTCGAAGGCGCCGTCGCCGCGGTAGAGGCCGTCGTCTTTGAGCCCGATCGTCGCCTCGGCCGTCGGCGTGATCTTGCCGTCGACGCTGGCCAGCTCTTCGAAGCCTTGGGTCACGGCGGCTGAGGCTACCGCTTGCGCGCTGCCGCTATCCGCGGGCGGTGCGGATGGGGCAGTTGGGGGCGTTGCTGCGCAGGCACTTCAGCGGCGCCCATTCGATCCGGAAGTGGCTCTTCCAGGTGACCGCATCCTGCTGGCGCAGGTAGAAGGGGGAGACGATGCCGGCGTAGATGTTGCGGCCGGAGCGCCAGCTGACTTCGCAGCGGAAGCGGGAGCGGCTGGCCCGGCGGCAGCGGCCGAAGACGCGACCGCTGAAGCGCGGGCCGAAGCGGGCCTGCATGGTGAGGACGGTGAACTCTTCGGCCACCGGCCTCGTCATCAGCGGGAACGGCGTTTTCGGGTCGACGAACGGGCGCGGGCCGCCGGTTTCGGTGGCGGCGATCCATTCGTTGACCCAGCCTGAGATGACGTCGACGCGGGTGAGGACGTTGGGCAGTTTGGTGCTGCAGAAGGCGCCGCCGGTGCTGATCACGCCGAGCTCGACCGGGACGCCGTCGGGCCGGACGCCGATCGCGGGGCCGCCGCTGTCGCCAAAGCAGCCGCCGCTCTTCTTCGTCGGCGTGTCGAGCGTGCACATCTGCACCGCGGCCGAGTAGTTGGGCCGGTCGTTGCGCGTCTTCTGCGTGCAGACTGCCGGGCTGAGGACTTTCATCGAGGTCGCCCTCAGGCTTTCGGGCGCGTTCTTCGCGTTCGCTCCGGTCACGCCCCAGCCCGCCAGCTGCACCGGCGCCCCGCCCGCGTAGAGGGCGGCGTCGGCGCTGCCCGCCATCGCGATCGGCGGCGCGGCGGTCGGCCGGTCGAGGATGAGGACGCCGGCATCGCCCTGCAGGCCGCCGGGGTCGAAGCCCGGGTAGACGTGGGTTTCCAGGACTTTGAAGACGTTCTGGCGGAGCGCTTGCGAGGGGGTGGTGGTGCCGGTGGCGACCGCGTACTGCTGGGCCGGCGTGAAGCCGCCGCGCTCGAGGTCCTCGATGCAGTGGGCGGCGGTGAGGATCACCCGCGGCGCGACCACGGTGCCGGTGCAGGAGAAGCCGGTTTTGCCCTGGTGTGCCTCGATGTAGGCGAGCGAGGGGAACTCCTCGACGGTGGCGCCGTGACCGTTGACAATCGAGGTGTGCGCGGTCGGTTCGGCTGCCGAAGCGGTGGCGGGCAGCAGCAGCGCCAGGGCGACGATTGCCGGGGTAAGCAGCCTCACGCTCATCAGCCTATTGATTAGACAGCTTCGAAGACCGTGGCGAGGCCCTGGCCGACGCCGACGCAGAGGGTGGCGACGCCGTACTTGCCGCCGCGGCGGCGGAGCTCGCGGACGAGGGTGCTGGAGAGGCGGGCGCCAGAGCAGCCGAGCGGGTGCCCGAGGGCGATCGCGCCGCCGTTGACGTTGAGCCGCTCCTCCTCGATTCCCAGCTCGCGGGCGCTGGCGAGCACCTGCGAGGCGAAGGCCTCGTTCAGCTCGACGAGGTCGATCTGGTCGATCGTCAGGCCGGCGTTCTCGAGGGCGTTGGGGACCGCCTTGACCGGGCCGATTCCCATGTAGGCGGGGTCGACGCCGGCGACGCCGGTGGCGACGACGCGGGCGAGTGGCTCGGCACCGAGCTCTTCGGTGCCCTTCTCGGAGGCGAGTAGCAGGCAGGCGGCGCCGTCGTTGAGAGTCGAGGCGTTGCCGGCGGTGACGGTGCCGCCCTCGCGGAAGACGGCCTTCAGTTTCGACAGCTTCTCCAGGGAGGCGTCGGGGCGCGGCCCCTCGTCGGTCTCGACCAGCACGGTCTCGCGGCCGCGCCGGGCCTCGATCGGAACGATCTCCTCGGCCAACTTCCCCGCATCGGTCGCGGCGACCGCGCGCTGGTGGCTGCGCAGGGCGAAGGCGTCCTGGTCCTCACGGCTGACACCGAATCGCTCGGCGACGTTCTCGCCGGTCTCGCCCATCGCTTCGGTCGAGACCCCGAGCTCGGCCATCCGCGGGTTGATCATCCGCCAGCCGAGGGTGGTGTCGTGCATCGTCTGCGGGCCGCGGGGGAGGCCGCGCTCGGGCTTCTCGACGACCCAGGGGGCGCGGCTCATCGACTCGACCCCGCCAGCGAGGTAGAAGTCGCCCTCGCCGACCTTGATCGCCCGGGCGGCGCTGTTCAGCGCCTCGAGGCCGGAGGCGCAGAGGCGGTTGACGGTGGCGCCGGGGACGCTCTGCGGCAGTCCTGCCAGCAGCGTCGCCATTCGGGCGACGTCGCGGTTGTCCTCGCCGGACTGGTTGGCCGCGCCGAAGTAGACGTCGACGATTCGCTCCGGGTCGACGCCGCTGCGCTGCACCGTGGCGGCGATCACGTGCGCGGCCATGTCGTCTGGGCGGAGGCCGGAGAGGGCGCCGCGGTAGGCACCCATCGGGGTCCGCGCGGTCTCGACTATGTAGGCCTCGGGCATCGGTGCGAACCGTATCCTTCCCGTGTGCTCTTCATTCTGGGGACCTTGGGAATTCTCGCCTTCATGGTCGGTGTGCTGGTGGTTGTCGGGCACTTCTACCCGGGCAGCTCGGCCGGCCTCGTCGACTGGGTGCCGACCCGCTCACCCGAGGTCGAAGTGCAGAACGAGATCGACGACCTGCGGCAGATGATGGAGGCCCAGAACGAGATGCGGCGGCGGCGCGGCGTCCCGGAGATGACCGAGGAGGAGCTGCATGCGAGCGTCGCCGAGGACGAGCGACTGCGGATGCGCGGCCGCGGCCCCTTTGAGGCCAGCTGAGTGGCGCGGGCGCTGATCGTCGGCTGCGGCTGTCGCGGCCGCGAGCTTGGTGAGCGGTTGCTGGCGGAGGGTTGGGCCGTGCGCGGGACCAGCCGTCGGGAGGAGGGTCTGGCGGAGATCGAGGCGGCGGGGATCGAGCCGGCGCTTGCCGACCCCGACCGGCCGGGGACGATCCTCGAGCTGGTCGACGACGTTGCCATCCTCGTGCTGCTGCTGGGCAACGCCGGCGGCAGCGAGGAGGAACTGGCGGCGATCCACGGCCCGCGCCTGGAGCGGCTGATGGAACACCTGGTCGAAACGCCTGTGCGTGGGGTCCTCTACGAGGGCACCGAGGAAGGGGCCGAGGTGGTCCAGGCGGCGAGCCGCACCTGGCGGATTCCGGTTGCGATCTCACCGAAACCGTCTCAACCCGCCTATATCGCGGGTGGAGACGGTCTCGCCGATCGGGTGAAGGCGTTGCTCGCTGGCCGATGAAGGCAAAGAGCTAAACTCCGATATGGATTTAGGTAATTAGAGAAGACGCGAAAAGGAGCGTTCCGAATGGCTCTGCAGCTTGGCGACGTAGCACCGGACTTCGAGGCGGACACCACTCAGGGCCGGATCAAGTTCCACGACTGGATCGACGGGTCGTGGGCGGTGCTGTTCTCCCACCCGAAGGACTTCACCCCGGTCTGCACGACCGAGCTCGGCTACATGGCGCGGATCGAGCCGGAGTTCGAGAAACGCGGCGTCAAGATCGCTGGGCTCTCGATCGACCCGCTCGACAAACACGAGGAGTGGGCGAACGACATCGAGGAGACGCAGGGCGCGCGGGTCGAGTACCCGATCATCAGCGACGCCGACTTCTCGATCGCCAAGGCCTACGGGATGCTCGCGGCTGACGTCTCCGGTGACCCCGGCGACCGCACCCCCGCCGACAACCAGACCGTCCGCAACGTCTTCGTCATCGGCCCCGACAAGAAAATCAAACTCATCCTCGTCTACCCAATGACCACCGGGCGCAACTTCGACGAGGTGCTGCGGGTGATCGACTCGCTGCAACTGACGGCCAACCACAAAGTCGCCACCCCGGCGCAGTGGCAGCAGGGCGACGACGTGATCATCTCCGGCTCGGTCAAAGAGGACGAGGCGAAAGAGCTGTGGCCGGAGGGCTGGGAGTCCCCCAAGCCGTACATCCGGATCGTGCCGCAGCCGGAGAAGTCGAAGAGCTAGTCGAGGCGCTCCAGTAAGTCCGCCAGGATCCGCGCGGTGGCTCCCCAGATCAAGTGCCCTTCGACCTCGTAGGTCGGGGTGTGGATGGGGATGCCGCGGCGGACCAGGCGGCGCATCTCGTAGCCCTTGCGCAGTAGCTCCAGCGAGAAGGTGAGGACGGTCTCTACCTCGGTCGGGTTCGGCTGCAGGTCGAGCTCCCGCGGGTGGGGGACGTAGCCGACGAAGGGGTGGACGATGTAGTTAGTGACGAAAGTGCGGGTCGGCGGCAGCGCCTCGCCGACCTCCACCCGCGCCGGATCGAGGCCGATCTCCTCTTCGGCCTCGCGCAGCGCCGTCGCCTGCAGGTCGGCGTCCTCGTCGTCACGGCGGCCGCCCGGGAATGAGATCTCGCCGGCGTGGCGGCGCAGGTCGGCGCGACGCTCGGTGAAGACGAGACCGGGATCCTGCGGCCAGCCGTAGAGGGGGAGGAGCACCGCCGCCTCTACCTCGCGACCAATCAGATGATCACCTGGACGGTGCCGCCGTCGACCGACCAGGCGGAGCCGGCGACGTATGAGGCGCGCTCGCTGCAGAGGAAGACGATCGCCGAGGCGATCTCCTCGGCCTGGGCGAGGCGGCCGATCGGTCGCTTCGAGCCCGCTTCGGCCAGCGCCTCCTCGCGGCTCGGGGCGCCGGAGATCTCCATCGACTGGTCGAGCAGGCCGCCCGGTTCCATCCACATCTCCGCTTCGACGGGGCCGGGGGCGACCGCGTTGACGAGGACGCCGGTCTTCGCGTAGCGGTCCGCGAAGAGGCGCGAGAGCGAGAGCTCAGCGGCCTTCGCGACCGAGTACTCGGCCATCGCCGAAGACGGCCGCTTGCCCGCGGTCGAGCAGACGTTGACGACGCGGCCCCAGCCGCGCTCGGCCATCGGCGGGATCGCCGCCTTCATCGCCCGCAGCGGCGCCATCACGTTGAGCTCGTACTGGGCGCGCCAGTCCTCGTCGGGGACGTCGTCGAGGTCGCGCCATTTGGCGGCGCCGGCGTTGTTGACGAGGACGTCGAGGGCGCCGAAGTGCTCCTCGCAGGCGGCGAGCATCCGCTCGCCCGCGTCATCCGCGGTGACGTCGAGGACGAGCGCCGTGGCCGCGCCGTCCGGCTCCGCCGCCCGGGCGGCCTCCTCGGTGGTGGCCGCCAGTCGTTCCTCGCCGCGCGCCACCAGCAGCACCTTTGCTCCCTCGGCGCAGAGCTGCAGCGCGGTCTCGCGGCCGATGCCGCTGCTGGCGCCGGTGACGACGCAGGCGCGTCCCTTCAGCCCGAGGTCCATCAGGGTTCCTCCAGCCGCTCGACGACCCGGACGTGCCCCTCGCCGGCCAGGACCTTGTGGACGGGGCATTTGGTCGCGATCACCAGCAGGCGCCGTCGCTGCTCGTCGTCGAGATCGGCCGGCAGCTTCACCCCGACCTCGAAGCTGTTCGGCACCGGCCCCTCGTAGTCCATCTCGACGTCGACCTCGAGCTCGCCGACGTCCCAGCCTTTGCGCTCGGCGTACATCTCGATCGTGATCGCGATGCAGCCGGCGAGGCTGGCGCCGAGCAGCTCGGTGGGGCGGGGGCCGGTGTCGGTGCCGCCCTGGTGGACCGGCTCGTCGACCCGCAGGCTCTGGCTGCCATCGAGCTCGACGTCGTGGGCGTAGCCGTCGACTCGGCGGGCGACGATCCGCACGTCAGGCCTTGCCGCGCCCCTCGAAAAGGGCGGGGTCGTCGACGTCGGCGAAGCGGGCCATTGCGTAGACGGCGTCGGAGGCGCGGTTGACGAAGTGGATCACGGTCTCGCTGGCGATCTCACCGGCTTCGTTCAGTTCGGAGATCCGGCGCTCGGCGCGGCGGACGACGGTGCGGGCGACGTCGAGCTGGGCGGAGAGCTGGTTGCCGCCGGGGATGACGAACTTCGGCGGCAGCTCGACCCGGGCCATGTAGCGGTCGATCAGCTCCTCGAGCTCGGCGACCATCTCCTCGGTCGTGCGGCTGACCCCGTCCTCGAGCCGTCCAGCTGCCTCCGGCGCGGTCGCCAGCTCGGCTCCGGCGACGAAGATGTCGTCCTGGAGGCGGAGGATGTCGGCGGCGAGCTCCGCGTGCTCGGGACCGCAGAGGGCGCGGGCGACGCCGAGCAGCGAGCAGGCCTCGTCGAGGGTGCCGTAGGCGTCGGTGCGGCCGTGGTGCTTGGGGACGCGGCCGCCGTACCAGAGCGAGGTGGTCCCGTCGTCGCCCTTCTTGGTGTAGATCTTGACCACGTTCAGCGCACCGGGTTGAAGGCGAAGCCGGTCATCACCTTGGGGTAGAAGAAGGTCGACTTCGGCGGCATCACCGAGTCGGTGTTGGCGATGTCCTTCACCTGCTCGACCGGGACCCCGCGCTGGATGAAGGCGACGTCGTAATCCCCGTCGTCGACCATGTCGAGTGCGGCGTCGACGCTCTTGGCGTATTCGAGACCCTGGCGCTCGTCGATGTCGTGGTCGCTCATCCCTGCCAGGCCCTTGAGGACCAGCGTCTCGAGGATCGCCGAGTCGAGGCGGCGGTAAGCCTCGGGCATTCCCTCGAGGCGGCGGTCGACCTCAGCCGGGTCTTTCAGCCGCAGCCGGAAGGCCTTCTTGTGGAAGGCGTCGTAGAGGCCGAAGACGCCGACCCCGTCCTCGCCCGCAGGGTCGATCTCCTCACGCGGGACCTCCTTCGCGTCGAAGAGCTCGCGGAGGCCGTTGCCGAGCCGCTGCTGCCGCTCCGGATTGTCAGCGAAGCCGGAGAGGAGGCGGTGGGTGGGGAAGACGAGGAGACCGGGGTCGTCGAGGCCGGTCAGCGACATCAGGGTGTAGTTGTGCGGCCCCTCGCCGCCGACCTCGTCGCGGAAGGCGCGGGCGGTCTCGTAGCGGTGGTGGCCGTCGGCGATCAGCAGCTGGGCGCCCGCCAGGCGCTCGGTCACGGCTGCGTGAATGTCCGGGTCCTCGACCTTCCAGAGCCGGTTGACGGTCCCGTCTTCGTCGGTCGCCTCCCCCCAGGGCTCGTCGGCGAGCGCCGGCTCGACCAGCGGCCAGGCATCCTCGGTCGAGAGCGAGAAGATCGGCGAGAGGTTGTAGCCCGTGGCGCGGGTCAGCTCGAGGCGGTCGAGCAGCGGGCCCGGGTGGGTGCGCTCGTGGGGGCGGACGGTGCCGCTCTCGTAGTCCTCGACCCGGACCCGGGCGAGGATGCCGTGGCGGCTGTAGCGGTTGCCGTCGGGAGCGACGTAGTCCTGAGTCATTGCCCAGATCGAGGGAGCGTCGTCCTGTACCAGCGCCCCCTCGGAGCGCCAGCTCTCGATCCGCGCCGCCGCCTCCGCGTAGGGATCGCGGTCGCCGGGATCGCTGTCGGGGTCGGCCGGATCGAAGGGCTTCGGCAGGTCGATCGCGACCGCGTTGTACGGCGAGCGCTCCAGCAAAGCCCGCCGCTGCGCGGCGTCGATCACGTCATAAGGAGGCGCCGCGACGGCATCGAGCGAGCCGACCTTCGCGAGGTCGTAGTGCAAAGCCTCGAACGGGAGCACCTCCGCCATCGCCTCAGAACCTACACTTGCCTCAGTCGGGGCGTGGCGCAGCCTGGTAGCGCGCCGCCTTTGGGTGGCGGAGGTCCCCGGTTCGAATCCGGGCGCCCCGATCGTCGACTTCCTGTTGTTGATCTTCAACCCGCGGGTAGGGAGACTGCAGACGTAACCGGGAAGGAGCTGCAGATGGAGAGTTGGGACCTGAAGACGGTGGAGGTGGAGCCGCGCCAGCCGCGAATCCTTGCCTCAGCGGATGATGCGCGGTCGATCGTGCTTTCGCTGCCGGCGGGGGAGGAGCTGCAGGAGCACGAGGTACACGAGCGGGCGCGGGTGATCGTGGTCGACGGCGAGGTGGAGATCACGACCCAGAACGGCGAGGGCTCCGTCAGCGCCGCCAGTGGCCACCTCTTCGAGTTCGACCCCGGGGAGCGGCGGACGATCGTCGCCCGCTCCGACGCAAGGCTGCTGATGATCCTCTCGCCATGGCCCGGCGACGGCCATCCTGGCGCGATGACGCTGGAGGAGAAGTCCGAAGCGCGCGAGAAGGCGGCGCAGCACTCGCCGTAGGGGCCGCGGCCTACCAGACGACTAGAGAACGGGGAGAGTCGCCCGCGGCGATCTTCCCGTCCTTGGTCACCAGTCTCACGCCTTGATGGATGGCGGTGGCGTAGATGAGGCGATCGGCGGGGTCACCGGGAAAGGGATCCCCGAGAGCAACGGCGGTATCGGCGATCGCGGGATTGATGCCGATGGTTCGCAGTTGAGCGCTGAGGTGGTCGAGCCAGGTACGGATAGGCACGTCCAGCGCGATTCGTCCGCGACGGGCGAGCCAGGCAAGCTCGTACCAGGTGACGGCCGCAACGAGGAATTCGTCGGCGGCTTCAAGCGCTCGCTTGGCGGGCTTGCTCACTCGTTCGGGTTCCGCCGACCACCAATGGACCACGTGAGTGTCGAGTAGGAGGCTGCCCATCGAGTCAGGAGGCCTCCCACATCTCGCCGGTAGAGAGGAGTTCTTCATCGCTTGCCGCGGTCCGCGCCTGGCCGGCGAACAGACCTTTGAGGGATTGGGCCCCAAGGGGAGGGACCAGACGGGCTACGGGACGTCCATGGCGGGTGATCTCGATCTCCTCGCCTGCGGCTGCCTCGTCGAGGAGGCGCAAGATGTTTGCCTTGGCAGCGGTTGCGGTCACGGTTTTAGCCATATGGCCATAATAATGGTCATTCGGTCGGAAAGTTGAACGAACGGTTGCGCGCACCCCTCCCTAAGTGCCAGCGGGCATCAAGTTCTCCCCCCGGTGCGCCGACAAGGTAGGAGAGCGATGGAGCAGCTATTCGGAAGCCAAGTCGAGGACCCGGCCGATACGCGGGAGCGGCGGCGGGTCGAGCGGGCCGTGTTCGAAACGGACCGGCAGCTGATTGAAGGCGACCTGACTTTGCCTCCCGCCGGCTACCAGAGCCGCTTCTCGGACTCCCTCAACCGCGGCGAGTTCGAGTTCGTGCCGCTGACCAACGTCAAGGTGACCTCGCTGCAGGACGGCGCCGCCACCGAGATTCCCTTCCTCGTCATCGCCAAGCGCTCGATCCGGGTCGCTTACCCGGTTGAGCAGTAGCGCCTGCCTCAGTCTCTGCGGGCGCGGCCGCGGCTCGCGTAGGAGCCGAGGTCGAAGATGAAGGCGAGGATGACGATGAACCACTCGAAGCCGCTGACCTCGTTCGTGCTCGAGACCCACATCAGCGCGTAGGCGAGCGTCGTCCAGGGCAGCAGGAAGAAGCCGAGGAAGGGCACGAACCAGCTGTCGAAGGCGTCGCTGAGTAGGTCGGAGAAGAGGAAGATCGCGAACAGCGCCAGCCGCGGCGAGATGAAGGCGAGCAAGACGACCAAGCAGCCCATGCCCGCACGCTACCTTCTCTATAGGAAGCCAAAGCAAGGACAGGCCATGGACAGACTCGGAAAGCTGATGTCGATGATGCACGCAGGGAAGACCGAGATGGTCGCGCCCGAGGACGCGCTGCCCGGGCGCAGCGAGCGCCCGTATGAGGTGCCGAAGACGCACGCCGTGCTGGGGACGCCGCTGGAGCCGCCGTACCCCGAGGGGATCGAGGTCGCCTACTTCGCCCTCGGCTGCTTCTGGGGCGCGGAGCGGCTCTTCTGGAGGCTCGACGGCGTCTACACGACGGCGGTCGGCTACCAGAACGGGACCACCCCGAGCCCGACCTACGAGGAGGTCTGCACGGCGAAGACCGGGCACGCCGAGGCGGTGCTCGTCGCCTTCGACCCGGAGAAGATCGCCTACGCCGACCTGCTCAAGGTCTTCTTCGAGGAGCACGACCCGACCCAGGGGATGCGCCAGGGCAACGACGTCGGCACCCAGTACCGCTCCGGCATCTACTTCACCAACGACAGGCAGAAGGCGACCGCGGAGATGGCGGTCGAGGCCTACGACGCGTCCCTGCGCGCCGCCGGCAAGGAGGCGGTGACGACCGAGGTCGAGCCCGCTGGGCCCTTCTACTTCGCCGAGGACTACCACCAGCAGTATCTGCACAAGGTCCCGAACGGCTACTGCGGCCTGAAAGGGACCGGGGTCGCCTGCACCATCCCCGCCGCGGCCGCGTAGTCGCGGCGGTGCCCGGGGGGCGCGCCGAATAGCATCCCGGCCTTCGTGGCCCCCTCATTCGGCTCCTACATCGCCGGCTGCGTCGCCCTGATCGGGATCGTCGCCGCCCTCGGCCTCGGCGCCTACTGGCTGCGGCGCTGGATCGTGCCGGAATTCACCGGCGCCCTGGCGCGGCTCGCCGACGCGACGTTGGCGGTCGCGATGCTCGTCGTCTGCCTCGAGATCCTCGGCTCGCTCAGCCTCCTCTACTTCGGCTGGATCGTCTTCCTCTGCATCGCGGTCGGCCTCGGCGCCGCCTGGCTCGGGCGCTCGAAAGCGGCTGGAGAGGGCCGCGAAGTGGCAGCTCCGCGGGTCGAGAACATCGCCCTGATGATCGCTCTCGGCGTCGCTTCCTGGACGGTGGCCGAGTGGACTTTCCCCGCCCAGTCGAGCCTCGACTTCGGGATGTTCGGCGGCGACACCACCTGGTACCACATGCCCTTCTCGGCGTTCATCGCCCAGGAACACTCGACGGTCCACCTCCACTACACGGACCCGCTGCGGCTGGCGGCCTGGTTCTACCCGGCCTCGACCGAGTTGGTGAACGCCGCCGCGATCGTCCTCTTCAAGAGCGACTGGCTGGCGCCGCTGCAGAACCTGATCTGGCTGCCGATCGGGCTGCTCGCGGCCTGGTGCATGGGGCGGCCCTACAAGGTCGGGCCGGCGACGCTGGTCGCGGCGGCGATCGTCCTCGACGCGGGGGTGATGATCGAAACCCAGCCCGGCGAGGCGCGCAACGACATCATGGGACTGGCCTTCCTGCTCGCCTTTGCCGCCTTCCTGATCAACGGGCACCAGCGAAGAGCGCCCGTCAGCGGGGCGGTCCAGGACGCGCCCGAGCGAGACGCGCCGCTGCTCGACAAGGGGCCGCTGGTGATGGCCGGGATCGCCGCCGGTCTCGCCGCCTCGGTGAAGACGACCTTCCTCGTTCCGGTGGTGGCGATCGCGCTCGGCGTCATCCTCTTCAGCGGCCGCGGCCGGCGCTGGACGACGGCCTGGGTGATGGGCCTGCCGATGCTGATCGTCGGCGGCTACTGGTACCTGCGGGCGGCGATCAAGACCGGCGGCAACCCGATCCCGATCACCAAGTTCGGGCCACTCAACCTGCCGAAGCCCGACCAGATGCCGCTCGACCCGCGGCCGCGCTTCGCCGTCATCGACTACATCACCAACCCGACGATCTACAGGCGCTGGTTCTTCCCCGAGCTGGACAACGCCTTCGGGCCGCTCTGGCCGCTGATCCTGATCATGGCCGTCAGCGCCGCCGTCTACATCGCCTGGAAATCCCGCAACAAGATCCTCCGGGTGATCGCCGTCGCCTCGCTGCTGACCGCGGTGGTCTACCTCTTCACGCCGCTGACGGCGGCCGGGCAGGAGGGCTCGCCGACGGGGTTCTTCACCAACACCCGCTACCTGGTGCCGGGACTGGTGCTGGCGATGGCGATGCTGCCGCTAGCGCGGCCGATTCGGGCGCCCGACCGGCGCGCCTGGCAGACGCTGCTCTTCCTCACCGGGGTCTTCGCGATCACGGTGGTGACGACGCCGAGATGGTTCACCAGCTACATCGTCGGCACCGTCTTCCTGACCCTGTGCCTGGTCTGGGCGCCGGCGGCGCTGTCGCTGGCGCGGACGCGCTGGAGCGTCAGCCGCGCGGCGGTCGCGGCGGGGGCGGCGCTCTTGGTGCTGCTGGCGGTCGGGCTGGGACGGGCGCAGCAGGTCCAGTACGCCGACCAGCACTACGTCAACCCGGACCCGTTCCTCGGTGAAGGCGGGCCGAAGGAAGCCTACGTCTACACCCAGAAGCTGAAGGACAAGAAGGTCGGGATCATCGGCTCCAGCCAGATCATCTTCGGCCAGTACGGCTTCTACGGAAACGACGCCTCCAACCACGTCGAGTTCATCGGCGTCAAAGGCCCGCACGGGGCGAACCGCCTGCCGACCACCTGCCAGCGCCTGCGCGGCCTGATCAACGAGGGCGGCTACGAATATCTGGTGCTGAGCCAGTACACGCAGGACACCGGCCCCTACAACTCCGGCGTCCCGAACCCGTACCAGTTCCCCGTCTATGCGTGGGTCAAGAACGACCCGGCGGTGAAGCAGGTCGTCACGGACAACAAAGCCTCGCCGCAGCCCGATTACGTCTTCAAGGTGAACGGCAAGCTCGACCCCGCGGCCTGCAAGCCCGAAAAGCGCCCGACGGTCCCGGGCGAAGAACCGGTCGAATAATCCAGTTGGCAGTTGAGCACCCATACGGTGCTCAATTGACGTCTCGATTCAGGCGCGACCGACGGCGAGCGCGTGCTCGCGGATCAGTTCGGCCGAGCGTTGCGGCTGCTCCCACCAGAACATGTGGCCGACGTCCTCGAGGACCTCGAAGCGGGCGGAGGGCATCAGCGAGGCAATCTGCTCGCCGTTGGGGAAGGGGAGAACGCCATCGACGGTGCCGTGGATGATCAGCGTCGGCACTTCGACCTCGCCGAGGCGGCCGCTGGTGTCATGGCCGAAGATCGCCTGCGCCTGCAATTCGATCGTCGCTTTCGCCGCCGGCACCGAGGTCGCCATCTCGTGGAAGGCGGCCCAGGTCGACTCGTCGGCGCGGAGGGCGGGGGAGAGGTTGACTTCGTAACCAGCCCGGATCGCCTTGTCGCGGTCGCCCGAGGACATCCCGGCGACGAGCTTCTGCAGGTTCTCCTCCGGCATCAGCCGCGAGCCGGGCCCGCCGCAATAGGTGCAGCCGAGCGTCAGCGAGCGCAACCGCTCCGGCTCGGCGAGCGCCAACTCCTGGGCAATCATCCCGCCCATCGAGATACCGACCACGTGGGCGCTCTCGAGCCCGAGCTCCCCGAGCAGCGCCGCCGTGTCCTCAGCCATCTCGACGATCGTGAACGGCCCGTCGACCGGAGCCGACAATCCGATCCCCCGGTTGTCGAAGGCGATCACGTCAAAGCTCTCCTCCAGCGCCCCTTTGAACGGCTCGCCCCAAGCCACGTGCGTCCCGCTCATCCCCTGGATTAGCAGCAGCGGCTCGCCCGAGCCCGCTCGCTCGTAATGAAACTCCCGCCCCGCAACCTCGACTTTCGCCATCCCCCGATCCTAGGCGAGCCGCCCGATCACCGCCTAACCTTGACCTCCCGCCCCCGTAGCTCAGCTGGATAGAGCATCGGACTTCTAACCCGACGGTCGCTGGTTCGAATCCAGCCGGGGGCGCTTGACAGGCCAGCGCTAAAACCTCTCTAAACACTCGACTGTTTTTGCTTCATTATCTGGGAAGTGGTATGGCTGCCTAAAGCAGTTTGCTTATGGACGGGAGAGGAGTACGGGGATGGAACGGGGAATTCGAACTTCGAGGCTTTGGCTATTGGCACTCATGGTCTGCCTCTTGGCAGCTAGCTTGCCCTCGTCGGCTGGCGCTGCGGTCGTGATCCAAAGCCCGAACGGTACTTTCAACGGTTCCGGAACCCTAAAACTCTACGCCGGGAGCCTGAACTACATAAGATGCACCTCAGCAGCGGTCAGTGGGGAAGTGTCTGGTGATACGGCAACGATCACCCAATGGAGCCCTAGTAGCTGTAATTATTTCAACTCATTTGACGAAAATAAAGGGACCGCCACCCTCACGATACTAAGCAACTATGGCGTTAAAGCCACTAGTACCACCAGAGTAAGTCTGGGTGCATTAACTGCGACAGCGACGTTCAATCTTCAGGGCTCATCCTGCCACCTTCAATACAACATAGGTGCAAGCTCCCTCTCCTATTCGAACGGGGCTACCACCAACACTATCGCGAGTAATGGCCCGGGGCTGGAGCCGGGCAGTGAATACTGGTCACCGTTCGCGTCGCCGTACCCATGTCCCGGTATTGGTAGCGGAATAGTCAACCTGACCTTCAGCTTTCCCGATCCCCAGTTCGAGGTGAAAGAAGTGTTCCCTCCGAGCGTAGGAATACCTCAACCGGCATCTATTGCCGGCACCAGTGCAACGCTGTTTGGCTCCGTTACGCCAAACGAGTATGCGACGAAATACTACTTCGAGTATGGGCCTACGAATGGCTATGGCACGAAAATTCCAGTGCCAGATGCCGAAATCACTTCGGGGCTATCTGAACAACATTCGGTGTCACAGCTGGTGCAGAACCTTCAGCCAGGAGCTACGTATCACTATCGCTTGGTTGCAAGCAGCAGTATAGGAACCAGAGAAACGTCTGATCGGACGTTTGCAGTGCCGGCACAGGCCCCGAGCGTGGTGATCACGAAACCTGCGTCCAGCTCCACTAAAACCAGCGCGACCCTCTTTGGCGCCGTATCGCCAAACGGATCCTCGACGAAATACTACTTCGAGTACGGGCCTACCAATGGCTATGGCACGAAAATTCCGGTGCCGAGTGTCGAAATCACTTCGGGACTCGCTGAACCACATCCGGTGTCGGAGCTGGTGCAAAACCTTAAACCTGGCACTACCTATCACTATCGCTTGGTGGCTTCCAACAGTCTCGGGACGAATCCTACGCCTGATCAGTCCTTAACCACGCCTGTGTGGGAAGCGGTGTCCTCTCCGAATCCATCGGGGGCGGTTGAAAGCCGGCTGGAAGGAGTGGACTGTGTTCCGTCAAGCACGAACATGTGCATGGCAGTGGGTCGGAGTAATGCGTCTCCTACGTCAGGAAACTACAACCTGCTGGCTGAGCGGTGGAACGGCACTAGCTGGACTCTGTCGTCGCCGGTGGCGCCGTCGGGAGCATCCGGAGCCAAGTTCGAAGCGGTGACGTGTCCAAGCGCTACCTCCTGCAAGGCGGCGGGCTCTTACACTACGTCAGCCGGCACGTACTCCCTGATTGAGGCTTGGGATGGTGTCACCTGGAGCGTACAGCCGTCTTACAATGTCCCCGGGGCGAGCTCAACTGTTCTGACCGGTGTTTCCTGTCCGTCTGGGACGACTTCCTGCACTGCGGCCGGATACGCGATTGTTGGCGGCGAGAGGAGGGCAATAGCCCAACGCTGGAATGGGAACGCTTGGTCGCCCGAAACGATCCCAGCGCCGGCAGAATCCTTGGATAGTGAGTTCTTCAGCGTTGAATGTCGCGGCACGAATTTCTGCATGGCGGTCGGCCAATACACCAAGCTCCACCAGTTCTACACTGTGCCTGGGGGTGGAACAGTCACCGAAGAGCTCGACCACCCGTTCTCCGCGGTATGGAACGGAAGCGGTTGGACGGAAAAGACGGTCCCTGAGCCTGCGGGTTACCGAGACGACTGGCTAATGGATGTGACCTGCACTGGAACTTCGGTTATCTGTACGGCGGCCGGGAACTCGATGCGCCCTGGGATTGGGGGATCGTTCTTCGCACGGTGGAACGGGACGGCATGGAGCCTTCTGACCAGTCCTGATTTGTATGCAGACTTTTTCCAGGGGATTTCCTGCGCCAACCTGGATTCAAGTTCCTGCGCCTCTGTTGGCTCTGACTTCCATTTACTTACTGAGGAAGAGGCGAATAGCTACGAAGATAGACCGGTAGCTGCTCGCTGGAATGGGGATAGCTGGAGACTCGAGGGAACTACGCCGGGCGCTATCCTGGCCGACGTATCATGCCGTGGCAGCACGTGTATCGCCGTGGGGGCAGGCGACGATAAAACCCTTGTTCAAGTTTCTGAACAGCCAGAAGCGTTTGAACCTGAAAGCCAACCCCCGACTATCACGACCAAACCAGCGTCTAGCTCAAGCAAAACCAAAACCACGCTGAAGGGCACCGTCAACCCCAACGGTTCCGAAGCGACCTACCAGTTCGAATACGGCACGACGACCGGCTACGGCTCCAAAGCGCCGGCGGCGCCGAAATCGATCGGCTCGGGCACCAGCCCGGTTGAAGTCAGCGAGGGCATCGAAGGCCTGGCACCCGAAACCACCTACCACTTCCGTTTGGTGGCGACCAACGCCAAAGGAACCACCAACGGTCCAGACCAGACTTTCACGACGCCATCATGGGAAATTCTCTCGACGCCGAACCCGTCGGGAGCGAGCCACAGCAACCTCTACGACGTCAGCTGCGAGCCGAGCACGAGCGTCTGCACCGCAGTCGGCAAGAGCACTATCTCGGGAGCCGACGGCCCGATAGCCCAGCGCTGGAACGGCACCTCCTGGTCTGAACAAAGCGCCGCGAAAAAGTCCGGCACCCTCCCCACCCGTCTCTTCGGCGTCGACTGCCCCTCGGAAGCCCGCTGCCTGGCTGCCGGCAACTATCAGCCCACCGAAGGCGGTCCAACGCTCCTGGCGGAGATCTGGAACGAAGGCAAATGGTCGGTCTACTCGCCGCCAATCCCCTCCGGAGCGACCTCCAGCGAACTGACCGCGATCGGCTGCAACTCAACCGCGCAATGCAGGGCCGCGGGCTCGGCTGTGATCGGCGGCGTCAAGACCGCGATCATCGAGGCGTGGACCAGCCCCAACTGGACCTTGATGACCGTCCCGATCCCCGAAGGGGCGACCTCGAGCCAGCTCGACGGCATCGACTGCATCTGGTCGAGTGTCTGCCTCGCCGTCGGCCGCTACACCACGAGCGGCGGCGCCGTCAAAAAGCTCGCCATGCTCTGGGACGGCACCAACTGGTCGCTGCAGACCCTGGCTGATCCCGAAGGGGCGATCCAGAGCACTCTGCTCGACGTCTCCTGCACGCCGTCGCCGACCCGCTGCACGGCAGTGGGGGGCTGGAAGAAAAGCGCCGGCGAACAGTTCACGCTCGCATATCGCTACAACGGCTCGACCTGGACGCTGCAGAGCACGCCCAACCCCGCTGGGGCTACTGAAAGCGTTTTCCAAGACGTCTCATGCGCGACCGAAACGTCCTGCACGGCAGCCGGGAGCTCGATTGGCAGCGGATCGACTCAGACCCTAGTCGAGAAGTGGAACGGGACCAACTGGTCGGTCCACGGCACTTCGAACCCCTCCGGGGCGACCTTCAGCGGCCTCTTCGGGGTCTCCTGTCGCAGCACCACCTGCGTGGGCGTGGGGTGGAGCACGGACGGGTCGGGGGCCGATACGACGCTGGCGGAGACCGGCTGACAAGGAGGCCCCCCTCTCGCCCGCAGCTCTCAAAACTTGGTCCCGGAATTGATCCCCAACTCCAGCGAACTCAGCCGAACTCCTTGGACGTGATTGGCTCCATCAGGCCAGATTCCCCCTGCTAGACACTTTCCGGCTGAACTTTTAATCCGACGGTCGCTGGTTCGAATCCAGCCAGGGGCATGCACAATCCGTGTAGAGCTGCGCAATGCTTGGCTCATGGTGCTCCGCTCTCCGCTTGCCCTCCACATCCATTACCGGCAGCGGCGGAGCGCCGGTCGCGGTCGCTGCGCTGTTATTTCGTCGCCGTCGCCGTGGCGCTGGTGAGGCCGGTCGAGGCGGCGGTGATGGTGTGGGTGAAGGAGCCGGACGCCGGGGCGGTGTAGGTGAATTCGGTGGCGGTGAGGGCGGGGCCGGTTTCCGGGGTCGTTAGGGGGGAGCCGGTGATGGTGCCGCCGCTGGTGGCGGTGACGGTGATGGTTCTGGCGGAGTTGGATATTTGGTTGCCGACGCTGTCGGTGACGGCGAGTTTGGCTTTGATCGTGCCGGCGTTGCCGAGGGTGGTGACCGCGCAGGTGAAGAAGCAGGTTGAGCCGATCACGCCGGCGCTCGCGGTGAGGCCGCTGAAGGCGAGCCGGTTGGCGGCGCCGGTGGAGACGGTGAGAGGAAGTGAGGCCGCGGTTGAGATGGTGCCGTCGCTGGCGGTGATCGACGCCGTCTCGACCTTGTTCAGTTTCGTGAAGCCGTTTTTCGACGAGGCCGGGGTGGCGACGCCGGAGGTGAAGTTAAGTGCGGTGGCGGTGCCGAAGTTGACGACGGTGCCGGCGCTGTTGACGACGGTCGGTAGGGCGCCGCTGGGGCTGGCGGTGGCGCCGGCGAAGGTGATGTTCTTGGCGCCCGTGTAGGCGGTCGCGGTGTTGCCGTAGGTGTCCTGCGCCGTCGTCGTCAGGTTGAAGCCGGTCGCCGCTACCGGCGTCGCGGTCGAGGAGGTGAGGACGAGTTTCGTCGCCGTTCCCGGGGCCACGGTCACCGTCACCGCGGTTGGCGTCAGGAGCGATCCCTCGGTCGCTTTGACGGCGGTCGAGCCGCTCTTGTAGAGCTTCATCCCGCCGCCCGCGCCTTCGCTCGCTTTGGCGACGCCGGCGGTGAAGTTGACCGAGGTCGCGCCGCCGAAGGCGACGTCGGCGCCAGTGGAATCGCTGACGGTTGGACTGGTGCCGTTGGGGCTGGCGCTGGCGCCGGAGAAGACGAGGCTGTGGGCCCCCGTATAGGAGGTGGCGGTGTTGCCGTAGGTGTCCTGCGCGGTCGTCGTCAGCTCGTCGAGAGCGCTGGCGGTGGGCGTCACCGAGGCCGCGGTGAGGACGAATTTGGAAGCCGCAGCAGCGGCGACGGTGATCGCCGCCGGGCTCGGCGTCGTGATCGAACCCTCAGTGGCGACGATGTTGGCCGTCCCCGACCGGTAAAGCCTGACGACGCCGTTTTTGGTCGAGGAGATAGTGGCGACTCCGTTGGTGAAGCTAATCGCCGTCGCCGTGCCGAAGTTGGTCGCAGTTCCCGAGCTGTTGGAGACGGTCGGTTTGGTGCCGCTGGGGGCCGCTTCGGCGCCCGAGAAGACGAGCGAGTGGGAGCCGGTGTAGGTGGTGACCGTGTTGCCTTTTTCATCCTTCGCGGTGATCGTCAGGTTGCTCGAGCCGCCGGCGGTGATCGAGGTGGCGCTGGCGGACACCGTGAAGGCAGCGGTAGCTCCCGTCGTGATTTTCGCCGTTTTGCCGCTGCTCGTCGCATCCCAGGTGCGCCAGACGGCGGTCACTTCGTAGTTGTGTTCGCCGATCGGCACGGCACCGTCGATGCAGGTCGTGACGGCGGTCGGGGTCGACTGACTGGGACAGTTGCCGGCGGCAGCGCCGCCATCGCGCTTGACGTAATAGGTGACGGTGCCTTCGCCGGGAGGCGTCATCGCGCTCCAGGTGAGGGTGACCGCGCCGCCCGCCGCCGGAGTGGCGGCGGTGATCGTCGGCGCGGTCAGTTTCGTCACCGCGGCCGCGGCGTTGCCGGTTCCGTTGGCGGAGAAGTAGGCCAAGGCGGTGCCGGCGAGGATGATCGCTCCCACCGCGAGCAGGCAGCCGGCGGCGCCGGTCAGGCGGGGCCGTTTCACCCGTGCGCCTGACCGCTGAAGGTGAGCTGGAGGGAGGCGCCCTGGCAGGCGTTCTGGTCGACGGGAAGATCGCGCAGCGCTAGGGTCGGCGCCGCGGCTGCGGCCGGCAGGGTGGCCGAGCCACCGGCGGGGATGCTGAGCGGCGCCTGCGGGGAGAGGCCCGCGGGCGTGATCGCGAAGTTGGGATCGGCGGGGCAGCCGGGACGGTCGGGGACGACCGACACCTCGAGGCTGGTGACTTCAATCGCCGCCGGATTGGGGTTGCTGATTCGAACCGACAGCTCCTGCGCCGGGTCTCCCGGCATCAACTCCGGGAGCTGGCCGAAGAGGGGCTCGATCGTGAACTCCATCGGCTCCAGCTGCGTCCAGCGGTAATGGGCGGCCTTGCCGAATTCCTCGCGGCGGTTGAGAGCTCTGACCGCGAACGAGTGGAGCTCGGGATCGAGGTCGACGAGGATGTACGGAGACGAGCAGGGGCTCCACTCGCCGTCGTCGAGACGGCATTCAAACGCCCTTCGCCTGGTCACCGGCTGCACCGGTCGGCTCGGCGCCGAACCTGGGGTGCCGCTGCGCGGGGGGACGTGGAACCGGAACTGGGAGTCGGGATCGACGCCGCTGGCGAGGGGGGTTTCGATGAAGCTGGGCCGCGGCGGGCCCTCGCCCGCGGCCTGAGGCTGGTTGGGACCGCGCTTATCGGCGGGTCGGCTCTGGTCGAGACCGGTGGCCGCGTAGGCAGCGCCCCCCAGGCAGGCGACGGC
>DASTYZ010000122.1:0-7243 GCA_035764545.1 Solirubrobacterales bacterium | reverse complement strand
GATCTACTGCTCGGCAGCGCCGCGATCGCGGCCCCCGCCGCGACCCTGAAGGTGCTGGGCCACGACCACCCTTCCCCGGACGCGGAGCACCTCTTCCGCCGCTGCGGGCCGATCTGGCTCACCTTCGCCGCGGCCCACCTGGTTGCGGATCGCCGCGGCTCCGCCGCCGACTGGCAGTCGCTTGCCTGGCTGCGCGGGACCGAGATCGCCACCGACGCGCTCTGGTCTGCCTCCCCCGCCGTCAGCCGCCCCGGCGCCAAGCTCGGCCTGCGACTGGCGGGGGCCGCCAACGTCGCCATGGCCGCTGGCTTCGCCTGGATGTCGAGGCGCTGAGTTGGCGCAGTTCGAAGGTGAGCCGAGCAAACGCTGGAGCCTCGTCGGCCTAAACGAAGAGGGTGACGAGACCTGGCTGATCCGCGGGATCGCCCGCAAGCTCTACCACTGCCCTGGCTGCCACGGGGAGGTCCCGGTCGGCGAGGACCACACGATCGTTCAGTTCGTCCGCCGCCTCGGCGGCACCGATCATCACCACTGGCACCGCCGCTGCGCCGAAGAGATATTGATCCCCGAGCTCGGGGGCCTGAAGAAAGTGCCTGCCGCCGAGTCGAGCCAGTCGCGACTGGAGGCGCGGGGGCGGCGTCCGGCCGGTCGCCGCGACCGTCGCCGGTGAGCCTTCCCCGGCGAGTCGGCTCCACCTACAGCCGGATCTGGCGGACCTACCGCGCCTGGGCCCCCTCGCTCCTGTTGCTGGCGCTGGTCGTCTTCGCGCCGCTTGCCCTGCTCGACTCGCTGACGATGAACGTCGAGCTCGACTCGCTCGACCTCACCAACGGGATCAAAGTCGCGGCGGTGGTCCTCGCCGTCGGGGCGATCACCGCCACCGGGCTGATCGGCGAGGTCTTCTTCAGCGGCGCGATCGCGATCTCCCTCACCCATCCCCACGGCGAGGATCCACCACCGCTGCGCGAGATCGCCCGGCGCCTCAACTACGGCCGCCTGATCGCCGTCGACCTCGTCTACGTGGTTCTCGTCGCGGTCGGGCTCCTGCTCGGCATCCTCCCCGGCCTGCTCGCCTTCGTCTGGTTCGGCCTCGCCGGCCCGGTGGTCGAGCTGGAGGAGCGCACCGCGCGGGGGGCGCTGGCCCGCAGCATGCGCCTGGTCCGGGGCAACTTCTGGCTCGTCCTCTTGGTCCTGCTCCCGATCCAGGTCCTCGGCGACGGGATCGGGCACCTGCTCGGCGCCCTGGTGCACGACCTCTTCGGCCACACCTTCCTCGCCACCTGGCTCGCCGAGGCGGTCACCGACATCGCCCTCTCGCCCTTCTTCGCGGTCGCCGCTGTCCTGCTCACGCTCGACCTGATCGCCGCGCGGGATGGCGAGGCGCCGCCCATCCGCTCGACCCCGGTGCCGGCATGACCGCCGCCTCGATCGTCACCGACTTCTGGAACCGGATCTCCGAGCACGAGCTGCAGGGGCTCTACCTCGTCCTCATGGGCTTCCTTCTCTCCTTCGCCTTCATCCGCATGAGCACGCGACTGATGCGCAGCCCGAAGGTGCCCTGGTGGCCCGGCAGCATCGTCAGCGACAGCGGCGTCCACCTCCACCACCTGGTCTTCGGAATCGTGACGATGATGGCCGCCGGCGCCGGCGGCTTCGCCGCTTTCGGCAACAGCCCCTGGACGGAGATCTGCGCCTTTGCCTTCGGGATCGGCGCCGGCCTAACGATCGACGAGTTCGCCCTCTGGGTCTACCTCGACGACGTCTACTGGGCGAAGGAGGGGCGCGCCTCGATCGACGCCACGGTCATCGCCGCGGCGCTGATGATGCTGGCCCTGCTCGGTTTCACCCCGTTCACGATCGAAGAGGGGGACGTCGGCGCGATCCTCGGCACCGTCCTCAGCGCCCTCCTCGTCTTCTTCCTCGTCGCGATCTGCTTTGCCAAGGGGCGGATCATGCACGGCAGCATCGGCTTCTTCATCTTCCCGATCGCCCTCTACGGCGCCTGCCGTCTCGGCAAGCCGGAGTCGGCCTGGGCCCGCCGCCGCTACGGAGATCGCAACCCCCGCAAGCAAGCCCGCGCCGAGGACCGCTTCCCGCCCGACCGCCGCACCGAGCGCTTCAAGGAAGCCTTCCGCGACATCGTCGGCGGCAAGCCCAGCGAGGGGCTGGCAGCGGCCCGCGACGAGGCTTTCGCCGCCACCAAAGAGGCCAGCGAAGAAGTCAGGCAGCGGGCCGAACGAGTCACCCGCCCGGGCGACGACTAGGAGGGATTGGCGAAACCCGCGTGTGCGGCTGGCGAGCGCCGGACCAAGCGGGGCAAGGACGCAGGGAGGCCGAATAGCAGCGCTATTTGGCCGACTGAGGACGCCGCACCGCGCAGGGTCCGCCGCCGCCAGGCGTGCGCGGGGGTTTCGTCAGTCCCTCCTAGAGATCGCTGCCGCTGCAGACGCGAAAGCCAACGGCTTCGGCCAGCTGCTTGCGCTCGTCTTCGGTTTCGTCGCGGGCCTGCCGCGCTTCGCCGTAGGCGACGGCGTCTCCTGACTCAGCCGCCGCCAGCGCATCGCGGTCCCATCCCATGACTTCCCGCTGCGATGCCACGTAGGCGTTGTAGGCAGAGGACAGGGCCTGAGGCGGGACCAGCGCTTCGAACTGCTGGACCGCATTGCTCGAGATGCCGACCAACACCCGCGAGTAGGCGACGTCTGGTTCGGCCTCTGCCACCGGATCGCGGTAGCGGAGGAACTTGTTGCGGCTTTCGGTGCAGATCGCGTCGCCGCGGGAGACCAGCTCCGCTTTCGTCAGGGTCTTCGGCTCGGGCTTTGGTTTCGTCTTCGCGGTCGTTTCAGTCGCGGCGGTGTCGCCGACGGCGCCGTCGATGCCGCTGCCGTCCCCCCCGCCGCCCGAGGCGATCAGCGCCACCGCGACTGCCGCCGCGATCAGCGCCAGCAGGCCGCCGACCAGCAGCGGTCGGCGCCGGCCCGGAGGTGGGTCTGATGCCGGCGCCAGCTTCGCGGTCTCCTCCGTCGGCCGAACCGCTTCCCGGGTCGCGGCGGCACCGGTTGCCACCGTCCGCTCCGGGGCCGAAACGGTGGTACCGCTGAGCGCTGCCTGCGCGGCGCGGCCGAGGTCGCCGGCTGAGGGGTAGCGGTCTTCGGGAGCCTTCGACATCGCCCTGACCACGACGTCGTCGAGCGCCATCGGCAGCGACGGCACGTACAGCGACGGAGCTGGTGGCGGGTCGTGGAGGTGGGCGTAGAGGCGGGCCGCCTCGCCCTCGCGGGGAAACGGAACCTCGCCGGTGAGCAGCTTGTAGAGCAGGCATCCGAGCGCGTAGACGTCGACCCGGGCGTCGATCGTCTCTCCCGAGATCTGCTCCGGGGCGACGTAATCGAGGGTGCCGACGAAGCGGCCGGTCTGGGTCAGGCCCGACTCGGTGGCTACGTTGCGGGCGACGCCGAAGTCGGTGATGTAGGCGTGCTCGGAGCCTGGCTCGCCACTGAGGAGGACATTGGCGGGCTTGACGTCGCGGTGAACCAGGCCGGAGGCGTGGATCACGTCGAGCCCCTTGCCGACCTGAGCGATCAGCGCCACCGCGTGCTCGGGCTCGAGCTGCCCCGCCTGCGCCAGGCGCCGCCCCAGGTCAGACCCGGCGACGTAGCGCATCGCGATCCAGGGCACTCCGTCCTCTTCGCCGGCGGCGTAGATCGGAACCACGTTCGGGTGCTCGATCGCGGCGGCGATCCGCGACTCCTCGGCAAACCGGCGTGCGAACACCTCATCTGCCGCGGCCTCGGGGGCGATCAGCTTCAACGCCACCCGCCGCTCGAGGCCGGGCTCCAGGGCTAAGTAGAGAATCCCCATCCCGCCCCGGCCGATGCGGCTCTCGATCCGGTAGCCGGCAAACTCATCGCCGTCGCCGAGCTCGGTCCAGCTGCGGGACTTAACCATCGCTCAAACCCTAGTCGCAGAATCGAAACCCTAGACTCGCCCCTAGGGAGCAATGCGCCACCGATTCGTCATACCCGTGCTGATCGCCGCGATGGCGCTTGGGTGGACCGCGAGCTCGGCGGCGGAGCGCGTGATCAAGGACGGGCTCGAACTCACCTTCAACGCCAACTTCACGCCGCACGCGCTGCCCCGGGACCACCCCGCTCCGGTCAGCGTCAAGGTTGCGGGGCGGATTGCCACCACCGACGGCAGCCACCCGCCACCGCTGCGCCACCTCGAAATCGCGATCCACCGCAACGGCCGCATCTACTCCAAGGGCCTGCCGGTCTGCTCGGCGCCGGTCCTACAGTCGACCAGCACCGAAGCGGCGATGGAGCGCTGCGGCCCGGCGCTGGTCGGGCGCGGCAGCTTCCGTGCCGAGGTCCAGCTGGGCAAGGAGATCCTCGCGACCGGGAAGATCCTCGCCTTCAACAGTCGCCGCCACGGCAGGGAGGCGTTGGTCCTCCATCTCTTCGCCGGGGTCCCGGTTCGCTTCACCCTGGTCGTGCCGCTGGCGATTGCGCATCCGCCCAAGGGCAGGTTCGGCACCATCCTCCGAGCCAAGATTCCCCGCCTGGGTGGCGGCCTCGGTTCGGTGACTGAAATCGAGTTGACGATCAACCGCCGCTATTCCTACGCGGGGAAACGCCGCAGCTATGTCTCGGCGGCATGTAGTGCCCCGGGGGATTTCACGCTTGTTCCGTTCGTCTTCGCCCGCGGAACCTTCCGCTTCGAAGGGCACAGCGAGATCAGCGAAAACCTCGAACGCACCTGCCGGGTGCGTTGATCAGAGGCCGAGTCCGCCGACCCCCGGCTCGTCCCAGCCGAGATGGTGCGCGAGCTCGTGCCGCAACGTCTGCTCGACCTGCCGAGCCAGCACCTGGCGGTCGTGGCCGAAGTCTCGTTCGAGCGTGTCGCGGTAGATCACGATCCTGTCCTCATAGCGTTCCGCGGCGACCCCGTCGCCGAAGTACTCGCCGTAAGCGTTGCGCTCGAAGCCGAGGTCAGAGATGACGACCGCGACTCGTTCGAGCAGGCGTTGGAATTCCTCGGGCAGCGCATCGATCGCGTCGGCGACGAGGGATTCGAAGCTGTCCGGCTCCGTCTGATTCACTGCCGCCACGTTAACCAGCAACCGATCTGGAGAGCATCTGATGAGCAGAAAGCCGCGCCCCGTCCTCTACCTGTTCGCCGTGATGGCAATCGCCGCCGGCGGCGTCGTCTGGTCCGGCTGCGGCAGCAGCGACGACACCACCGGCACGATTCAGGAACAGGCCGAAACGCAGGTCGAAGAAGGCACCAAGAAGGCCGAAGAAGCGATCGACGAAGGGGTCGAAAAGACCAAGGAGGGCCTCGAAGAAGCCAAGGAAGAGGTCAACGGCAAGACCAAGAAGAAGTTCGAAAAGGCCCAGAAGGAAGCTGAAGAGGGTCTCGAAGAAGGTAAGGCCAAGGCCGAAAAGGGCATCGAAGAAGCCAAGGAACAGGCGGAAAAGTACCTGCCCTAACCGACTCTAGGGTGGAGGTCCGCGGTGGCTTCGATGCTCTCGCCGAGGATCTCCACCGAGCGCTGAATCTGCTCGTCGCTGATCGTGAACGGTGGCGCGAGGCAGATGATGTCGTCGAGCAGACCGCGAGTGAGGAGACCTCGCTCGCGGGTCTCGACGGCGGCGCGCCGCCCGCGGCCCACCTCGACCGGCCAACGCTGCCGCGTCGCCTTGTCGGCGACGAGCTCGACGCCGACCATCAGGCCGGCCTGGCGAACCTCCCCCACTTCCGGGTGATCGCGGAGCGGAGCGATTGCGGCGGCGAGGATCTCGCTGGCCTCCTCTACCCGCGCCAAGAGGCCTTCGCGCTCGATCGCTTCGATGTTCGCCAGGGCAACAGCGCAGGCGACCGGATGACCGGAATGGGTAAACCCGTGCATCAGGTACCCCGGGCGGCGGTCGGGGTCGCGGAGCTCGTCCCAAAGCGCGTCCCCGAGGATCACCCCGCCCAGCGGTACGTAGCCGCTGGTGACGCCCTTGGCAAAGGTCACCATGTCGGCCCTGACTCCCTCGTGTTCAGAGGCGAACCAGGTGCCGGTACGCCCGAAGCCGGTAATCACCTCGTCGACGATCAAGAGGACGTCGTGCCGGTCGCAAACCTCTCGAATTCGGCGCAGGTAGCCGGGCGGCGGCACGATCACGCCGCCGGAACCGAAGACCGGCTCGACCAGCAGCGCCGCCACCCGCTCGGCCCCTAGCTCTTCGATCTTCTGCTCGAGCGCCTCGCCCCTGCAGATCGGGCAGCTCTCGGGCTCGCAGGGCACTCCGGCAGCGCAGCGGTAGGTGTAGGGCACGGGCACCTCGACGATGTCGGGGGCGGGCTCGCCGAAGTCGTGGTGGTAGGGCCGCAACCGGGTGGTGGTGGTCGTCACCCCGGTGAGGCCGTGATAGCCGCGGTCGTGGGCGAGGATGATCGACTTCTCCGGCAAGCCTCGGTGGACCCAGTGACGGCGGGCCAGCTTGATCGCGGTCTCGTTGGCCTCGCTACCGCCGCTGACGAAGAAGACGCCGCTCAAACCCGGCGTCAGAGCCGTAATCCGCTCCGCCAGCTCGATCGCCGGCGGCGAGGAGACACCGCCGAAGGTCGCCGCGTAGGGCAGGGTCTCGAGCTGGGTCTTCGCCGCCTCGACCAAGTCGCTGCGGCTGTGGCCCAGGTTGACCGTCCACAGCCCAGAGGAGCCGTCGATCAAACGGTGGCCATCGGTCGCAATCAGCTCGCAGCCCTCGCCGCGGGCAATCACGAGCGGCCCAGATTCGGGCAGGCGGGAGTGGTCGGTCAGGGGATGGACGAGATGCGCCAGATCCCCTGCGCGGTGATCTTGACTGGACACAGCACCATTAGACTAATCGAGACTAGACACCCTGTCTACGGTTTAGCCGGGTGACTACTTCCGTCCCAAGGGGCTCCGCGGGGCCTCCTCGGGTGGTACCGAGCAGATCGAGTACCAGTGGAGAAGGGCAAGTTGGTGAGCGGCCTTGTTGATGTCGTCCTCGCTGGAGGAGACGTCGAAGGAGGAGAGCACCGACTCGATCATCGCGAAGGCCGCCCGGACCCCGAACTCGAGGTCGATGTCCTCGCGGATCAGACCGGCGTCGGCGTCGGCGGCGTGGACGTCGATGATCCACCCCAGAAGGGCGTCGTCGGCGGCTTTGTCCGCCTCTTCCCAGCCGCTGCCGCGCAGGTTCTTGGCTACCGCGACGATCGGCCTCAG
>DASTYZ010000121.1:0-11273 GCA_035764545.1 Solirubrobacterales bacterium | reverse complement strand
GGTGCCGCTGCCGCTTCCTTCGGTCCGTCCCCGGCGGCCGCGACCGGTCGCCATCCGACGGCTGATCAGGCCGTCGAGGAAGTAGTAGGTGAGCGCGCCCAGTGCCAAGCCGGCACCGGTGTAGCCGGCGCCGCTGATCGCGATCCCCTCGGCGGCAAGCTCGAAACTGACGGCGCTGATCAGCGCTCCGGCCCCGAAGGAGAGCACGTATCCGACCTGGCGCTCGGGCCAGCGGCGGGCGAAGCTGAGCGCGGCGCCGATGACGAGGGAGCTTGCGGCAAGCGCGCCCCAACCGATTGCGGACCCCATCTCGGCTACTTTCACGGCCATGACCCTGGTCGTCAAGCTCGGATCCTCGATCGTCGCCGCCGATGACGGCGAGCTGCGCACGGACGTGCTCGATTCCGTCTGCGAGCAGGTCGCGCAGCTCGAGCAGGGTGGCGAGCGCGTGGTCATGGTCACCTCCGGCGCGATCGCCCGCGGGATGCGGCTGCTGGAGATGCCGGTGCGGCCGCGGGCGATGGACGAGCTGCAGGCCTCCTCGGCGGTCGGCCAGGGCGACCTCTTCCGCGCCTACGAGAGTCGCCTCTCGGCGCACGGCACCCGCGCCGCGCAGGTCCTGCTGACGGCCGCCGACATCGGCGCCCGCACCAACTACCTGAACGCGCGCCAGACGATGCGGCGGCTGCTCGAGTGGGGGGTGGTGCCGGTCGTCAACGAGAACGACACCACCGCCACCGACGAGATCAGCTTCGGCGACAACGACTTCCTCGCCGCCCAGGTGGCGCTGCTGCTGGAGGCGCGGCTGCTGGTCCTGCTGACCAACGTCGACGGTCTCCTCTCCGGGGACCCGCGCACCGAGCCGGGGGCGGAGCTGATCTCGGAGGTGAGCGACTTCAGCGAGATCGAACAGCTCGAGATCGGCGACCGCACCTCTGTCTTCGGCTCCGGCGGCATGCGCAGCAAGGTGGCGGCGGCGGAGATGGCGAGCGAGGCAGGAATCCCGGCGGTGATCTGCAACGGCACCCGCGGCGGCACCCTGCTCTCCGCGGCCGGGGGAGAGGCCTGCGGCACCCGCTTCGCGGCCGGTAAGGGCAGGACCTCGAGCTTCAAGCTCTGGCTCAAGTACGCGAAGCCGGCGCGGGGCCGGCTGATCGTCGACCCCGGCGCCGCCCGCGTCCTGCGCGAGAGTGGGTCCAGCCTGCTGCCGGTCGGGATCGCCGCCGTCGAGGGCAGCTTCGAGGCCGGCGATGCGATTGACGTCGCCAGCGACGGCGAGACGATCGGCAAAGGCATCAGCGACTACTCCTCACGCGAGCTACAGCGCGTGATCGGGATGAAGAGCGCGCAGGTGCGCGAGCTGCTGCCGCACGCCGCCGACGAGGTCATCCACCGCGATCGCTTCGTCCTTCTTTAGGCCCTAGCTACCCTTTGCGGATGGCCGTGACCGAGACCACCGTCACCGAGAGCTGCGCCGCTGCCAAGCGCGCGGCACGGCAGCTTGGCAACGCCTCGACCGAGGCGAAGAACGCCGCCCTTGAGGCGACGGCGCGGCTGCTCGAGGAGCGGACGGAGGAGATCCTTGAGGCGAACGCCGGCGACCTTGCCGATGAGCGCGCTGCCGGGCTGACCGAGGCGCTGCGCGACCGGCTGCGGCTGACGGCCGAGCGGGTGGCGGCGATGGCCGAGGGCGTGCGCGTTGTCGCCGCGCTTGACGATCCCGTCGGCGAGGAGCTGGAACGGAAAACGCTTGAGAGCGGGCTCGACTTGCGCAAGGTGCGGGTGCCGCTGGGTGTCGTCGCCGTCGTCTACGAGGCGCGACCAAATGTGACCATCGATTGTGCGGCGCTGACGATCAAGAGCGGCAACGCGATCGTCCTCCGCGGTTCCAGCTACGCCGAGCGCTCCAACGCGGTGCTGGCGGCGGTCGTCCGCGAGGCGCTGGCCGAGGCCGGGCTGCCGGAGGATGCGGTCCTCTCGCTCGGCGGTGGCGGCCACGAGGAGCTGGCCGAGCTGGCGACGCAGGAGGGGCTGGTCGACTTGCTGATCCCGCGCGGCGGCGAAGGTCTGAAGGCGGCGATCAAGAAGGTGGCGACGGTGCCGGTGATGTACGCGGCGGCCGGCAACTGCCACGTCTACGTTCACGCCGACGCCGATCCCGAGATGGCGCGCCGGATCGCGGTCAACGCCAAGGTCCAGCGGCCGGGTGTCTGCAACGCCGCCGAGACGCTGCTGATCGACGCCGCGATCGCCGACCGCTTCGTCCCGGCTGTGCTCGCCGATCTCGCCGCCGCCGGCGTCGAGCTCGTCGGCGACGAGCAGGTGAGGACCGCGGCCGGCGAGATCGAGGTGGGAGAGGCTGTCGAGGAGGACTGGGACAGCGAGTACCTCGGCCTGAAGATGGCGGTTGCGATCGTCGATTCGGTCGATGATGCGATCGACCACGTCAACGCGCACGGCACCGGCCACTCGGAGGCGATCGTCACCTCCTCCGAAGAGGCGGCCGACGCCTTCGTCACCGGCGTTGATGCATCTGCCGTCTACGTCAACGCCTCGACCCGCTTCACCGACGGCTTCGAGTACGGGATGGGGGCCGAGATCGGCAACTCGACCCAGAAGCTGCACGCCCGCGGCCCGATCGGGATGCGAGAGCTGACGACCTTCAAGTACGTGGCCCACGGCGACGGCCAGATACGTGAGTGAGCGCGATGGCGCGGCAATCGGGGTGCTGGGGTCGGCATTCAACCCGCCGCACCTCGGCCACCTCGCGCTCGCCCAGGAGGCGCTCTGGCAGCTCGGCCTCGAAGAGGTGATCCTCGTCCCGACCGGCAACGCCCCGCACAAGCGGATCGCCGAGGACCCCGGCCGCGAGGTGCGGATGGAGATGACCGAGCTGGCCGCGGCCGACGACGACCGCTTCTCCGTCTCGCCGCTGGAGGTCGAGCGCGAGGGGCCGTCCTACACGTATGAGACCTTGGAAGCACTTGCAGAGGAACGGGCCGACAGGGAGCTGGTGTTCGTGATGGGGGCGGATGCTGCGGTCGGCCTGGAGAGCTGGCGGCAGCCGGAGCGCGTGGTCGAGCTGGCGAGCATCGCCGTGGCCCGCCGCGCCGGCGTCTCCGACACCGAGGTGGCAGCGACCATGCGCAGCCTCGGTTGCGAGGGGCGAGCGACGATGCTGGAGATGCCCCAGTTTGGGGTCTCCTCCTCGGCCGTCCGCGAGCGCGCTGCCCAAGGGCGTCCGCTGCGCTACCTCGTGCCCGACCCGGTCGCCGAGCTGATCGAAGAGAGGGGTATCTACCGGTGAAGCAGGCACAGTCGGAGCCGCTGGCGCGCAGCCTGGCGGCAATCGCCGACTCGAAAAAAGCCGAAGACCTGATCGTCCTCGACATGCGCGAGCTGGTCGCCTACACCGACTTCCTCGTCATCTGCACGGCGCGCAACGAGCGCCAGGCACGGGCGATCGTCGACGAGGTGCGGGTGCAGGTGAAGCGCGATTCCGGCCTGCTGCCGGGCGGAGTCGACGGCGGCGGCGAAGCGGGGTGGACGATCCTCGACTACCTCGACTGCGTCCTCCACGTCTTCACCCCGGAGGCGCGGGAGCGCTACGGGCTCGAGGAGCTGTGGCGTGATGCGCCCCGGCTCGAGCTTGATCTCGACGCCCCGGAAGCACCCGAAGTCGCCAGCGCATAGGTCGGTACACGGATAACGTCCGAGCGCCTATCTACGGTGCCGGTCCATGAATGGGTTCAAGCGGGCGCTGCTTGGGTATCGGCGCGCGGAGGTGGAGGATGCGATCTCGATGCGCGACGCGCGCATCCTCGGTCTGCAGCTGAACACCGACGCGCAGCGAGAGACGATCGCCGAGCTGGAACGGGAGAGCACGACGCTCTCCGGGATGGTGCTCGACCGGGAGCGAGAGATTCGACTCCTCGACGAGCGACTGCGCGAGGCGAACGAGTGCCACGACCGCAGCATCGCCTCCCTGGAGTCGATCACCGCCAGGCTCGAGGAGCTGGAGGCGCAGGCTCGCGGCCAGGCGACTCGGATTCGGATGAAAGCGCTGCGCGAGGCGGTCGAGGTGAGCAAGAAGGTGAAGGCACTGACCGAGGCCGAAGCAGCGGCCGAGGGTGATGCCCCATCAGCACCCGCCGACGACGGTGTCCACGCCGGTCGCGTCAAGCTCGAGATCGGCCCGCTCGGCGACTTTTCTCAACTCGTCGGCTTCGAGGACGCCGTCGGTCAGATCGGCGCCTCGGAGATCTCGGTCGAGCGCTTCTCGGAGGGCCGGGCGACGCTCTCGATGAACCTCGACCAGCCGGTCGACCTCCTGCGCGAGCTCGAAGGGCTTTCCAGCCTCGAGTTCAAGGTTCGCCACAACGCTCCGGACAACCTGATCCTCGATGTTGACGAGGAGCAGGGCCCGGAGCAGCGCGCCGCCTGACGTAAGAACTCGCGGCCCGACGCGGAGTTAGAGGCAGGCGCATGCTGCTTCTTGATTCCACACGGCTAAAATGGGCGGAGCACCGACTCGGGGCTGTAGCTCAGCTGGAAGAGCGCATCGCTGGCAGCGATGAGGTCAGGGGTTCGAGCCCCCTCAGCTCCACTTCGAGGCCTCCCTTCTACAAGGGGGGCCTTTGTTTTGCCCTGAATCTGTGCGTATTCGTTCGTACCGGAAGGCGCACCTCGCGGGTTCCTCCGGGTCACTTGAGTTCGCCTCTATGGACCTGTGGGCGATCGGTCAATTCCCTGCGCTAGATGCCGCGCCGCGACGACCCCCAGATCGGCCTTGGGAAGGCCATCCGCACCCTCCGGACCGAGGGCGAACTGAGCCAGGAGACGCTCGGCCACCGGGCCGAAATCCACCCGACGTGGATCTCCCACATCGAGTCCGGCCGGATCAACCCGACCTGGGGCAACGTGCGTCGTATCGCTAAGGGCCTCAGCGTTGAGCTGGCACAGCTGGCGGCGCTGGCCGAGGACTTCGAGCGGGAGCTGCGCGAGGCCTGAGTTAACCGAGACCGGATCGGCGGAATGCCGCCCGCAGGCGTCCCGCCTTTTTCGCCAGCCGCGGCGTCGCCACCGCGGTGAAGCGCAACTTGCCCTTGTGGTACCTCCAGACGCGGTCGCCTCCCGGCCCTTTACGGGCGACGAAGAAGCCGCGCCCCAAGCGCTTTGCCCGCTTCGGCTTAGCTTTGGCAGCAGCGGTCGAAGCGACGAAGGTCGCCTTCCCGGTCGCATCGAAGACAGCCGCGGCAGCCGCCGCCTTCGCCCCGCGCGCCTTGCCGCGGGTCGAGCAGAAGAGGAAGGCGCTCCCGGATCGCTGCTGTGGCTGGCCGGCCGCGATCAGCGTCTGCTGGGGGTCCTGACCGAGCCGCAGCGGTCCGAAGCCGCTGCGGGAGAGGCGCCGCGGCGGCGTCAGGCAGGTCGGGCCGGGGACGCCGACCGCCCGCTCCCACGTCTGCAGGTAGGCCTCGGCACCGCCCATCAGGTCGTCGGCGATTGGTTGCCCGGCCAGCAGTCGCAGCTGCTCCATCCAGTCGGGATAGAGCCCGTAGTGGGCGACGCCGTCGACGTTGACGTCGTAGCTCCGCTGTCCTGAGACCTGGTGGTCGAAGGTGATCCGGCCGTCGAGGGATTTGAAGGGATAGGAGACGGCGTTCGGCTTGTCCGCTCCCCGAGCCGGTGGTTGGGCGTGGAAGCCGTTGGCGTCGGCGCCGAACCCGATCCCGAAGCGGTAGCGCGGATCGGCGACCGCCCGCAGCTGCTGCCATTCCTCGATGAAGCTCTCGGGGCTGAGCGTGATCGGCTCGATGAAGCCTCCGAGCCCGTAGACGCGCGAGCGCTGGTGCGGGTCCATCCAGGAGTGGGAGGAGAGGACGCCCGAGTAGTTGCGGGCTTCGGCCAACGCCAGGGCTCGCGAGGCCGACTTCGCGCTCATGTGGTCGACCTCGATCATCAAACCGCGGTCGATCATCTGCTCGACCGTGAACTCGCCTAGCGGCGTCAGGCCGAGCTTGTTGCAGTGCGGGGGCGGCGGATAGAGCGGGGTCAGCCCGGCCGGGAAGAAGGAGAGGAGGCCTCCGTCGATGATGTCCTCCGGGACCACCGTCGCCTGCTCGTTGTCGGATTCGGGCCCCTGGCAGCGTTCGATCTCCCAGAAGTGGCCGGTCTGCTTGAAGTTGGCGGCGTTGATCGCGGCGCCGAAGGTGCCGCTGTCGAAGCGGACCCCGCCGAGGGCATTGTCGAACTTGTGGATCGGGAAGAACGAGGCGACTCCCATCCGCTGGATTTCGTCCAGCCCGGCGACGATCTGCTCGCGGCTGCAGCGCGGCGCTGCTTCAGAGCCTCCGCAGCCGAAGATCTCCGAGGTCTCGATCCCGAGGACGACCGCCATCTTCCCTTCGTTGATGACCCGCCGCGCCTCGAAGGGGTCGCGGACGATCCGGAACCAGCCCTGCCCCGGGCCGCCGGAGCGCGCGTCGATGAAGTCCTCGAGTTCCTCGATGCGGCGGTACTGGAGGCGGACGCTGGTCATGTCGTCGCAGCTGTTGTGTTTGATCGGATAGACGTCGCAGAGGGCGACGTTCTCGACCAGGTCGTTGACCATGATCCGCACGCCGCCGAGGTAGGCGCGCTCGATCCAGCGGTAGTAGGTCTGCTCGTGGGTCATTGACGCCGGCGCCGGCCAGCCCTTGAAGGTCGGCCAGCCGACCGGGTCGTGTTTGCGCAGCGGGTCGCCGTAGAGGGCGTTCTCCAGCACCGCCGCGGTGCCGTCCGGATAGTGGTCCGGGCAGTCGACGAGGGCGGCCTGGGGCCCGGCCGGGTTCCACGGTTCGCCGCAGTGGGCGTCGCCGCCGAGGAACTCATGGGCGGTGACGTGGTTGTGCCCGTCGATCGTCCCCTCGACTTCGGCGTAGGAAGAGGGGCCGTGCCAGGGGGTGCCCTCGGCCTGGAGCCCGATCTCCTCGGCGCCGAGCGCCGCCGGAGCGGCCACGAGCAGGGCAGCGAGCGGCAACAGCCCGGTGACCCATCCCCTCAGCATCCGCCGCATTGCCTTCTTCTACCAAAAATCAATGAGTCCAAACCGATCGGCTCAAATCGTGCCTGGCTTCTGCCGATGGTCAACTACCGATGAGCGCGAACCAGCATGTCTTCAGCCATGGCATGCGAGACACGCGCGCGACGCTGGAGATGTGGAGCGAGCGGCCCGGCCGGGTGCTCGGCGCCTGGACCGCGCTCAGCCTCGCGATCGCGTTCTCGCTGCTGGCGGCGACCTGGGTCGTCGCCGGGCTGCTGACCCCAGACCTGACCCCGGTCCACATCGCCGGCCTCACCTACCCCTCCCAGCCCGACGACATGCTGCCGATCCTCTGGCGCAACTCGCTGGTCCTGGCGCTCCATGGCACCGCCTGTGTCGCCGGCTTCATCGCTGGCGCCTCGATGCCGATCGCCGCCGCCCAGCGCACCGGCTTCAACCGCTGGGTCCACGTCAAGGCAGGTGAGTTCGCGATCCTCTTCGTCTGCGCCGTCACCCTCTTCTCGCTCTGCACCCAGGCGCTCTATCTCGGCTTCCAGGGCTCGACGATCGCCTACCAGCTGCAGATCACCCGCTTCGAGCTGATCCTCAGCGTCCTCCCGCACGCGCTGCCGGAGCTGACCGCGCTCTTCCTGCCGCTCGCCGCCTGGCTGATCGCCAGTCGCCGCGGCGAGTGGAACCAGCTGCTCGCGGCCACCTTCATCACCGTGGCGCTGGCGATTCCGGTCCTCCTCGCGGCGGCCGCGATCGAGGTCTACGTTTGGCCGCAGATCCTCGAACAGCTCTCGCCCGGCCTGCGCCCGCTCACCTGGTAGACGTGGCCTAACGCGCCGCCGCACCCGGCCCTCGTAAGATCGCGCCCCATGGCGGGATACGAGCCGAAAGCGATCGAGCAGAAGTGGCAGGCGGTCTGGGCCGAGGAGAAGACCTGGGAGGTTGCCAACCCGGGCCAGCCCGGCTTCGACGAGGGTAAGCCGGAGTCCTACGTGCTGGAGATGCTTCCTTACCCCTCGGGAGAGCCCCACGTCGGCCACCTCAAGTGCTACGCGGTCGGCGACGCGATCGCCCACTTCCGCCGCCGCCAGGGCTTCCAGGTGATCCACCCGATGGGCTACGACTCCTTCGGCCTGCCGGCCGAGAACAACGCGATCAAAACCGGCGAGGCGCCGCGGGTCGCGACCGAGCGCTCGATCGCCTCCTTCCAGCGCCAGTTCCGCGAGTGGGGGATCTCGATCGACTGGTCGCGCGAACTGGCGACGCACACGCCCGAGTACTACCGCTGGACCCAGTGGATCTTCTTGCATCTGTTCGAGCGCGGGCTCGCCTACCGCCAGGAAGCTCCCGTGCAGTGGTGTCCGAAAGACGCCACCGTGCTCGCCAACGAGCAGGTCGTCGACGGCCGCTGCGAGCGCTGCGGCACCGAGGTGATCCAGCGCAACCTCGAGCAGTGGTTCTTCCGCATCACCGATTACGCCGACCGCCTGCTGGAGGACTTCGAGCTGCTCGAGTCCTGGCCCGAGCACGTGATCACGATGCAGCGCAACTGGATCGGCCGCTCCGAAGGGGCAGAGGTCGTCTTCCGCTGCGAGGAGGTCGACCTCGACTTCCCGGTCTTCACCACCCGTCCCGACACCCTCTTCGGCGCCACCTTCTTCGTCCTCGCGCCCGAGCACCCGGAGCTGGAGCGGCTGGTCGCCGGCACGCCGGCCGAGGAGGAGGTGCGCGAGTACGTCAACCGGGTTGGCCGCGAGTCGGCCGAGGAGCGCGGGGCGGAGGACCGCGAGAAGACCGGCGTGCCGCTGGGGCGCTCGGTCGTAAACCCGGTCAACGGCGAGGAGATCCCGATGTTCGTCGCCGACTACGTGCTGATGGAGTACGGGACCGGGGCGATCATGGCGGTGCCGGGGCACGACTCCCGCGACTACGAATTCGCCCAGAAGTTCGACCTGCCGGTGGTGCGGGTGATCGAGGGCGAAGACCCCGAGCAGGCGCGCGACGATCGCGGCCTGCCGTTCTCCGGCGACGGGCCAATGACCGGCTCCGGCCGCTTCGACGGCAAGCACAACCGCGAGGCCTACGAGGAGATCGTCGCCTGGCTCGAGGGCGAGGGCCGCGGCAAGCCGTCGGTCAACTACCGCCTCCGCGACTGGTTGGTCTCGCGCCAGCGCTACTGGGGGGCGCCGATCCCGGTCGTCTACTGCGAGGAGTGCGGGATCGTGCCGGTGCCCGATGAGCAGCTGCCGGTCGAGCTGCCGGAGATCGAGGACTACGCGCCGCAGGGCAAGAGCCCGCTGGCGGCGGCCGAGGATTGGGTTGCGACTGAGTGCCCGCGCTGCGGGGCCGCCGCCCGCCGCGAGACCGACACGATGGACACCTTCGTCGACTCCTCCTGGTACTTCCTCCGCTACCTCGACGCGCAGAACGCCGAGGCGGCCTGGGACCGGAGCGCGAGCGACTACTGGATGCCCGTCGGCCAGTACATCGGCGGCGTCGAGCACGCGATCCTGCACCTGATGTACGCGCGCTTCTTCACCAAGGCGCTGGCCGACCTCGGCCACCTCGGCGTCCAGGAGCCCTTCGCCAACCTTTTCACCCAGGGGATGATCACCCGCGACGGGGCGAAGATGTCGAAGTCGAAGGGCAACACGGTCAGCCCTGGCGACTACGTCGAGCGCTACGGCGCCGACACCGCCCGCACCTACGTCTGCTTCATGGGCCCGCCGGAGCGCGGCGGCGACTGGACCGACGAGGGGGTGGAGGGCGTCAACCGCTTCCTCTCACGGCTCTGGCGACTCTGCGAGGAGGTCGAGGCGCGGACCGAGAAGGGGGAGCCGGGGAGCGCCGAGGGCGAGGCGCGGGAGCTGCTGGCGAAGGCGCACTGGGCGATCGAGAAGGTGACGCGGGACTTCCAGCGCGGCTTCCAGTTCAACACCGCGATCTCGGCCGTGATGGAGCTCGTCAACGACGCCTACCGGCTCAAGGACGGCCTCTACGGCTCGGCCGAGGGCGATGCGGCGGTGCGCTTCGCGACCGCGACGGCCGGCTCGCTGATCTTCCCCTTCGCGCCGCACCTGGGCAGCGAGGTGTACGAGCGTCTGGTCGGAGGCCGGGTCTGGGAGCAGCCGTGGCCCGAGGCCGACCCCGAGCTGCTGGTCAGCGACACGGTGACGCTGGTGGTCCAGGTCAACGGCAAGCTGCGGGACCGGATCGAGGCGCCGGCCGAGGCGCCGAAGGAGGAGCTGCTGCGCTTGGCGCGGGAAAGCGAGAAGGTCGCCAAGCACCTCGACGGCCAACAAATAGTCAAGGAAATTGTAGTTCCGGGCAAGCTGGTCAACCTGGTGGTCCGGTAGCGCCCTCCGCGGGCGACTGCCGTTCTGCTAGAAAGCCGCGAAATGCTGGTCAGAAGAATGGAAGACGCGGCGGTGGAGGAGTGGCACCGCCTCCGCGCCCACGTGCTGATGGACGCGGGCGAAATGGGAGCGCGCAACCTCTCCGTCACCTGGGTGACGGTTCCCGCCGGCGCGAAGCAGACGCTTCACTCCTCGAGCGAGGCCGAGCAGGCCTACGTCGTCGTCCGCGGCAGCGGCACGATGTCCGTCGCCGGTGACACCCAGGAGGTGGCCGAAGGCGACCTGATCCTGGTCCCGCCGGCGACCGAGCACTCGATCGGCAACGACGGCACCGACGAGCTCGCCTGCGTCTCGATCCAGTCGCCGCCGGTCTCGGCGGCCGAGCTCTACAGCGACCAGCTGGCAGAGGTCGCGGGCTATGACGACGAGGACGACTACTAAGTCGCCCGTCTGTCACACCTTCGCCTGAGAACTTTTTGATCTAGCGCGCCATCTGTGCGCCCGCCCGGTTCACGATCGGCGCGTGCCGGAGATGAGCCGCAGTCAGCTGGTCGTCTACGCGGCGGTCGCCGTCGCCTTGCTGCTGGTCGGTGCGCGGGCGATCAGGGGTGAGGAGGCGGCAGAGCCCTCTTTCGCGGCCGCCTCGGGAGGGCCGAAGGACACGTCTTTCGCGGTCGACGGGTCGAGTGGCGACCTCGTCGTCCACGTCGCCGGCGCGGTGCGCCGCCCTGGCGTCTACAGGATGCCGGCGGGCAGCCGGGTCGATGACGCGGTCAGCCGCGCCGGCGGGGCGGCGCCGCGGGCGGAGCTGGAAGCGATCAACCTCGCCGCCCGCCTCGCTGACGGGCAGCAGGTGGTGGTGCCCGAGCGGGTACCGGGCGGGG
>DASTYZ010000120.1:0-31450 GCA_035764545.1 Solirubrobacterales bacterium | reverse complement strand
GCTGGAGAGGGCGGCGATCAGGGTCAGCCCGATCCGCTCTCACCCGCCTCCTGCTAAGTGCCCAGAAGGGACACCCCCGCCCCCTCTACGCCACGCAATGGAGCACGGCCGATGTGCCGGCAGCTTTAAAAAAGAGCTGTTGGCTCTCCAATGTCTCTCAGAGCTCTGTCGGAAGGAGGGTGGCGGTGGGGGTCCCGGGGCACTGAGCACGGAGCCGCGCCAGTTACTCCAGAGGCGCCAGCCCATTTCCGACCCGCGCGGCGGAGGTGCGCCCCGGGACCCCCACCGTCACCCTCCCTACAACAAACAACCTCAGTTCGTAGAAAAAGAGGAGATGGCGACTACGAGGTACTCGCCTTCGTCCCCATCTTCGACCCGCAGGTCGTCGGTCAGCTTCTCCAGGGAGCCGCCGACCTCGGGGAGCTCGAAGCTGGCTCGGAGGCGCTCGGCGCCGCCGTGGGTCATGGGGCCGACCTTCAGCTCGATCCCTTCGCGCAGCTCGGTGATGCTGAGGGAGACGTGGCCGTCGGTGAATCCTTGCGGCGCCCGGGCGGAGATCGCGTCGCTGAGCAGCATCGTGTCCGAGAGGCGGTCGACGCTGATGTCCTGGCGCGCGGCCAGGGCTGAGAGGGCGCGGCTGAGGACGGGGCCGACGATCTCCGGCGGGCCAACCCTGATCCGGGTCTCCTCGTCGGCGGTGACGTTGAAGGTCGAGCCGGCCTTGAGGCTCTCGTCGCGCGCCTGCAGTGGCACGTGCATGCGGATTTCGGTGCCTTTGTCGGCGCCACCCTTGATCTCGAAGCTGCTGGAGAGGGCGGCGATCAGGGTCAGCCCGATCCGCAGGCTCGGGCGCTCGACGTCCGGACGCGGGCGAATGCCGCTGCCGTGGTCGCGAATCACCACCGTGAGGCCTTCGAGATCACTCTCGGCCTCGACCTCGAGCGGACCCGGCTCGCTGCCGGCGTAGGCATGAACGACGACGTTCATGCAGGCCTCGGTGACGACCGTCTTCAGGTCGGCAAGAGACGCCTCGTCCATTCCCAAACGTTCGGCCAGACCGGCTAGTGCGTGGCGGACAACCGCGACGTTCTCCGCCCGTGCCGGAAGGGACATTTGGAGCCCTGAGCGTTCATTGGTTGAGGTATTCAAAGTTGCGGCCTGCCCCCAGGAGCGCTGAGGCTCGTCATTGGAATCGCGAGCATAACCTTCTGTCTCGCGTCACAGCCTGCTTACCCCTGCCATAGGCACGCAAAACAGCGTGCGGCTCTTTCCTCGTCCTGCGGTAGCATCGAGCCGTGAATCCCGCCCCTTTTGAGGTAAAGGTCGGAGAGCTTGAGCAAGGAGTGCGCACGATCTCGGTGCGTGGCGAGCTCGACCTCAGTACCGCCCCCGAACTCGAGGGGCCGCTGGAGGAGACTTTGGAGCGCGGCGAGGGCTCGATTTTGATCGATCTCTCCCAATGCGAGTTCATCGATTCCACCGGGATCGCTCTCATCGTGCGCGCCTGGCAGCGCCTCGATAGCAGTGAAAACGGGCGAGGCCTGGTGATCTGCAGCCACAACGAACAGGTCCGCCGGGTCTTGGAGATCACCGGCCTCGAGCTCTCGATCCCGGTCCATCAGACCAAGGACGAGGCACTGGCCGCAATCGCCTCCTAGCTGGAGAGGCTGTCCATCTGCATAGCGAGCCCCGGCCTCGGGTAGCCGAGGGCTGATGGTTCCTCCTCCGCGCCGCCGTCCTCGGCTCCCGCGGGAGCTGTTCGAGACCCGCAGCCATGCCTGGCACTCACTCGGCCTCGGCGACGAGTTGGCGCCGCGATTCTCGAAACGCCAATTCGGCGGGCTGCTACTGGCCTTGCTGGTGATCGCCGGGACGCTCTTCGTCTACTACAACCGGCACGAGATCGCCCCCGGGTACGGCCCCTGGATTCGCTACGGAACCGTCCTCGTCCTCGTCATCGTCGGTCTCGCGGCAACTCATTGGCTCGTCCGCGGCCTCTCGCCTCCGCTCTACCGGCGCCTCGACCCGGCGACCGCTGGAACCGCCGGCTTTGTCATCCGCCTGCTGGCGACGGCGGCGGTCGTGATCCTGGCCCTGCGAATCGCCGGGGTCAACGCCAGCACTCTCGCCGTCGGCGGCGCCTTCACCGCCGTCCTCCTCGGCCTCGCCGCCCAGCAGGCGATGAGCGGAATCTTCGCCGGCATCGTCCTCCAGAGCACGCGGCCCTTCCGGGTCGGTGAACGCGTGCGCCTCGTCGGCGGCGCCCTGGCCGGATCGCTGGAGGGCACCGTCACCTCGCTCGGGCTCTTCTACACGACCCTGAGCCAGGGAGCCGACCGGCTGCTGGTGCCCAACAACGTCCTCCTCAGCCTCGTCGTCGTGCCGCTACGGGAGCCCGACAAAGTCGACGTCCGCGTCCGCTTCCCGGTCCAGGCGAACCCGAAAGAGATCGAGGACCGGTTGCTGGCGGCGATCACCGTCCCCACCCGCTACAAGCCAAGCGTCTCCCTGGAGGAGCTCGACGGGGACGCCGTCGTCTTCCGCGTCAACGCGACGCCGCTGCGTCCTGAGGACGGCTCGCAGCTGGCCGAGGAGGTGCTGGAGGCGCTGCGGCGTTCTGAACCGGCGACGGCGGAAACGCAGCGGGAGTAGGCCGGGCCGGTGCAACCTCCACTGCGGCAGGTCGAGGTTGCACCGGCCCGGCTCAGGCGGCTCTCTTTCTTCTCTATCTATCTGCCCTCAGCAAGATCCGAAGATCAGAGGCGATCGCCTCCGGTTCGTCGTCCAGTTGGTTCCAGGTGAGGTGGGTGACCGTGTAGCCGGCGGTGGCGAGGCGGCGATCGCGGGCCTTGTCTTCTCGAAAGGCGGAGCGGGACTTGTGGGCCTGCCAGCCGTCGAGCTCGACGATCTGGTTGGTGCCCGGCCAGTCGCAGTCGACCTGGTAGTTCTTGCCGCCGGCTTCGATCGGGTCGTTGAAGCGGGGTAGCGGCAGTCGGTGTTGGCGACAGAAGGGAGCAAAGCGTTCCTCCAGCGGACTTTTCTGCTCCCCAACCGGTTCGTCCTTCAGGCCTTCGAGAGCGGCAACCACCACACGAATGCCCCTGCGGCCGGGATAGCGCTCGACCAGGTCCCAGAGCGAGAGCTGGTCCCATAGCTCCTTGAATTCCATCTCGCGCAAGAGTCGCTTGACCTCATCCAGCGGCTCGGTTGCGGCGAGGTCGAAGATGGTGCGAGGGACGCTCGTCACCGGGATCCACTCCTCAACCCTCCACTCGTCGGAAGGCACGAGGGACACGTGGCGGCGGATCAGCCTCGACGAGCGGGTGGCATTTGGAACGGTGACGTCGATGGTCGTGCGCGAAGTAGCCCGGAGCCCCCAGAGTGCTGCCGCTGAATAGTGGCTGAGGACGGCGTCGGGTCCGGAGGCGAGGATCGCTGCCATCCAGCGGCCCTCCTGCTGGATCAACCTGTGCCCCACTCGAAAGACTGCTGGGTAGAGGGGGTGGAGCCGTCCGGCGCGGCACCTGCGATCAATCGCGCTTTCCTTCAAGCCGATCTCGAGCAACTGCCGCCGGGCCACCACCCCGTGCTGGCTCTCCGCCAAGGCCGCAATGGCGGCATCAAAACCACGAGTCCGCGATAAGCGTCGGTATTCGACGGTTTTCGCGGACTCGATGGGCACCCGGCCAGGGTGGCGGGTGCGGGATCACATTTGGTGCGCGGTTTGTGCCGGTTTAGGGGCTGGAAGCGCAGCGAAGTGTGACTTCGTTTGAGGTGACTGCTCAGTCGCCGGCGAAGATCAGGATCGCCAGGTTGATCAGGAGCGCTAGGGGCGTGATTACCAGTGCTACCGAGCGGAAGAACTTGGCGAAGGCACCGCGGTAGCGGATGCTCTCGAAGATTCCGATGCCGACTACGTGGGCGAGGTTGGCTAGGGCGACGCCGATTGCGATCAGGATCGCGACCGCTTCCCAGCCGGTCTCATGACCGTTGCCCGAGGCGATCGCGGCGGCGAGGATGGCGACGACGATCGTGCCGAGGATGCCGGCGATCATCCCGGCCAGGTCGGAGCGGGTCATGCCGGGGATGTAGGCACCGCCGGCGACTTCCTTGTCGGCGATCGGGTTGACGGTGCCGCGGCCGGTCGCCTCGACGTTGGTGACATGGTCGGGCTCGTTCTCGGCGTGCTCCAGCGCGACCACCCGCAGCGGCGGCTCGATCGATTCTTCCGCCCGCTCGTTGAGGCCCTTCTCGTACCACTCCGTCTGCCCCTCGGCGTGGGTGAAGATCAGGACTTCGTCGGCCGGTTCTTTCAGCAGCGCGTCCTGGGCGGCCTGCACCGGGTCCGGATCGCCGACCTCGCCGCTGACGACCGCACCACTGTCGCGCAGCGCCTTCAAGTTCCGCTCCAAGCGGTTCTCGGCGCGCTCACGCGGGCCCTCGATATCTCCCAGGGTGTGTTGCAACGGCGTTGCCTCGACGGCGGGGACGACTACCCGCACCTCCACCCCCTCGCCGTTGGCGTTGGCCTGGAGCTGCTCCAGCGGCTCGGAGCCGTGGAGCTCGTCGGTGACGATCGCAATCACTCGGCGGGTCATGACTGGCCTCCTACTCGGTTTTGCGAATCGACTCGTCAGCGTCCCGGGGGATCTCTTCGTCGGCTTCTCCGAAGGCCGCCTCGGTTGGCTCCTCGGGCGGTGGGGCGTCTCGGTCCGGGAACCGTTTCTGGTCGCCGTGGGAGGCGTTGTCGATCAGCTCCTCCTCGGCCAGCTCGAAGCCCTCCGACTCGCCCCCGCCTCCCTCGGCCACCGGCCGCTGGGCAGGGTCCTCGACGGGATCGTCGGGAGCTGGGCCGCCGATCCGCGCCGCTTCGGCGGCGGCGGCTTCAGCCTCTTCCTCGGCGATCGGGTCGCGCTCTGGTGCGTTCTCGCTCATCAGGCTTTCCTCTCTCCCCACATGCCGGTCTCGCCTTGGGCCTCGTGCTGGGGGTGGCGTCCGGGTTGCTCGGGCGGGGTCAGCTTCTCGTCGGCGCGCCGGTTGAGGCCGGCATACCCGAGGAAGACGACGAACCCGATGGCGAAGAAGATCAAGGCGAAGATCGGCGACCAGGCGACCGCGATCAGGGCCAGTAAGACGATGAGGACAATCGGTATCACGTACATGCCGGCCGGGTACCCCTGGCGCCCAGGCACGAAACTCGGCTGGGCTCGGCCGAGTCGTTTTCCCCGCCGACGCGACGGGGTAGTCGCAAGAAAGAGCAAGCGACCGTTAGGAGCGACCATGGGTACCCAGGAGACCGGCCAAGTCACCGGCACGAAGGACAAGGACTACAACGTCATCTGGTTCGTCGAGCAATGCCTCAGCAACGTGCTCCGGCTCGAGACCTACGTCGAAGACGCCGAGCGCGATGGCGACTCCGACCTCGCCGACTTCTTCCGCCGCGCGCAGGAGACGAGTCGCAAGGGCGCCGAGCAGGGCAAGGACATACTGCGCTCGCGCCTGGCTTCCTGAGGGATGCCGGCGCCTCGGTCGGCTCCGGTTAGGAGCCGGTGCTGACCGAGGCGGGGCTGGTCGCGGCGCGAGCTGCGACCCAGCCGGCGACGGCGCCGACCGCTCCGCCGAGGCCGAGCAGCGTCGCGGTCCGCATCGGATCCCGCTTCACCTTCGAGGCGGTGCCGCGGGCGGTGTGCTTGGCGGTCGCCTTGACGACCTTTCGGGCGAGGGTGTTCTTTGCTGACATGTGCGACCACTACCCCGTTTGCCCGATCCGTAGCGCCGGGTACCTCGACGGTGTGTCTCTGACCGCGATCCTCGACGTCGACGGCACCCTCGTCGACACCAACTACCACCACGCGCTCGCCTGGCACCGCGCCCTCCACGCGCACGGGCACCCGGTCCAGATGTGGAAGGTCCACCGCCACATCGGCATGGGCGGCGACCAGATCCTCGACGCCCTGATCGGCGAGGAGGCGGCCGTGGAGCAGGGCGACGCGATCCGCGACGCCGAGGCCGAGGCCTACGGCAAGCTGATCGGGGAAGTCGAGCCGATGGAGGGGGCGCGGGAGTTGATCAAGCGGCTGCGAGACCAGGGCGCGACCGTGATCCTCGCCAGCTCCGCCAAGGAGGAGGAGGTCGACCATTACCTCGACCTGCTCGACGCCCGCGAGCTCGTCGACGACTGGACCACCTCCGGCGACGTCGAGAGCACCAAGCCCGAGCCCGACCTGATCCAGGCGGCGCTCGAGAAGGCGGGCGACGACGGTCCCGCAGTGATGGTCGGCGACTCAGTCTGGGACGTGAAGGCGGCGAAGGCGGCGGGGGTCTCGACCCTCGCCGTCCTCACCGGTGGCTTCTCGGAGGCGGAGCTGCGGGAGGCGGGCGCCTCTCAGGTGGTCGAATCGATCGCCGAGCTCGACTTCGAGCCGCTGCTCGCTGAGGCGGCGCGAAGCTGAAGCCGCTACTTCTTCGATCCGCCTGACTTCGACTTTTCCTTGTTGACGGTGCGGGCGGCGATCTCCTCGGCCCGTTTGGTCGAGCGGCCGGCTTCCTTCTCGCTCTTTTTGATGTGTTTGTACTGCCGGTCGCGTTTGCTGCCTTTTTTGACTCCGCGCGGTGGCATCGCTACCCCCTTGCTCAGCCGACGTTGGACTTCTCGCGTTGACCCTCGTGGACGCCCTCGGCGAACTCCTCGACGATCTTCGCGTTGAAGGCTTCGAGGTCGTCCGGTTTGCGGCTCGTCACCAACCCCTGGTCGACGTGGACCTCCTCGTCGACCCAGTTCGCCCCGGCGTTACGGAGGTCGGTCTCGAGGCTCGGCCAAGAGGTCAGCGTCCGCCCCTCGGCGACCCCGGCGTCGATCAGCGTCCAGGGCGCGTGGCAGATCGCCCCCACCGGCTTGCCCGCCGCGAAGAACCCGCGCACGAACTCGAGCGCGTCGGGCTCGGTTCGGAGCTGGTCGGGGTTGGCGACTCCGCCTGGAAGCACGAGGCCGTCGTACTCGCCGGAGTCGGCGTCGCCGACGGTGCGGTCGACGTCGAAGCTGTCGGCCTTGTCCAGGTGATTGAAGGCTTGGACCTCACCGGCTTCCGGCGCCAGTAGCTGGACCTCGGCGCCGGCCTCGCGCACGGCGCGCATCGGCTCGGTCAACTCGACCTGCTCGACCCCCTCGTTGGCGGTCAAGAAGGCGATCTTCTTACCCTGCAGGCGGTCGGACATTATCCCGACCTCCTTCCTCGTCGTCAGGTGATTTGGCTTACCTGACGATTACCCTCGGCCTCTGGCAGCAAACGAGCCGACTGGGCTTGAACTTGGCCGCGCCGCTGCCAGCCGAGCTCGAAGGTGAGGGGCACCTGGACCTTCTCTTTGGCGAGGCAGCGCGGGCACGAGGTCCAAGAGGTGGTCGCTTGAGTCGAATATCCACTTCCACAGTTGTCGCACCGGAACATGAGCTTCTCTTCTCCCGTTCGTATAAACCCGTCGGCGACCCCGCTACCCCGTGGACAAGGCCACAAACCCCTTGTTTTCTAAAAACGCCGACGACTGGGAAAGGCATCGAAGGGGTAGCTTTGGGCGGGATGCCACAGCCGCAGGAACTGGAGCTGCGGCGCTACTTGAAAAGTCAGCACGAGCTGGCTGCCCGCCTCATCGAGGGCGAGTCTCTTGACCAGGTGGCGCCCCGCTTCCTGGAGATCGTCGCCAACCTGCTCCGGTGGGAGGCGGGAGCGATGTGGGAAGTGGTCGGCGAGGAGGAGCCACTGCGGCTGGTCTCCGGCTGGAGCGCCCCGGAGCTGGACGCCCGTCCCCTCTGGCGCCGCAGCCGCGAGCTCACCTTCGCGCGCGGGACGGGGCTGCCGGGAGATGCCTGGGCAAGTGGGCAGATCGCGCTGGCGCCCAAATACAGGGAGTACCCCACCCCAGCCCCCCGCTTCGAAGTCTCGGCAGAACTGGGACTGGAGGCGGCGCTGGCGATCCCGGTGCCGACGGGAGCGCCGGAGAACGTGCTGGCGGTGGCCGAGTTCCACACCACTTCCTTCGAAGCGCAGTCGGAGGAGCTGCTGGCGCTGCTGGCCGGGTTCGCCGACCAGCTCGACACCTTCATCGCCCGCCGCCAGGCCGAGGCGAAGAGCGCCGAAGCCGAGCGCTTCCGCCAGCACCTTGCCGAGGTCGTCCGCGGCACCCAGGATGCCGTCCTCAGCAAGGACCTCGACGGCATAGTCACCAGCTGGAACCCGGCGGCGGGGCGCCTCTACGGCTACGGCCCCGAGGAGGCGATCGGCCGCCACATCTCCTTCATCGTCCCGCCGGACCACAAAGACGAGGAGAAAGTGATCCTCAAACGTGTGATGCGCGGCGAACGGCTCGACACCTACGAGACCGAGCGGATCCGCAAGGACGGCACCCGCATCTCGGTCGCCCTCACCGTCTCGCCGATCCGCAGCCCGATGCGGGGCCTGATCGGCGCCTCGGTGGTCGCCCGCGACATCACCGCTGAGGTCCGCCGCCGCCGCGCCCAGGAGTTCCTCGTCACCGCCAGCCGCCTTCTCGACAGCTCACTCGACCCGGTCGAGACCGCGCGCACGATCGTCTCCACCGCCGTCCCCGAGCTTGCCGAGCTCTGCCTGATCGACTTTCGCCGACCCGATGGCTGGATCGGCGACAGCATCGTCGCCGGCGCCAACCCGGAGATGGCGATGCGACTGGAACGGATTCGGCGCGATCAGCCCCTCGACCCCAACGGCGAGCACCCGGTGGCGCAGGTCCTGCGGCTGAACCAGCCGATGGTCTGGCGCGATCTGCGGGCGCCGGAGGTCGTCGACAAGGTCTCCCAGAACGCCGAGCACCTGCAGCTGATGCGCGACGCCGGCTACAACTCGGCGGCGGTGGTGCCGCTGATCGCGCGCGGGCGGACGATCGGGGCGCTCTCCTTCCTCCACGCCCACGGCGACCTGCGCTACGACCAGGGCGACCTCGAATTCCTCGCCGAGCTCGGCGAGCGGGCAGGGCTGGCGCTCGACAACGCCCGCCTCTACCAGGAGCGCGACCGCGTCGCCAAGAACCTGCAACGGGGGCTGCGGCCGCCGCGGCCGGCGGAGGTCGAGGGGCTCGAGATATCGGTCGTCTTCGAGGCGGCCGGCGAGGGGATCGAGGTCGGCGGCGACCTCTACGACGTGATGCCGACCGACGACGGCTGCTGGATCCTGGTCGGCGACGTCGCCGGCAAGGGCAGCACGGCGGCCGGGGTCTCGGTCGCGGTCCGCCACTCGGTGCGGGGACTGACGCGCGAGATCGCCGAGCCCGACGAGGTCCTGCGTCGCGTCAACGACCTGCTGCTGACGGGAGAGAGCCTCAACGACTTCGCGACGGTGATGCTGGCGCGGTTGCGGCGGGAGGACGACGGCTGGAGCATCGTCCTCGCGAGCGCCGGCCATCCCCCGGCGGTGCTGGCGAGCGAGGCTGGCCCGACGATGCTCGGCGGCGGCGCCGTTCTCGGCGCTTGGGCGCAGGCCAACATCGAGCGCCATGAGCGGTCGCTGACCTCGAACGACACCCTCGCCCTCTGCACCGATGGTTGGCTCGAGGCGGGCCCGGTCATCTCACACCAGGGACCCGACTCCTTCGCCGAGATGACGCAGGCCCTGGCCGGACTCGAGCTCGACGAGGTGACCGAGCGGCTGCGGGCCGACGCGGTCGGCCGCAGCGCGGGCCAGCTTCGCGACGACCTGGTTGTGCTCGCCGTTCGACCGCGGGCGACCTCGGGAGTCCCCGAGGCGCCGCGGACGATGGCTGTAGGCGCTTAGCGTTTCGAGCCGGCGGTTTTTTTCGCGCGGGTCGCGCGGCCTTTTTTGGCGCCGCTGGATTTTTTCGCCCCACCGGATTTTTTAGCGGCGGCTTTTTTTGGCCGGCTGGCTTTTTTCGCGGCTTTTTTCGGGCGGCTCGCTTTTTTCGCCGTAGCTTTCGAGCTCGGTTTTTTCGCGCCTTTTTTGGCTTTCGATTTCGGCGCCGCGGCGCGACGCAGCGAGGCCGGGATGTCCTCGCGGACGACAGCGCCGGTCAACGCCTTGATCTGGCCCTGGAGGAAGTTCGCCATCCTTTCCTCCTCGCGCCGAATCGCGCGAGCCAGTTTCGCCGTCTCTGAGTCCTTGACTCTTTCGGCCAGGGTCTCGATCGCGAGGTAGGTGGCGATCTCCTCGTGCTCGTTGAAGTACTCGGTCTTGGCGTTCTTCAGCATTTTCTCCTGCTCGCCGCTGCCGCGAATCGCGTGCAGCGGGCCCTTCGCCACGGCGGTCAATTTGCCGACCGTGCCCTGCAGGGTCTGGCCGCCGCCGCCGAGCTGTTTGATCCGGCGCTCGACCTGTTTGGCGTGGCTTTTCGTCTCTTTCAGGTGCTGCTGAAGACGTTTTTTGTAAGGGCCTTTGACGGTCATCGCGATGTGGGCCCCCAGGGCGGCCTCCAGTTCGCGCTCCTTGCCGTAGGCCTCACTCAGGTACTGGACCAGCTTTGCGTCACGCTCGTTCATATCCGCCATCGCGAATTGCGCCTCCTCGGTCTCGCTTCGTTGCTGCGCTTACCTACCCAGCGCAATTGGGGTGAAACTGCGGTGCGGGAGGGTATTGACTGGGTCGGCTTACCATCCTCCAGGTGAAGCTTCTCCTCGCCGCAGCGGCCGCCCTGGCGAGCGCCGGTCTCGCCCTGCCCTCTCCCCCGCCGCCACCGATCAAGACCTGGCCGATCCCCTACGGACAGAAGCGCAAGCACGAGATGGCCGCCTACTCGCAGCGGCACTACGGCGAACGAACCTGGCGGCTGCGGCACCCGCGGGTGATCGTCGAGCACATGGCGCAGAGCGGCAGCGCCGCCGCCGTCCGCAACACCTTCGCCCGCGACGTCCCCGACCCCGAGCTGCACGAGCTGCCCAACGTCTGCTCGCACTTCGTCATCGCCGACTCGGGGCGGATCTTCGGGCTCGTCAACCTCCGCACCCGCTGCCGCCACACGGTCGGCCTCAACTGGACGGCGATCGGGATCGAGCACGTCGGCTATGGCGATGGCGACGTCCTCGGCGACCGTCGGCAGCTGCGCGCCTCGCTGCGGCTGACGCGGTGGCTGCGCTGCCGCTTCGGGATCAAGGTGCGCGACGTGATCGGCCACGCGGAGAGCCTCAGCTCTCCCTACCACCGCGAGCGGGTCCGCAGCCTGCGCCGGCAGACCCACGGCGACTGGCGCCACGCCTCGATGCGGACCTACAGGCAGAAGCTGCGACGGCTCGGCCCCTGCCCGAGGAACTAGACTCGGGCCCGATGAGCGACGCGATCGAGCACGGGTTCAAGGAGGGGGACAAGGTCTGGGTCCAGGACGGCGACGGCAACCGCCATGCGGGCGTCTTCGTCGGCGACAACGAAGCATCCGGCTGGTTCGGCGGCGGCCCCAGCGCCTACGTGGTCCACCCGGAGGCCCACCAGGCCGAGGTCGTCTCGATCTTCCGCATCACCCCGCGCGACGAGTAACCGGACTCGCCTGTCGATTTCGCCGCAGCTCGTTCGTCGTCAGGTAAAAGGGCGAGATTGCCGCCCCCGACGAAGGAGGACCAAGTGCGTTTCATGATGTTCATGTATCCCGAAATCGAGGAGCAGGACTGGAACCCGACGCCGGAGGCCGTGGCGGCGATGGGCCGCTACAACGAGGAGCTGCAGAAGGCCGGGATGCTGCTGTCCCTGGATGGGCTGCGGCCGCCGAGCGACGGCGGCAACGTCGTCTTCGACGCCGAGGGCAAGGCGACGATCACCGACGGGCCCTTCACGGAGGCGAAGGAGGTCGTCGGCGGCTACTGGCTGATCCAGGCGCGCTCGAAGGAGGAGGCGCTGGAGTGGGCGAGCCGCTGCCCGGACGCCAACTGCCGGATCGAAGTCCGCCGGGTCTTCGAGATGGAGGACTTCCCGCAGGAGGTGCAGGACGCCTACGAGGGCCCCTGACCCAGACGTGACCGAGGCCACGCGCGCGATCGAGGCGGTCTGGCGGATCGAGTCCGCCCGCCTGATCGCGGGCCTGGCGCGGATGGTCGGCGACATCGGCCTCGCCGAGGACATGGCGCAGGACGCGCTGGTCGCGGCGATGGAGAAGTGGCCGGCCGACGGCGTTCCCGACAACCCCGGCGCCTGGCTGATGGCGACGGCGAAGAACCGGACGATCGACCGGTTGCGGCGCGAGAAGACCTACGAGCGCAAGCGCGAAGAGATCGCCCACGACACCGGCGTGCTCTTCGCGATGGAGCGCTCCGACTTCGAGGCCGCGGCCGACGATGAGGTCGGCGACGACCTGCTGGCGTTGATCTTCACCTGCTGCCACCCGCTGCTCTCCCGCGAGGCGCGGGTGGCGCTGACGCTGCGACTGCTGGGCGGGTTGACGACGCCGGAGATCGCCCGCGCCTTCCTCTCCTCCGAGTCGACGGTCGCGCAGCGGCTGGTGCGGGCGAAGCGGACGCTGCGCGAAGCGAAGGTCCCGTTCGAGGTGCCGCGGGGCGACGAGCTGGCGGAGCGACTGGGCTCCGTCCTGGAAGTGATCTACCTCGTCTTCAACGAGGGCTACGCGGCGAGCTCGGGCGAGGACTGGGTCCGCCGCGACCTCTGCGAGGAAGCGCTGCGGCTCGGCCGCATCCTCGCCGAGCTGGCGCCGGCCGAGCCGGAGGTGCACGGGCTGGTGGCGCTGATGGAGATCCAGGCCTCGCGCCTGGGCGCCCGCCGCGGCCCCGACGGCGCCCCGGTCCTACTCGAAGACCAGGACCGCAGCCGCTGGGACCCGCTCCTGATCGTCCGCGGGCGCCAGGCGCTAGAGCGGGCCGAAGCGCTGCCGGGTCCGCTCGGGCCCTACGGCCTCCAGGCCGCGATCGCCGCCTGCCACGCCCGCGCCCTGCGCCCCGAGGAAACCGACTGGGTCCGGATCAGCGCCCTCTACGACGCCTTGGCCCAAATCTACGGCTCTCCGATCGTCGAGCTGAACCGAGCCGTCGCCGTCGGCATGGCCTTCGGCCCCGACGCAGGCCTGGAACTGGTCGACCAGATCAAAGACGAGCCGGCGCTGCAGGGCTATCACCTGCTTCCGAGCGTGCGCGGTGACCTGCTGGAGAAAGCCGGTCGCGAGGAGGAGGCGGCGACCGAATTCCGTCGCGCCGCCGAGATGACCGAGAACGAGCGCGAGCGCGAGCTACTACTCAGCCGCGCTCGGCCAGGCGCTTGATCCCGTCGCGTTCGAGCCGCAACATTTTCCAGTCATCCAACCGCCGAGCCCCCAGCTTCTCGTAGAAGTTCAACGCCGGTTCGTTCCACTCCAGCGCCACCCAGTCGAGCCGCACGTGGCCGCGCTCCTCGGCGATCCGGGCGAGGTGCTCCATCACCATCCGGCCGATGCCGCCGCGGCGGTGCTCTGGGCGGACGTAGACGTCCTCGAGCCAGATCCCGGAGCGGCACTCGAAGGTCGAGAAGGTGGTGAAGAAGATCGCGTAGCCGACCGCTTCGCCGTCGGCGGTCTCGAGCAGCAGCGCCTCGGCGGCCTTCTGCTCGAACAGCGAGCGCCGCAGCACCTCGGCGTCGCCGGCCATCTTGTCGGCGAGTTTCTCGTAGGCGGCGAGCTCGAGGATCAGGTCGAAGAGCAGCTGCACGTCCTCTTCGGTCGCGGCGCGGATCTCGACGTCGTTGACTCCCAAGCTCATCTCTCCCCCACCTCTCCCAGGACCGGCTTCAGGTCGAGGATCGGGGTGCCGTCGATCGCCTCGAGGTCCTCGACCCGGAGGGTCGGGCCGTCGACGCTGACGACCTTGACCCGGTGCAGGCCGATCGGGTTGGGGCGATCGGGAGAGCGGGTGGCGAAGACGCCCGTCGCCGGCCTCGTCTCGTCATCCCGCGGATGCACCGTCAGCTTCTCGCGGCTGCCGCGGTCAAGCCAGGTGAGCACGAGCAGGTCGTCCCCCGCGCTGATCCCCTCCAGCGCGGGCTGGAAGCGGATGTCGATCTCCAGCGTCGCTTCCGGCGCTCCCTCGTCGCCCTGCTTCGGAGCGGCGGCGCGGTCTTCGAGCGGCGAGGAGACGCTGCCGATCGGCCTCAGCTCGCCGAGATGATTCGCGGCATCCATCGCCCGCAGCCTATGACCTGAGATGCGGCAGCACCTTGGTTTTGTAGACCTCGATCGCGCCGAGCGGGTCGGCGCCGGAGTTGTTCATCAGGGCGACGGTCGTCGCTCCCATCTCTTCGACCTCGCGAATCCGCTCGGCGTGGACCTCGGGGTCGGCGGCGACGATCAGGTCTTCCTTCAGTTGCTCGTCGGAGACCTGGCGCTCGCCCTCCTCGTACATCGCCTGCGGGTCGTGCCACTCGTCGCGGTAGAACTCTTTCGGCTGCGAGCCCTTCCAGACGCGGCAGCCCTCGAGCGCCGCCTCGTCGTCCTCGGCCCAGGAGAAGGCGGCCTGGAGGATGATCTCGCCCGGCTCGCGGCCGGCATCCTCGGCGGCGCCCTTGTAGGCGTCAATCAGCTCCGGCACCGATTCCGGGTCAGCGAGGGTCCAGAGGCCGTCGCCGTGGCGACCCGCCACCTTTGCCGCCTTCGGGCCGAAAGCGGAGACGTAGATCGGCGGGCGGCGGTTCTCCGGCCGCGAGTGGATGAAGGCGCGGTCGGTGGAGAAGTGCTTGCCGGCGCCGCTGAGGCGCTGCCCGTCCCAGAGGGCGCGGATCATCTCCAGCGCCTCCTCCATCCGCTCGACCTTTTCGCCGGGCGTGGGCCACTCCGCTCCCAGCGGCACCTCGTTCAGCGCCTCGCCGGAGCCGACGCCGAGGTATGGGCGGCCGGGGTACATCAGCTCCATCGTCGCCCAAGCCTGGGCGATCAGGATCGGGTGGTAGCGCGGCCCCGGCGGCGTTACCGCGGTGCCGAAGCTGACCCGCTCGGTCGCCTGCGCCGCCGCGCCGAGCCAGATCCAGGCATGCCCCGCCTCGCCGGGTTCCCACCAGGGCTGCAGATGGTCGCTGCAGCCGATGCCGTCGAAGCCGGCGTCCTCGGCGGCGACTGCCTGCGGCAGCAGCTGCTCGGGCGGGAACTGCTCGTGGGCGCAGAGGTGGAGGTAGCGCATCGGTCGCGGCTGCCCGCTCTCGCCTACGCCTTGCCCTCGAACTCGTACTCACGGAGGAAGCCCTCGAAGAGGCGGCGGTGCCCCTGCTCGTCGCGGAGGATCGCGATCACCATGTCCTGCGTGACCGGGTCGACCCCGTCGGTGACCTCGACCAGCCGCGTGTAGTGCTCGATCGCGCCGGTCTCGGCTTTGATCACGCCGCGGATCACGTGGACGACGTCGACCTGGTGCTCCGGCGGCTGCAGGAAGCTCTGTTCGGCGCTGAAGGCTTCGGAGCCGGGGACGACGCCATAGAGCTCCTTGATCCGGTCGGCGAACTGCCTCGCGTGGCCGAGCTCCTCTTCGATGTCTTCGGCCAGGGACTCACGGATCTCCTGGGCGCGGACGCCGTCGAGGTTGGTAGAGGCGGCGAGGTAGCTCATCACCGTCTCAATCTCCATCCAGTAGGCCTTGGTCAGCAGGGCGACGATCTCTTCGCGGGTGCCGGAGGCATCGCCGCTGAAGATGCCCTTGTCGGTGGTGCTCGACTCCATCTTTGCTCTCTCCATCTCGGTCGTCTGCGGGTGGGCTCGACTCGCGGCTACCCCGGCCGCTGGGCACGGAAACGCCAGCTCGCCGCGGTCTGCGGCTAGGCTGCCCCGCCATGGACACGATCGACTCCCTTCTCGAAAACAACCAAGCCTTTGCCGACGAGCTCGCCGAGCGGCACCTCGATGTCGAACCCCAGCGTCACCTGGCGATCGTCACCTGCATGGACTCGCGGCTCGATGTCTTCGCCGCCCTCGGACTCGGCCCGGGCGAGGCGCACGTGCTGCGCAACGCCGGCGGCATCATCTCCGACGACGTGATCCGCTCGCTGGCGCTTTCGCAGCGGCGGCTGGGGACGCGCGAGGTGATGCTGATCCACCACGACGACTGCGGTCTGCAGAAGATCACCGAGGACGGCTTCCGGATGGAGCTGCAGGAGACGACCGGGGTCTCCCCCTCGTTCGCGATCGAGGCCTTCAAGGACGTCGAGGAGGACGTGCGGCAGTCGATCCGCCGCGTCCGCACTTCCCCCTTCCTGCCCCACCGCGACGTCGTGCGCGGCTTCGTCTACGACGTCGACACCCACCGGCTTCGCGAGATCGAGGTTTCCGAGTAGTGGCGGAAGTCGCCCCCTACGGGTCCTGGAGCTCGCCGATCGAGGCGGCGACGGTGGCCCGGGCAGGGCGACGGCTGGGCTTCCCTGCGATCGCCGGGGACGGCGCGGTCTGGTGGGCGGAGGGACGGCCGGACGAGGGTGGCCGCGTGGGGCTGATGCGGCAACTCGAGGGGGGCGGGCCCGAGCGGGTGACGCCGGAGGGAGTCAACGTACGGACGCGCGTGCACGAGTACGGCGGCGGCGCCTGGTGCCTGGTCGAGCCCGACCTCGTCGTCTTCGTCAACTTCGACGACCAGCGGCTGTACCGGCAGCGGATCGGGGAGGAGCCGGTGGCGATCTCGCCGGAGCCGGGCGCGGCCCGCTACGCCGACATGCGGCCGACGCCGGATGGGTCGCGGATCGTCTGCGTACGCGAACGCGATGCCGAGCCCGAACCGGTGAACGAGATCGTCTCGCTGCCGCTCGACGGCTCGGCCGCGCCGCAGGTACTGGCGGGCGGGCGGGACTTCTACTCGTTCCCGCGGATCAGCCCAGACGGCAATTGGCTGGCGTGGACCTGCTGGGACCATCCGAACATGCCCTGGGACGGGACCGAGCTCTGGGTCGCGCCGCTCGCCGACCCGGGTGAGGAGCGGCTGGTCGCCGGCGGCCGCGAGGAGTCGGTCTTCCAGCCTGAGTGGGACCGGCACGGGCGTCTGCACTTCGTCTCCGACCGCGACGGCTGGTGGAACATCTACCGCGCCGGCGAGCCGGAAGCGGAGTTGAGCGGTGAGGAAGGCCCGCTCGTCCAGCTCACCGACCAGCACGCCGACCACGCCCACCCGCAGTGGCTCTTCGGCGGCGCCACCTACGCCTTCCTCGAGAGCGGGGCGATCGCCTGCGTTCGCACCGACGGCGCCGAAGAACGGCTCGTCCTGCTGCGGCCCGAGGGCTGGGAACCGACCGACCTCGAGCTTCCGTTTACCTCCTTCGGCTTTCCGGCGCTCTCGGCGCGGGGTGAGCGGGTCGCGTTCGCGGCAGCGAGCCCCGAGAGCGAGGCCGCGGTCGTCGTCTATGACGCGGAGCGGGGAGAGACCGAGGTGGTACGCGCCTCCAGCGACGATCCCGTCGACCCCGCCTACGTCTCCCGCCCGCGCCCGATCGAGTTCCCGACCGGCGAGGGTGAGGTTGCCTACGGCTTCTACTACCCGCCGGCGAACCCTGAGTTCGAGGCGCCGGGGGGCGAACTGCCGCCGCTGATCGTCGAGAGCCACGGTGGGCCCACCTCCCACGCCACCCCTGCCCTGGACCGTGAATTCCTCTACTGGACCAGCCGCGGGATCGGTGTCGTCGACGTCAACTACCGCGGCTCCAGCGGCTACGGGCGGGATTACCGCAACAAGCTGCGCGGGGCCTGGGGCGTCGTCGACAATGAGGACTGCCTCAACGCGGCACTCCACCTCGCCGGCGAGGGCGCGGCCGACGCCGGGCGGCTGGCGATCCGCGGCGGCTCGGCCGGCGGCTACGCGACCCTCTGTGCGCTCACCTTCCACGACGGCTTCGCCGCCGGGGCGAGCTACTTCGGCGTCGCCGACGCCGAGGCACTCGCCACCGACACCCACAAGTTCGAGTCGCGCTACTTGGACCTGCTGATCGGGCCCTATCCCGAGCAGGCCGATCTCTACCGCGAGCGCTCGCCGATCAACCACGTCGAGCAGCTGCAGGTGCCGGTGATCCTCTTCCAGGGCCTCGAGGACATGGTCGTGCCGCCGAACCAGGCGGAGACGATGGCGGCGGCGCTGGAGCGCATTGGCGTCCCCTACGCCTACCTCCCCTTCGAGGGCGAGCAGCACGGCTTCCGCAAGGCGGAGACGAACATCCGCTGCCTCGAAGCCGAGCTCTACTTCTACGGTCGGATCATGGGCTTCGAGCCGGCCGGGGAGCCGGAGCCGGTCGAGATCGTCGGCCTCGCAAGCTGAGCCGGGCTAGCTGACGACGCAGCTCTTCGAACCGCCTTCGGTTTCGCCTTTTTCCGGGAAGGCGTGGGCGAGGGCGTTGGCGATCAGCTCGGCGCGAGCGGCGTAGCCCGGTGAGGTGAAGTGGATGCCGTCTTCGATGAACCACTCGTCTTTGAGGTCCGAGGCCCAGTCGTAGACGCGCATGTTGGGGTAGGTCGCGCAGGCGGTGACGAGTTCCTCGTCCCACTTCTCCATGTTCTGCTTCGAGTAGGGATCGCCCGCTTCGACGATCGAGCGCACGTTGACCCATAGCACCGGTTCGTCGCCGATGATGGTCATCATTTTTTCGATCCGTTCGCGCTCGGTGACGGTGGAGCCGGCGGCGACGTTGGCGGCCTCGTTGGTGCCGAGGGCGAGCACCCAGCAGCCTTTGAAGCCTTCCGCCTTCCAGGCGGCGGCGACTTCCTGGGCGTTGGGGTTGCCTTCGAAGCGCTCTTCGATCGAGGTCGCTCCCGTCACCTCCATGTGGACTTCTTTGGCGCCGACTTCGGCGTAGCGGGCGGGGATGCGCTGCGATTCGATCGGCAGGTATTCGGCGTTGTCGAGGCCCTCGGAGGTGGAGTCGCCGATGTGGACGACGGCTTTGCAGGAGGATTTGGTCGAGTCTTCGGCCTGCGCTTTGGTCAGCGGCGGCGGCTTCGTCGTCCCCTCCGCTCGGGCCTGCTCGGCGCGGATGTCGTTTCCTTCGGCCGAGGTCGAGTTGAGGCCGGCCATGCCGGCGGCGGCGATGACGAGGACGATGCCCATGCCGACGATCGCGACCCGCATCGGCGGCGCGAAGGTCTCCCATTTCCAGCCGACCGCGCGGCGGCGGGCAAAGAAGCGGCCGATCGCGCCGTGGCGGATCGGCTCCTCGACGAAGCGCCAGGAGAGGGCGGCGATGGCGAAGATCGCCGCCACCTGGAGGAGGCTGCGGGTGAGGCTGTCCTCGTGGCCGGCGCCCTGAGGCGTGGTGAGGACGATGATCGGCGTCTGCCAGAGGTAGATCCCGTAGGAGCGGACGCCGACCCAGCGCAGCGGCCGCACCCCCAGCCAGGTGCCGAGGCGACAGGCGGGATGGGTGAGCGGCATCAGCACCATCACCGTCGCCAGCGAGAGGACGACGAAGCCGCCGCGGTAGAGGAAGGGCGAGAGTTCCCCGGCCCGCCAGATCATCAGGCCGATAATCGCCAGGCCGGCGACGCCCATCGCGTCGAGCGTGTTGCGGGCCTGCGGGGCGATGCGGCGGCTCAGTTTGCGGCTCGGCCAGACCATCGCCAGGGCGGCGCCGAAGAGGAGGCCGCCGGCGCGGGTGTCGGTGCCGAAGTAGAGGCGCGAGGGGTCGAAACTCGGTTCGTAGAGGACCGCCATCAGGATCGAGGAAGCGACGGCGCCGGCGATCGTCAGCAGCGCCAGGCGGGGGCGGACGCCGGAGGGCAGTGGGCGCTCGTGGACAAGCTTGACCCCGGCCAGGAGCAGGAACGGCCAGAGGATGTAGAACTGCTCCTCGACCGAGAGCGACCAGAGGTGGTCGAGCGGGCCTTCGGCTTCGAAGCGGGCGAAGTAGGAGACATCGGCGAAGATCTGCTGCCAGTTGTTGGCGTAGAAGATTGCCGAGACGACGCCCTTGCGGAACTGGTCGGGCTGGGCGGGGCCGAAGATCGTCACCCAGGCGACGACGATCGCCAGCATCAGGAAGAGCGCCGGCAGCAGGCGGCGGGCGCGGGCGAGCCAGAAGGCGCCGAGCTTGATCCGGCCGCGGGCGTTCAGCTGGTTCAGCAGGATGTCGGTGATCAGGTAGCCGCTGAGGGTGAAGAAGACGCCGACCCCGAGCATGCCGCCTGGCGCCCAGTCGAAACCGAGGTGGAAGAGGATGACCGAGAGGACGGCTATCGCACGTAGCCCGTCCAGCCCAGGCATGTAGCGCTGGTTGCGCTTGACGGGTTCAGGCATCGGTGGCGCGCATGCTACGCGTCGGCGCTGATAGCTTTCGGCGCCGTGAGTCCCGTCCGAGCCTCCCGCCGCCGCCTGCCCGCTGCCTTTGCGGCGAGCCTGATTGCGGTCTTGGCGCTGTTGTCACTCGGAGGCGGTTCGGCAGCCGCCGCGACCTGCCCCAGCTTCAAAGTTCTGCACGACGACAAGATCGGCGCGGCGAGCCTGCCAGCGGGGAATTACGAGATCAGCGTCAAAGCTGGCCTTAGCTGCCAGGAAGGCTCGAAACTCTTCGCCCGCTTCCTCCAGGACTGGGACGGCAACCTGCCGAAGCCCTGGAAAGTGGTCGCCGAAGAGAGCGGTAAGGCGTCCTTCACCCGCGGCAACCTGCCCGGCTTCACCGTCGAGCGGATCGGCGGCGGTGGAGGCGGCACCAACCCCGAACTCGGCAAGCTCTGCCCCGGCACCTTCACCGTCAACGCCGGCTCCGACGTCGGCCCTCTCTACTTCGCCAAGGGCCAGTATCTGCTCTACATCCCGGCGCGCTCGGCGATCACCTGCCGCCGCGCCTCCGTCCTCTTCACCCGCTTCCTCGCGGCCCCCGGCGGCATGTTGCCGAGCCCGTGGCGGGTGCTGACCCAGACGGCGACTTTCTACAAGCCGGCGCATCCGACCCGGTCCGCGTTCCGGGTCGAGCCGGTGGCCGGGGTCTCTTAGCTCAGTAGCACCCGGAGGTCGGCGGCGACCGCCTCTGGTTCGTCGTCCAGCTGGTTCCAGGTGAGGTGGGTGACGGAGTAGCCGTGGACGTGGAGGATCCGGTCCCGGGCGCGGTCTTCTCGGAAGGCGCTGGGGGTCTTGTGGGCCTGCCAGCCGTCTAGCTCGACGATCTGGTTGGTCCCCGGCCAGCGGCAGTCGACCTGGAAGCGCTTCGCTCCGGCTTGGACCCAGTCGTTGAAGAGGGGCAGCGGCAGGTGGTGCCGGCGCAGGAAGGGAACGAAGCGGTCCTCCAGTGGACTCTTGCGCTCGCCGGCGGGTTCGTCCTTCACCCCTTCGAGCACCCAGCGCACCTTCCGCACGCCGCGCCGGCCGGGATAGCGCTCGACGAGGTCCCAGAGCGATAACCGATCCCGCAGTTCACGGAATTCCATCTCTCGCAGGAGCGCCTTGACGACGTCGAGCGGTTCGGTGGCAGCGAAGTCGAAGATGGTGCGAGGCACGCTCGTGACGGGGATCCCTTCCTCAGCGGCAATCTCGTCAGCGGGAAGCGCTTTGTGGTGCCGCTTGATCCCGGCCCAGGTTCGGCTCTTGTGTGGGCAGGTGACGTCGATGACAGTGCGCGAGTTCGTCCGGATCATCCAGAGAGCCGCGGCAGACCAGTGGCTTAGGACGGCGTCGGGTCCGGAAGCGAGCACTGCCGCCATCCATCTCCCCTCCCTTTGCAGCAACCCGTGACCCACGCGGTACACGCCGGCGTACAGCGGGTGCAGTCGGCCATGCCGAACGCGCGCCTCGATCGCTCCATCGCTCCACCCCGCCTCAAGCAGCTGCCACCGCCCCACGACCCCGTATTGCCACTCCGCCAGCCCAGCCAGCCAGCGATCGTCATCGCGAGACCGCAAAATTCCTTCCTCAAGAATGAATTTTGCGGTCTCGGCGGCCACCTGCGGGGATAAGGGCGTGGCCGGTGCGGTTTCTCCCCCCTGGGAGTTTGGGTAGCTGGCGGCTATGGCTAGCGGCGCTGAACTTGTGTCTTCCAGGTGAGCACTACCGCTGCTGCGCCGCGCCGCGGTCGTCTTCGCCGCGCCGATTGTGCCGGGCCCGGGATCAAGCGCGTGCGCCGCGGGCGCGGCTTCGCATTCGAGGACGGGAGCGGCGAGAAGATCGCTGACGAGGAGACGCTGGAGCGGATCCGGGCGCTGGTCATCCCCCCGGCCTGGAAGGAGGTCTGGATCTGCCCCGACCCCTTCGGCCACATCCAGGCCACCGGCTACGACGAAGCCGGGCGCAAGCAGTACCTCTACCACGAGCGCTGGCAGCAGCGGCAGGCGGAACGCAAGTACGAGCTGGTGCGCGATTTCGCCCGCAAGCTGCCGAAGCTGCGCCGCGCCGTCACCGCCGACCTGCGCCGCCAGGGGATGCCGCGGGAGCGAGCGCTCGCCTGCGCCATCCGGCTCCTCGACCTCGGCTTCTTCCGCGTCGGCAGCGAGGTCTACGCCGAGGAAAACGAGAGCTACGGGCTCGCCACCGTGCGCCGCGAGCACGTCACGATCAAGCGCAGCGAGGTCGTCTTCGACTTCCCGGCCAAGAGTGGCCAGCGCCGGATCCAGTCGATCCGCGACGCCGCCGCCCGCCGCGCGATCGAAACGATGTACCGGCGCCGCGGCGGCCCCGAGGACCTGCTCGCCTACCGGGCCGGCGGCGAATGGGTCGACGTCCGCTCTGACGAGATCAACGAGTACATCCACGCCAAGATCGGCGACGAGTTCTCGGCCAAGGACTTCCGCACCTGGCACGGCACCGTGCTCGCCGCGGTCGCCCTGGCAGGCGAGGAGAAGCCCCGCTCCGAAGCGGCGGCGAAGCGCTGCATCGCCAACGCTGTCAAACAGGTCTCCGAAGCGCTCGGCAACACCCCTGCCGTCTGCCGCGCTTCCTACATCGACCCCCGCGTCCTCGACCGCTACCGCAACGGCGACACGATCCGCCCCTCGGTCAGCGCCAACGGCCGGCTGAGCGCCAAGCAGCGGCTGAAGATCGAGCGCGAAGTTCTCGATCTCGTTTCTTAACGGGCGAAGCCTCTTCTTCCCGTTTCGTCTCGCCCGGGCACGGGGACCAGTGGATAACGAGACAGCGAGGGAAAAGCGAGGAAGAACGATGAAGGCTGCCGTCTGGCATGGCCCCCGCGACGTCCGCGTCGACGAGGTCGAGGACCCGAAGATCGAAGAGGCCACGGATGCGGTGATCAAGATCACCTCGAGCGCGATCTGCGGCTCCGACCTCCACCTCTACGAGATCCTCTCGCCGTTCATGACCGAGGGGGACATCCTCGGCCACGAGCCGATGGGGATCGTCGAGGAGGTCGGCCCCGAGGTGACGCACATCAAGGCCGGCGACCGCGTCGTCATCCCCTTCAACATCTCCTGCGGGCACTGCTGGATGTGCGACCGCCAGCTCTTCGCCCAGTGCGAGACGACCCAGAACCGCGAGGAAGAAAAAGGCGCCTCGCTGCTCGGCTACACCAAGCTCTACGGCCAGGTGCCGGGGGGGCAGGCCGAGTACCTGCGCGTGCCGCAGGCCCACTTCGGGCCGATCAAGGTGTCCGAGGGCCCGCCCGACGACCGCTTCCTCTACCTCTCCGACGTGCTGCCGACCTCCTGGCAGGCGGTCGAGTACGCGGCGATCCCCGAGGGCGGCTCGGTCGCCGTCTTCGGCCTCGGTCCGATCGGCCAGATGACCGCCCGCATCGCCGCCCATAAAGGCGCGCGGGTGATCGGCATCGACCTCGTCCCCGAGCGGCTCGAGCTGGCGCGGAAGCACGGGATCGAGACGCTCGACCTCGAAGAGCACGACGACATCTCCGACACGATCCGCGAGATGACCGAGGGCCGCGGCACCGACGCCGCGATCGACGCGGTCGGGATGGAGGCGCACGGCGCCCCGGTCGGCGAGTTCGCCCAGAAAGCTGCCGGTCTGCTGCCGGACGCGGTCGCCGAGAAGCTGATCGAAAAAGCGGCGATCGACCGGATGTCGGCGCTGTATGCCTGCTTCGACACGGTCCGCCGCGGCGGAACCGTCTCGATCAGCGGCGTCTACGGCGGCGTCGTCGACCCGATCCCGATGTTCCAGCTCTTCGACAAGGGCGTGCAGCTGCGGATGGGCCAGGCGCACGTGAAGAAATGGATCGACGAGATCCTGCCGCTGGTCAGCGACGACGCCGACCCCCTCGGGACCGAGGACCTCGCCTCCCACAAGATCGGCATCGACGAGGTGCCGGATGCCTACGAGAAGTTCCAGAAGAAGGAAGACGGCGCGATCAAGTTCGTGATCCAGCCGTAGGAGAAGCCATGCGAGTAGTCGTCACCGGAGCGAGCGGCAACGTCGGCACCAGCGTCCTCGAGGCGCTGGACCGCGAGGCGAAGGTCGACGAGATCGTCGGCCTCGCCCGCCGCGTGCCCGCGGTCGAGATGCCGAAGGTGCGATGGGTCGGCGCCGACGTCGTCAGCGACGACCTCGGGCCGATCTTCAGCGGTGCCGACGCCGTCATTCACCTCGCCTGGGCGATCCAGCCGAGTCGCGACGAAGAGGTGACCGAGCGGATCAACGTCGAGGGCAGCCGCCGCGTCTTCGATGCCGCCGCGGCGGCGAAGGTTCCCGCCCTCGTCCACGCCTCCTCGGTCGGCGCCTACAGCCCCGGCCCGAAGAAACGAGCGGTGGACGAGTCCTGGCCCGTCGAGGGGATCCCCACCTCCTTCTACTCGCGTCACAAGGCCGCTGTCGAAGACCTGCTCGACGAGCTGGAAGGGCGGGCGCCGGAGCTGCGAGTCGTTCGCCTCCGCCCCGGCCTGATCTTCAAATCCGAGGCGGGCAGCGAGATCCGCCGCCTCTTCGCGGGGCCCTTCCTGCCCGGCTTCCTGGTTCGCAAGCAGCTGGTGCCGCTGATCCCGCGGGTGCCACGGCTGCGCTTCCAGGCGGTCCACTCGCGCGATGTCGGCGAGGCCTACCGGCAGGCGGTCGTGCGCGACGTCCACGGCGCCTTCAACATCGCCGCCGAGCCGGAGATCGGGGTCGAGGAGCTCTGTGAGTTCTTCGGCGCCCGCAGCTTCCCGCTGCCGGCCCGGGCCCTCCGCGGCGCCGCCGACCTGAGCTGGAAGCTGCGCTTGCAGCCCACCTCCCCCGGCTGGCTCGACCTCGCCCTCGGGGTGCCGATGATGGACACGAGCCGCGCCCGCGAGGAGCTCGGCTGGAAGCCGACGATGAGCTCGCTGGAGGCGCTTGACGACCTCCTCGACGGAATGCGGCACGCGGAGGGGGCGCCGACGCCGCCGCTGGAGCCGGACGCCGGCGGGCCGATGCGAGCCGGGGAGATCGCGACGGGGGTTGGGCAGCGACAGGGGACCTGAGCTGCCCGACGGCGGCAAACAGCCTCCACAAACCCAGAAAAATTATCTCGTCTTTACCCCAATTTCGGGGAAGGTTCACGGTTTTCGCGTCGAATGCAGGGGTACCGAAAGCCCATGGCGAGCTCCAATGTAAAAACCCTGCCTAAACCCGGAGAGGTCTGGCTGAGTTGCCCTCCTTACCTGTTGATGGCCCGGATCGTCGCCGTCGAGCTCGAAGGAGAGACGCCGGTGGTCAGCTACGAGCTCCATGACGACGACGGCTCGCTCCTGCAAGCGGTCGAGCACGCCACACTCGACCACGGCTGGTGGCGCACCTTCCAGCGCCTCGAGCCCGGCTTCGGCTAGTCGCGCTCGCCCGCGGGCTCGCCGACCGCCGCCAGCGCCTCCTCGGCGCTGTCGAAGACGAGCCCGTTGGAGGTCAGACCGGTCATGGAGAGCACTCGCAGGACCTGGGCGGTCGGGGCGTAGACGGCCAGGCGGTTTCCCTCGCCCTCCATGCGGTTGTGGGCGCGGAGGATGACGGCGATGCCGGAAGAGTCGATGAACTCGCAGCGCTCGAGACCGACGAGCACGCAACGGCACTCAGACACGGCGGCGGTAAGCACCTCGTCCAGCTGCCCCGCGACGGCGAGGTCCAGCTCGCCTTCGATCTGGATGTCCCTGCAACCGGGCCGCAGGTCTCGCTGGTTGACTTTGAAGCGCTGCATCAACTGATCGTCATTCGAAGAAAATGGCATCGGTGGAAACCTTCTGCGGATCGATTTTCAGTTTCGGTCCGTAGGCCGACTTTCCCGAGCCGGACCCCGTGCCCTCGTATGTGTGGCAGTGCCCCGGCGCGAAGCTCCGAAGCATCGGCTTGATCCTAACTTAAGCTCGCCCCCGTGTCCCCTCGTCGCGCCTTGCCTGCACCCGAGCAGATCGTCGCTGAGATCGTCGCTCTGGCCGACGATGGCTTCTGCCGCCGCGGTGAGCTCGAGCAGCGGTTCCCGAAGACCGGCTCGCGAGACATGCGGCGGGCGCTGCGACGGGCGATTTCGCAAGGGCTCGTGATCGAGCGGCGCGGCCCCGACGGGGCCTTCCACCTCGCGGTCAGCAGCGAGGGTTGGAATCTTCACCGCAGCGGGTAGCCGGAGTCGATGAGCCCGTCGTTAGAGGACGCACCCGCCGCCGTCGCCGGCTACGCCGATCCGCGGAAACGGCCGCCGTTCGGCCCCTATCTCGCCTTCATGAGCATCTTCGGCGCGCTGGTCAGCGCGGCGCTGTTGGTAGCCAAGCGGCAGGGGCGCGAGTTGCCGGCGGAGCTTTCGGCCGGCGACCTTGCCCTCGTCGGCACCGCATCCCACAAACTCAGCCGTCTGATTGCCAAGGACAAGGTGACGAGCCCGATCAGGGCGCCGTTCACCGAACTGGAAGGCAAGGGTGGGCCGGCAGAGCTCGAGGAGAGCTCGCGCGGGAGCGGGCTGCAGAAGGCGATCGGGGAGCTGCTGATCTGCCCTTACTGCCTCGGCCTCTGGGTCGTCGCCGCCTTCTCGGTCGGCCTAGTCTTCGCCCCCCGCCTGACCCGCTTCATCGCCTCTCTCTTCGCGGCGCTGACGATCTCGGACTTTTTCCAGATCGCCTATAAAGCCGCTGAGGAGAAGGGGCTCGGCTAGGGATCGGCGTGCCGCGTCCGCTGGAGGAAGCGGTGGTGGCGATCACCGGTGCCTCGAGCGGGATCGGCCGGGCGGCGGCGCTGCGGCTGGCGCGGCGCCGGGCGACCCTGGCGCTCTGCGCACGCTCGCCGGAGCCGCTTGCCGAGATCGCCGAGGAGTGCGAAGCCGCGGGAGCGCGGGTCCTGCAGCGACCGCTTGACGTCTCTGACGAGGAGGCGGTCGAGGCCTTCGCCGCCGCGATCGTCGAGCGCTTCGGGCGGCTCGACGTCTGGGTCAACAACGCCGGCACGATCGCCTATGGGCCCTTCGAGGAGATTCCCTCCGAGGTCTTCCGCCAGATCATCGAGACCAACCTGATGGGCCAGGTGCATGGCGCTCGGGCCGCGTTGAAACGCTTCCGGGCACAGGGCTCTGGGGTGCTGATCAACATGTCCTCGGTCTGGGGCCGGGTCAGCACCCCGCAGGTCACCCCCTACATCGTCAGCAAGAACGCGGTTCGCGCCTTCTCCGAATGCCTGACCGGCGAACTGGTCGACGAGGAGGAGATCCACGTCGCGACGATCGTCCCGCAGGCGGTCGACACGCCGATTTTCGAGCACGCCGGCAACTTCACCGGCCACCAGGTGCGGCCGATCCCGCCGGTCCTCGATGTCGAAGAGGTGGCTGAAGGAATCGAACTCTGCGCCGAAAACCCGAAGCGCGAAGTCAACTACGGCCAGTCCGGACGGGCGCTGGAGATCCTCCACGCGGCGGCGCCGCCCCTTTACCGCCGCCTCGCCCATGGTGCCTTCGTCAGCGGCTCCTTCGGCAGCGTCCCGGCGGCGCCGGCGCCGGGCAACGTGCTCGAGAGCCGTGGTCCGCACGCGGCCGAAGGCGGCTGGCACGCGCGGCGGCAGCGAACCCTGAGGCGCGCCTTTCTCGCCGCCGCCGGAGCCGGCCTGCGGGGGCTTTTCCGGAAGAAGTCTTGAGGTTTAATTCCGGCGGCGCCGGGGGTAACGTCCTCCCACCATGCAGGAGAACCGCTTGGCTTGGATCTTCGGCTCGTCCCGCAGCGGCAGCACCTGGTTGCTGAAGATGCTCTCTGACCTCGACGGGGTGGTCCCGATCGACGATCCGCACCTCGGCCATCACCTCGGCGTCTGGCGGCCGCTTCCCCTCGCCTGGGCGGCCTGCGAGAACCCGCCCCAGCTCAACACCCTGCTCGACCTCAAGGCCGAAGAGCCCGGCTACTTCTTCGCCGAGCGCTATCGCGACGCCTGGGAGGGGCCGCTGCGGCAGCTGATCGAAGCGCGCTTCGAGGCTCAGGCCGAGGGTGACGAGCCGGGGGACGCTGCCTACGTCGTCAAGGAGCCCGGGTCGCACGTCGCTCCCTTCCTCGCCGGGCTCTTCCCGCGATCGAAGGTGATCTTCCTTCTCCGCGACGGCCGCGACGTCGTCGACTCATGGCTCGACGCCTACAGCGAGGGCTCCTGGGCGATCCCCGGCGGTGCCTTCCCGGTCTCCGAGGAGGGCCGGATCCCGCTGATCCGCTGGCTCTCGGAAGTCTGGGCCTTCCGCAGCCGCGAGGTCCGCAAGGCGTACGAGGCGAGGGCGCCGGAGGACCGGATCAAGATCCGCTACGAGGATCTGCGCGGCGAGACGGAGACGTGCCTCGACCGAGTCTGCGAGCTGATCGGTCTCGACCCCAGCCGGGTTTCGGAGGTGGTCGAAGCCCATCGCTTCGAGAAGCAGCCGAGCGAGGCGCGCGGACGGCGCCGCTTCATCCGCCAGGCGCGGCCCGGCGGCTGGCGCGACAACCTCAACGCGGCAGAGCAGCGGGCGATGCACGAGGTGATGGGCGAGACGCTGACCGAGTTCGGCTACGAGATCGACGCCCCGCTCGCCGCCACCGGTTGATCGCGGTCATCTCCGACACGCACATGCCGAAGGGCAAACGGCAGCTGCCGGAGGCGTGCGTCGAAAACATCCGCAACGCCGAGGCGCTGATCCACGCCGGCGACTTCTCCGCCGCCTCGGTCCTGGAAGAGCTGCGGCAGCTCTGCCCGGTGGTCCTGGCGGTGCATGGAAACGTCGACGACGCCGAGCTGCGGCGGGAGTTGCCCGAGTCCCTTGAAGCCGAGATCGGCGGCCACACCGTCGCCCTCCTCCATGACACCGGCCCCGCCAAGGGCCGTCTCGCCCGCATGCGCGCCCGCTTCCCCGACGCGGACGCACTGGTCTTCGGCCACAGCCACCTGCCCCTGCACGAAGAGGCAGACGGCTTTCAGATCTTCAACCCCGGCAGTCCGACCGAGCGCCGCCGGGCACCCCATCCCTCGATGGGGCTCCTCCACCCCACCGCCTCCGGCCTGCGCTTCGAACACGTCTGGCTCGGGTAGGGAAACGGCAACCGCCAACCCCAAACCGCAGGAGGAATGACGATGGCTGAGTTGACGACTTTGGAGGAGAAGCTCGCGGAGGTAATCGGGCTTGCCGAAGCGGCGCAGAAAGCGACCGAGAAGGTCGAGGGCCTCGTCGACGACGACAGCGTCGCCTCGAAACTGCAGCAGATGCGCGAGGAGGCCGAGGAGACGGCCCGGCGCGGGACCGAGATCGCCGAGCAGCGCGACGGCAAGAAGACGGCGATCCTCGAAAAGGCCAAAGAGACCAAAGGCGAGGCCTCGGAGATGATGGAGACCTACCTCGGCGACGACGCCGACGGGCTCGACGGCTTCGAGTTCATGACGATGGCCGAGGCCGGCGAGGTCGGCCACTGGGCGGTGCTGCAGAAGCTGAACGAGCAGGCCGGCGAGGAGCAGATCTCCGAACTGGTCCAATGGGCGCTGCCGATCCAGGAACGGCACTTCAGCGAGACCAAGGAGTGCGCGTTGCAGCTGGCCGGCGAGAAAGACCCCTACGAGGAGGCTTAGCCACAGCGATGGCCGAGAAAGCTGACCACGGTCGCTACCTGGCCATCTACCTGAACGACCATCTGGCGGGGGCCGCGCTCGGAGTCGAGCTGGCCCGCCGCCTGCGGTCGAGCAACTCCGGCGACGCCGAGTTCGGCCAGCCGCTGACGCGGATCTGCACTGAGGTCGAGGAGGATCGGGAGACGCTGATCCGCCTCACCGACCGCCTCGGGATCAAGCGCGACCAGATCAAACCGGCGCTGGCGAAAGTCGCCGAGCGGCTCGGCCGCCTCAAGCCGAACGGCCACCTGCGCAGCTACTCCCCGCTCAGCCGCGTGCTCGAGCTCGAGGTCCTGGCCTCAGGGATCGGCGGCAAGATGCAGCTCTGGAACGCGCTCGAGGAGAGCTTCGGCGACTCGCTCGAGGGCTTCGACTTCCACGCCCTCGCCGAGCGCGCCGACCGCCAGGGCCAGGTCGTCGAGGACCTGCACCTGGCGGCTGTGAAGCGGACGCTGCCGCAGCGCTCCTAGTCCTCAGGCGACGCTCATCGAGACCGGCCACTGGTCGGCGACCGATTTCGCCGCGGCCTTCTCCTCGGCGAGGATCGACTCGGCCATCGCGACCGTCTCATCGTCGCCGGCGCGGCGGGCGACCCGCAGGAGCAGCTCGTAGGCGGCGACCTCGAGGTTCTCGACCGCGTAGGCGAAGCCGGAGAGCTTGGCCGGCGTGTCCGGCTGGGCGGCGAAGAAGACGCCCCAGTTGAGGGCGCCAAGGCGAAGCGCCGCGTCCTTCAGGGTCGAGGGGGTGGCGCCGCGGTCGTCGAGGCGGCGCTCGATTTTCTCCAGATGCCCTTCGGTCTCGGTGAGGTGGTGGTCGAGGGCGGTGCGGAGCGCCTCCGGAACGTCCATCTCCTTGCCTCTCTCCAGCAGCTTCTGCGACTGCCCCTCGAGCGCGTGGACGTCGGCGAGGTAGGTGTTGAGGGTGTCGCCGAGGTCGTCGGGTTCGACTTGGGCGAGCGCCTGCTCGACGGCGTCGTCCCAGTGGTCGGCGATCCGGCCCGCCATCTCCCGCTCCTCGTCGGCGATCGCCGCCGCCATCGCCGCGGTCGCCTCGTCGCCGGCTTCGCGGGCGGCGATCCCGAGCAGCTCGTAGGCGGCAACCTCCATGTGCTCGTAGGAGAAGGCGTGCATCGCCAGCTTGCCGGGCGTGTCCGGCTGCGAGCGGGCGAAGAGGACCATCCCGAAGCCACCGGCCTGGCCGGCGACGTCCTTCAGCTTCGAGGGAGATGCTTCATGGGCCTCGAGGCGCTCGCGCACCCGTTGCTCCTGGGATTCGGTCTCACCGAGGTGCTTGCGGAAGGCCTCGGCGAAGGCGCCCTCGACCAGATCGGGGGCGCGGCGCATCTGCACGGCGGCCTGTTCCTCGATCGAGTGGACGTCGGTCAGGTACTTGACTAGCTGGGTCTGAGGATCGTTGTCTGGCATGTCTGGCAACTACCCGGGGCTGAGTGTGCGCACTCCTCTTGGTAGGGAGGGTGTCGGTGGGGGTCTCGGGGCGCACCTCCGCCGAGTCGGATCGGGGATGGCTGGCGCCACGAGCCGCAACGCTCGGTCTCCGTGCTCAGTGCCC
>DASTYZ010000119.1:0-21895 GCA_035764545.1 Solirubrobacterales bacterium | reverse complement strand
TGAAGCCATCGTCGACGAGCTGCTCGGCGGCATCGAGGAGCTCGGCCGGATCGGGCAGGAGCGTTCGATCGTCGCCGATCACCTCGAGCTTCACCCAGTCGGTCCCGAAGGCCTCGCGGGCGAGCTTGGCGGTGCGGACCGCGTCGCGGGCGGTGTAACAGCCGGCGGTGTTGGGGAGGACGAAGAGGCCGAGGCGGTCGATCACGTCGAGGACCGAGCCCTCGGCGGCGGGGTCGATGCGGCGCAGGGCGACGGTGACGATCTCGGTCCCGGCCGCCTGCAACGCCGCCTCCATCTGCTCCAGCGAGCGGAAGCCGCCGGTGCCGGCGATCAGGCGCGAGCCCCACTCGCGGCCGCCGAGCTGCCAGGTCTCGGCCCCGCCCTGGATCGCCGCGAGCACCTCGACCGCCTGCCCCTCCCGCAGCGGCGTCGCCGCCCACTCGCCGCGCGGAACGACCTCGCCGTCGAGCGCGACCGCGACCCCGCGTCCCCCCTCCCCGGCCCCGGAAGCGCGGACCGCGGCGTCAAGCGTCGCGTCCTCAGGCAACTCCAGCGTCGCGCCGTTCAGCTCAATCCTCATGAGTTTCGTCCCACTCCCGTAACAGCGCGTTCGTCCTTGGGACGGCTATTCCGGTCCAAGGACGAACGCCGCTGCGAATCCGACGAGGACGCAATGTGGTCCGCGACGGCCTGAGCCGCGAGCGGCGCCAGGAGGATGCCGTTGCGGAAGTGGCCCGTTGCAAGGACCAGGCCGTCGATTGCGCCGGGGCCTACGAGGGGGAGGTTGTTCGGGGTGCCGGGACGGAGGCCGGCGGTGGCGCCGACCCACTCCATCTCGGCGACGTCGGGGAGGAGGCGGTAGGCCTCGCGCAGCAACTCGTGGACGCCGCCGCCGGTGACGGCGGTGTCGAAGCCCATTTCTTCGACGGTGGCACCGATGACGAGGCGGCCGTCGGGGCGCGGCACCAGGTAGACGCGCTCGGAGGCGAGGATGTGGCGGGCGGGGGGCTCGCCGTCGCGGCTGCGCAGCTCGACCACCTGGCCTTTCACCGGCCGCACCGGCGGGCGCGCTTCCTCCGGCAGCCACTCGATGGCACCCGACCAGGCGCCGGCGGCGAGGACGACGGCATCGGCGCGCAGCTCCGCGCCCGTCGTCCTGACTCCGGCCAGCCGTTCGCCCTCGAAGATGCCCTCTACGGGCCCACCGCCCAGCCGCAGCTTCACCCCCTCGGCCGTTGCCGCTTCGACGAGGACTTCGGTCAGCGCCCGCGGGTCGACCGCCGCCTCGCCGGCGGCGAAGACACCGCCGTGGAACGAGGGCGTCAGCCCCGGCTCCAGCTCGCGGCAGCGCCGCGGCGGCAGCCACTCCGCCTCCAGCTCCAGCGAGCGCTGCAGGTCGTGGACGCGCCGCAACTGCGCCGCCTCGTCGCGGTCGAGGGCGACATGCAGCGCCCCGAGCTGTTCGTAGCGGGTGGTCTCCCCCGTCGCCGCCTCGAGCTCGGCGATGAAGCCCGGGTAGAGCTTCGCCGCCGCCAGCGTCAGCTCCAGCAGCTCCGGCTCGCCGAAGGTCAGCTCGCCGACCGGCGCCAGCATTCCGGCCGCGACCCGCGTCGCCCCGTGGCCGGGCTGGCCGCGGTCCAGCACGGTCACGCGCGCTCCGCGCTGCGCCAAGCGCCAGGCGCAGCTGAGGCCGATCACTCCGCCGCCGACCACCACCACATCGAAATCGCGCTTCTCGCTCACGCCTTTGCCTCCGCCGGCATTACCCGGATCAGGTCCATACGGTCGGTGGCCTCGATGCCACCCTCTCAGCCCTCGCGGGCTCCCGTGCCCAGTCGATGCTACCCCTCGGCGGTGCCCGGCAGGGGCCGCCAGCCATAATCCGCTCATGAGCCTCTCCCTGCCCGAGGGCGATGGCCCGCTGCGCCGCGAGCGCCTGCGGACCGCCCGCCTCTATTTCGTCTGCGACGCCCGGCCCCAGACCGACCTCGAAGCGCTGCTGCGGGCGGCGCTGACCGGCGGCGCTGACATCGTCCAGCTGCGCGAGAAGGAGCTGGGACGGGACGGGATCGAACGCGCCGCGGCAACCTTCCGCCGCGTCGCCGACACCTTCAGCGCCCTCTTCATCCTCAATGACGACCCGGAGCTGGCGCGAATCTGCGACGCCGACGGGGTCCACGTCGGCCAGGACGACGTCAGCGCCGAGCGGGCGCGTGAGCTGCTCGGGCCCGACGCGATCATCGGCCTCTCGACCCACTCCACCGAGCAGATCGCGGCCAGCGCCGGGCGCCCCGTCGACTACATCAGCGTCGGCCCGATCTGGGAGACGCCGACGAAGGAGGGGCGGCCCGCGGTCGGCATCGAGCTGATCGAGCACGCCGCCGCCGACGCGCCGCACCCCTTCTTCGCGATCGGCGGCATCGACACCGGCAACGCCGAGCAGGTCGTCGCCGCCGGGGCCGAGCGGCTCTGCGTCGTGCGCGCGGTCCGCGACGCCGCCGACCCGGCCGCGACCGCGGCCGAGCTGCGGCAGGCCTTCGGCGGCGCCGAGAGGGGCGTGGCGCCCGGTGGCTGAACCGGTCAAGCGCAAGCAGCGGGGCGCGGGAGCGCCGAAGGCGAACCCGATGACCCGCGGCTACGCGAAGGCCGAGCAGCGCAACCAGGAAGCGCGGGAAGCGCTCGAGCCGCTGGCCGAGGGCGAGCGGCCAACCGTCGTCACCGTCGGCGCCGTCGTCGCCGCCCTGATCTCGCTATCGGTCGTGATCGGCTACGCCAGCGGCGTCGAGGTCAACGGCGAACAGCCGCGGCTGCCGCAGGTCATTGCCCCCGCGGTGATCATGGGAATGATGGCCTGGGGGATGTGGCACGCCCGCTACTGGGCGGTGCTCGGCTTCCAGCTGATCCTCGTCGTCATCCTCTTCAGCGCCTTCTTCGGCCTCGTCGTCGGCGCCTCCAGCGTCGGCCAAATCCTCGGCACCCTCGCCCTCCTCGTCGTCGCCGGGACCTTCTTCTACTTCATGGTCAAGGCGATGGCCCGAATCCAGATGCCGACCCGGGCGCCGCGGGAGTAGCGGTGGCGAACCTGCCCTCCCTCGGCGGCTTCACCTCGCTCCCCAGCGACGCCGTCGCCGCGCTGCGCCGGCTGCCGGAGATCGCTGACAACACGCGGGCGATGAAAGAGCACACGGCGGTGCTGGAGCGCGTCGCCGAGGCGCTCGAGCGGGTCGCCGCCGACACCGGGGCGCTGCCGGGGATGAGCAAGGAGATGAAGAGCGTCCGCAAGGCGAGCGACGTCCTGCCGACGCTGGACGAGCGGATCGCCGCGATCGAGGAGGCGATGCCGGTGCTGATCGAGGTCCAGCGACACCTCTCGCAGCTGCCGGAGACGATGGGTCGACTCGACGACGGTATCGGCCGCATCGACAAAGGGCTGACCCGGCTCGACAAGGGCATGACCCAGCTGAACGAGCTGATGGAGCGGATCCTGACCGGGATCGACGGGCTCAACGGCAGCGTCGAGACGCTGCAGGGCGCGGTCAAGCCGCTCTCCCGGCTCGCTGGCCGGATGCCGGGGCAGAAGAAGGGGTAGGCGGGGAATGCCCGCACCCCACCTTCTATAGGCTCAGACAGATGGCCGAAACCTTCGACCAGATCGTCATCGGCGGGGGCCCGGGCGGCTACGTCGCCGCGATCCGCGCCGCGCAGCTGGGCCAGAAGACCGCTGTCGTCGAGCGCGACAAAGCCGGTGGCCGCTGCCTCAACTACGCCTGCATCCCGGCGAAGACGGTGCTGCGGACGGCGGAGATCTTCCACGAGGCGCAGTCGAGCGCCGAGCTCGGCGTCGTCGGCAACGACGTCCAGCTCGACTGGGGCGCTCTTCATAAACGGCGCGAGGACGTCTCGGCGACGCTGTCCGGCGGCGTCGAAGGGCTGTGGAAGAAAAACAAGATCGAGTTCATCCACGGCGACGCCTCCCTCACCGCCGAGGGCAACGTCAAGGTCGGCGACGAGACCTACGAGGCGAAGGCGGTGACGCTCGCGACCGGCTCGGTGGCGCTGCCGATCCCCGGCGTCGAGTTCGGCGGCCGCGTCCTCGAAACCTGGGGCGCCTGGTCGCTACCCGAGCGGCCGAACAAGATCGCCGTCGTCGGCGCCGGCGCCTCCGGCGCCGAGCTCGCCTCCGCCTACGCCCGCTTCGGCACCGAGGTGCTGCTGATCGAGATGCTCGACCAGATCCTTCCCGCTGAGGACAAGGACATCGCCAAGGTCGTCGAACGCGTCTTCAAGAAACAGGGGATCGAGATTTCCACCGGCGCGCCGGTGGAGAACGTCGAGGCCGGCGAGTCCTCGGTCAAGTTCACCTACGGCGACAACAGCGCCGAGGTCGACTACCTCTGCGTCGCCGGCGGCCGCGCCCCCGACGTCGAGGGGCTTGGCCTCGAGGAGGCCGGCGTCGAGCTCGAGGAGGGCGGTCGCAAAATCAAAGTCGACGAGTACCAGCGCACGACGAACCAGAAGGTCTTCGCGATCGGCGATCTCGTCAACCAGAAGGCGCTTGCCCACAAGGCCTCCGAGGAGGGCGTGATCGCCGCCGAGGCCGCGGCCGGCGTCGAGACCCACCCGGTCGACCAGAACCTGATCGTCGGCGCCACCTTCTGCGCGCCGCAGGTCGCCAGCGTCGGCCTCACCGAGGCGCAGGCGAAAGAGGCCGGCCACGAGGTCAAGGTCGGCAAGCAGAAAATCGCCGGCGAGGGCGCGGGCGTCGTCTACGACGACAAAGACGGCCTCGTCAAGCTCGTCGTCGACGCCAAGTACGGCGAGGTCCTCGGCGCCCACATCGTCGGCAACCGCGCCTGCGACATGATCGCCGAGCTGGTCGCGACCCAGGCGCTCGAGGGCGGCTATCAGGAGCTATCGCGGATCGTCCATCCGCACCCGACGGTCTCCGAGGCTGTGCTGGACGCAGCCCGCGCCGTCGACGGCTGGGCCATCCACGCTTAGCGCGGGACGAGCTGCCGTTTCTGTTTGATCACCTGCTGGTTGCCGGCGCCGTCGCGCGCCCGGACCACCACGCGGACCTTCCGCTTCTTCGGGTTCTCCTTGAGGAAGGTCACAGCGCTGCGGGGAAGCCGGAGGACCACGGCCTTCGTCTTCCCTGCGCCGATTTTGAATTTGGCAGATGCGGAGAAGCGCCCGGCGAGCTTCACCTTGCCGCTGCAAGGTGGGGTCGCCTCGCTGCTCGGACAGCTGAGCCGCACCTTCGTCCGCCCTTTGCGGCTGACGAAGAGCTTGCCTTTGCCCAGCCGCATCGCCAGCTCGGTGTCACCGGGCGGCGGCGGCGAGGGCGGCACGTACTCATACGGACCGCTGTCGCAGGCCGGCCCCTGCGGCCGCGCGACCCCGCGCTGATCGACCGCCGGGCATTCGATAGCGGCGTCGATCGCGGGGCTGCCGGGGAGTAGCTCGTAGACGAGGGTCGTCCCGCCGTGGAGGGCGAGGGCGCCGAGGAGCGGGTTGACGTTGGGCTTGTCGGTCGCCCCGCTGCCGCAGCTGCCGTCGTCGCTGACGTTGCCGCCGAAGGAGGAAAGCCCACCGGACGAGGCGCAGTTGCGGAGGCCGATCGCATCGCGGTTGTCGGCGAAGACGTTGTTGCGCAGGGTGAGCGGGGTGCCACCGACGGCGGCCATCGGCCCGGTTTCGGAGCGGTTGGAGACGACCGCGCTGCTGAAGATCGAGACCGGGACGCCGGCGGCGGTGCTGATAACTCCCGGACCTTCTTTCGAAACGTTCTGGGCGATCGTGCTGTTGACGATCGTCACCGGAGCGTTCGAGTGGATGACGCCGCCGGTCACGTTTTCGGTCCGGTTGAAGCCGAGGAAGCTCGATTCGACGGTGAGCGGCCCGTTGCTGATGATGCCGGCGGTGCCGCCGTTCCATTTGTTGCCTTCGATGCTGACGCCGCGCACGAGGAGCTCGGCGTTGCTCTGAATCGCCGAGGTGCCGCCGGTGATCGTCAGCCCGGCCAGCGTCGCCTTGGCGCCGACGAAGAAGATCGACTCTTTGCCGTCCCCTTTGATCACCGTTTTGTCCGCCCCGGCGCCTCTCACTTCCACCTCGTCAGCGATCGGCAGCGCAAGTTCTTCGTACTGGAGGATGTAGGGCTCCGAGCTGGCCGGGACCACAACGACGTCGTCGACCGTCGTCGTCATGTTGGCGGCCTCCAGCGCCTGCCGCAGCGAGCAGTTGGTGGGTTCGCACGGGGCCGGACTGGGGTCGTCGGTGCGGGTGACGGTGTAGGTCTGGGCGGCGGCGCTGCCGACGAGGCAGACCAGGAGCGCCAGCGCCCCCACGGCGATTCCGAGCGTTCTGATTCCGCTGCGCACGGGGGCAGCCTCCCACACCAGCCACGCTCCCGACAAGCGCGTATGTTCCCCGCGTGCGCGCAACCTTCTATTACGACCTCGGCTCGCCCTACGCGTACCTCTCCGCCGAGCGGATCAGCGGGCTGTTCGCCGAGGCGGAGCTGGAGCAGCCGGAGTGGCAGCCGGTCCTGCTCGGCGGCCTCTTCGCTCGCTTCGACCGCGGCTCGTGGTCGGAAACGCCGGCGCGGGCGGAGGGGATCGCGGAGATCGAGCGGCGCGCCGCCGCCTACGGGCTGCCGCCGATCGCGTGGCCGCAGCCGTGGCCTGGCAACTCGCTGGTGGCGATGCGGGCGGCGACCTTCGCCAAGCAGACCGGCCGCACCGTCTCCTTCTCCCTCGCCGGCTTCCGCCAGGCGTTCGCCGCCGGCCGCGACCTCACCGACGTCGACAACGTGATGATCGCCGGCGCCGCCTGCGAGCTGCACCCGCGAGCGCTGCTGAAAGCGGTCGAAACGCAAGGGGTGAAAGGGGCGCTGCGGGAGGCGACCGACCGCGCCGGCGACCTCGGCGTCGAAGGCGTTCCCGCGGTCGTCGTCGGCGACGAGGTCTTCTGGGGCGACGACCGCCTCGAGGAAGCGGTGGAGGCGGCGGCGCACTAGGGACGTGTCGACTTTGGTGCCCTGGGGGGTCACAAAGTCGACACGGCAGGCCGCGGCGGGTAGTTCTCTAAGGTGACTCCGATGGCAGATCTGCCTGACGCCGCCACCTGTTACGAGCTGCTCGCGCGGATGGCGCTGATCCGTCGCTTCGAGGAGGAGGCGGGGCGCCAGTACCAGCGGGCGCGGGCCGGTGGCTTCCTGCACCTGGCGATCGGCGAGGAGGCGACGATCGTCGGCACCACCTCGGTCATGCGCCCCGAAGACTTCCTCATCGGCACCTACCGCACCCACGGCCACGCGATCGCCCGCGGCACCGAGCCCAAGCGGGTGATGGCGGAGCTGTTCGGCCGCGTCGACGGGACCAGCGGCGGCCGCGGCGGCAGCATGCACATCTTCGACGCCGAGAAACGCTTCATGGGTGGCTACGGGATCGTCGGCGGCAACCTGCCGATCGCCGCCGGCCTCGCCCTCGGCTCCCAGTACAAGGGCGAAGACGCGGTCACCGTCTGCATGTTCGGCGACGGCGCCTCCAACACCGGCAACTTCGGCGAGACGATGAACCTGGCGGCGCTGTGGAAGCTGCCGATCCTCTTCCTGGTCGAGAACAACCTCTACGGGATGGGGACCTCGGTCGAGCGCCACTCGGCCCAGACCGACCTCTCGAAGAAGGCCGAGGGCTACGGGATCAGCGGCGAGCGGATCGACGGGATGGACGTCGCCGAGGTCCGCGAGGGCGTCGCCGAGGGGATCAGGCTGGCGCGCGAGGAGCAGCGGCCGACCCTGCTCGAGGCCTTCACCTACCGCTACAAAGGCCACTCGGCCGCCGACCCCGAGGTCTACCGCGAGCGCGAGGAGGTCGAGGAGTGGCAGGAGAAAGACCCGATCGAGAGCTTCGCGAAACGCTGTCGTGAGGCCGACGTGCTCGGCGAGCGCGAGGTGGCGCAGGCGCGCGAGGCGGCCGAGGAGGCGGTCAAGGCGGCGGTCGAGTTCGCCGAAGCCTCGCCTGAGCCGGCGCTCGACACGATGTACGAAAACCTCTACGCCCAGACCGAGCCGGGCGGCTGGTACGCGGTCGACGAGCGCAGCCCGGAGCCGCACCGCGGCGAGGACGAGGGGCACATGCCCGACGCCGCGCGGGAGCTGGCCGAGGCCGGCGCCGCCTACGCCGGCCAGCCGGAGGGGCCGCGTCCGAACCCGGCGACGGGGGGCGACGCGCAGGAGGGAGTCGAGCCGCGCGTCTCGGCCGAGCGCGAGGTCGGCGACGAGCCGGAAGAGGTCCAGGCCGACGGCGCCGAGGCGGAGGACGACGACTGATGGCCACGCTGCGGATGCGGGAGGCGCTGCGTGACGCGATGGTCGAGGAGATGCGCGCCGACGAGTCCGTCTTCGTGATGGGCGAGGACGTCGGCGTCTTCGAAGGCGCCTTCAAGGTGACCGAAGGCCTGCTCGAGGAGTTCGGCGAGCGCCGTGTCCGCGACACCCCGATCTCCGAGAACACGATCGTCGGCACCGGCGTCGGCGCGGCGATGAACGGGCTGCGCCCGATCGTCGAGCTGATGACGGTCAACTTCAGCCTGCTGGCGCTCGACCAGATCGTCAACCACGCCGCCGCGATCCCCTACATGTTCAACGGCCAGGCGAAGGTGCCGATGGTGATCCGGATGCCAGGCGGCGGCGGACACCAGCTCGGCCCCACCCACTCCCACAGCTTCGAGGCGCTCTACCTGCAGGTGCCGGGACTGCTCGTCGCCTGCCCCTCGACCCCGGCCGACGGCAAGGCGCTGCTGAAGGCGGCGATCCGCGACGACAACCCGGTCGTCTTCATCGAGCACGAGGGCCTCTACGGGGTGCGGGGCGAGGTGCCCGAGGGCGAGAACGGGGCCGAGCCGCTGCGCTTCGGCCAGGCGGCGGTGCGCCGCGAGGGCAACGACGTCACCATCATCGGCGTCCTCAAAATGGCCCACGTCGCCGAGGGCGCGGCGAGCCAGCTCGCCCACGAGCACGGAGTCGAGGCCGAGGTGATCGACCCCCGCACCCTGCGCCCGCTTGACCTCGACACGATCCTCGAGTCGGTCCGCAAGACCAACCGCGCCGTCATCGTCGAGGAGGGCTGGCCCCACGGCGGCGTCGGCGCCAACCTCTCGACCCTGATCACCGAGCAGGCCTTCGACTACCTCGACGCCCCGGTCCAGCGCGTGACCGGCGCCGACGTCCACATGCCGTACTCCAAACGCCTCGAGCAGGCCGCGATCCCGCACGAGGAGCACGTGGTCTCCGCGGCGCTGGCGACGCTCGAGGGCGAGCGCTAGAGCCGAACGCATTTGTCCCCGCATACCGGGGACAAATGCGTTCGGGTCAGCAGGTCTTCTTCGCCCCGGTGACCGCGTTCCAGGCGCGGCCGACCGAGAAGTCGGCGGCGACGCGGAAGACGCCGGGGCGGTTGGCGCGGGCGACGGTCCAGTCGCCGTGGTGGAGGATGCAGCCTTTGCCGCGGGCGATCGACCAGTAGGGGGTGAAGTTGACGCGGACGAGGAACTCGCCGGGGCGCTTGACGTCGAGGGCGAAGCCTTGGCGGCCGAACCAGAGAACCTCGGCCGCGGCGCCGCCCAGGGGCGCTACCAGGGGCTTCGGGTCGCGGACCTCGTAGATGCGCCAGTGCTCGGAGCGGAAGCGCAGGTCCAGGTAAGAGGGATCAGCGAGGACCAGCCGCCGCTCCGCCACCGAGGAGTAGTCGAGCGGGGCGTCGGGGAGGGCGACGTAGGAGATCGCGTTGGCGCGCAGCCAGACACCGTAGCTGTCGGCGGTCAGCTTCTTCTCGTCGTAGAAGAGGTCGTCCCGGGTGGTGTCGAGCTGGCGCAGCCAGCCGCGGGCGAGCTCGAACTTCGTCGCCAGGTAGGCCGACTCCCAGTGGTTGGCGGTCGGCGGCACCTCGATCCGCATCCCCTCCCCCCCGTGGGTGCGCAGCCAGCGCGCGGCCGGGTGGAAGTAGGCCGCCTTGGTCGAGGGGTCGCCGACGGAGCGGGCGATCTGGGCGACGCTTGCGGTCAGCTGCCAGTAGAGGCTGGCGGCGATCGCCAGGACCAGGAGCGGCGCGAAGAACCATGTCGGGACGGTCGGGCGCGGCCGCCGCGAGAGCAGGACCGCTGCGAGCACCGGGCCGCCGAAGAGCGCCCCGAGCCGGACCGCGTTGCCGCCCATCGCGTTCGGGACCAGCCAGATCACGGTCGCGGCGAGGACGTAGGCGACGAGCACCCGGCGCAGCTGCCGCTCCTCTTCGCGCACCCCCTGGGTGAGGATCAGCGCGCCGGCGCACCAGAGCGGGATCGCGATGTAGGAGGAGAAGACGAAGGGGAAGTGGCCGGCCTCGGGGAAGGCGAGGTTCGGGACGAGGACGAGAGCGAGCGAGAGGGCGGCGGCCGCGAGCGCGAGGCGGTTGAGGCGGCGGCCCGGTTCCGCGGCGCCGGCCAGGAGGACGCCGCCGAGGAAGGCGCCGGCGACCGGGCTCGCGAGCGGACAGGCCGCGGCCGCGGCGATCGCCAGCGCCGGGCGGTCGGTCTGCAGGCAGCGCAGCGCCGCCAGACCGAAGGCGACGCCGAGCGCGAAGGTGAGTTGGCCGTCGGCGAGCAGGGTGACGACCCCGGCCCCGAACCAGAGCGTCGCCCAGCGTGCCTCGGCCCCCCAGCGGTCGCGGACGAGGCGGTCGAAGAGGTAGGAGGAGGAGACGACGGCGAGCATCCCCACCAGCTGCGGACCGAGCAGCGCCGCCAGCGGCGGGAAGAGGACGCTGTAGGTGAGCGTGTAGTGGCCGCCGTACCAGCTGCCGTTCCAGATCGAGAGGCCGGCGTCCTGGAACAGCTCGGTACGGAAGACCTGGGCGGCGAGGTCTCCTACGGGTGGGCTCCAGAGCAGCATCGCCAGCGCCAGCAGTGAGCTGAGCGCCACGGCCGGGAGCCAATCGGGTCGAAACGGCTTGGACTGGACCATGGGCGGCCCCCACAGGATAGGGGCGCCTCCTGCAACGATCTGTGACATGGCTGAAGAGATCACGGTCGTGCGCTGCGGAACCGTCCCCTACGCGGAGGCCTGGGAGCTGCAGCGGCGGCTGCAGGGGCAGCGCCAGCGCGAGGAGATCGGCGATGTCCTGCTGCTGCTCGAGCACCCGCCGGTCTACACCCGCGGCCGCCGCTCCAAGCCCGAGGAGCTGCCGATGGGGGCCGAGTGGTACGAAGCGCAGGGGATCGAAGTCCTCGACACCGACCGCGGCGGCCTCGTCACCTACCACGGGCCCGGCCAGCTGGTCGCCTACCCGATCGTGCAGCTGCGCGGCTACGGCGATGACGTCCACGAGTACGTGCGCGGCCTGGAGCGGACGATGACCGGAGCGCTCGCCGAGGCGGGCGTCCGCGCCGGCGTCATCGAGGGCCTCACCGGCGTCTGGGTCGGGACGAGGAAGATCGGCTCGATCGGCCTCCACGTCAGCCGCGGCGTCACCACCCACGGCCTCGCGATCAACGTCAACAACGACCTGCAGCCCTTCGAGTGGGTCGTGCCCTGCGGGATCGAGGGCGTCTCGATGACCTCGCTCTCGCGCGAGCTCGGAGCTGAGCAGGACATGGGGGCGTTCGCCGCCACCGTGGTCGACAGCTACGCCGAGGTCTTCGACCGCGAGCCGGTTGTCGACAACAGCGTCGCCGCGTAGGCTGCACAGCTCCATGCGTCTCGTCCGCTCGCTTCCCCTCCTCGCTGTCGCGCTCGCCGTGCTGCTGCCGGCCGGCTCTGCCTCGGCGCTCTCCTATCCGGTGACGAGCACGGCGGACACCGACAGCAAAGGCACCCTGCGGGGGTCGATCGAGGAAGCCAACGCCCACATGGGGCCGGACTCGATCCCGATTGAAGTCACCGGCACGATCGAACTTGCGAGCGCGCTGCCGGGGATCGGCGACGACCTCACGATCACCGGGCCCGGAGCCGCTTCGCTCACCGTCGCCCGCAAACCATCGGCACCGCCATTCACCGTCCTCCAGTTCTTCGGCTCGACCGCGACGGTCAGCGGGATCACCATCAGCGGCGGTCTCTCCAACACCGGCGCCGGGATCCTCAACGCATCGGGCGAACTCACCCTGGTCCGGGTCAAGGTCAGCCGCAACGAAGCGGTGAGCGAGACCGGCGGGCTGGCTGGCGGCGGCGGCATCTTCAGCAACGGCACGCTCACCCTGCGGGAATCGCTCGTCACCGAAAACTTCTCGGTTTCCTCCGGCGGCACCGAAAACGTCGCGGTGGGCGGCGGGGTGGAAACCGAAGGGACCCTGTTCGTCGAACTCAGCACGATCAGCGACAACCGCGTCGAAGCGCTGGCCGGGGGCGAAGCCAAGGCGGAAGCGATCGGTGGCGGCCTCGCCGTCGCGCTCTCCTCAAGCACCACCATCGTCGAAGAGAGCACGATCAGCGGCAACGTCGTCCTCGCTGCCGACGCGACCGACTTCGCCGTTGCCCGTGGCGGCGGCATCGGCGGCGGCACGGTCAACATCACCGGCTCGACGATCGCCGACAACGGCGCCGAACTGGACGCAGCCGGTGCCTCCATCAGCAGCGCGGCGGGCGACAACCTGGCGGTACCCAACACCGGCATCGTCCGCAACTCGCTCGTCGCCGTGCCCGGCGGCGAAGGCAAAAACTGCGCCAACGGCCTGGTCTCCGGTGGGTTCAACCTCGACGAAGACGGCAGCTGCGGGTTCGCGAAATCCAGCGACCTGACCGAAGTCAGCGCCGGGCTCGACCCGCTGCTGCGGGACAACGGCGGGCCAACCCCGACCCACGCGCTGCTACCCGGCAGCATCGCGATCGACCGCGGCAACTCCTTCGGCAGCAGCGTCGACCAGCGGGGCCTCCCCCGCCCCAGCGACTTCCCGGAGATCAGCAACAAAGAAGGCGGCAACGGGTCGGACATCGGCGCCTTCGAGCTGCAGGTGCCGCCGCCACCCGGGGCGGGCGCTCCCGTGCTCGTCTCCCAGACCCCCGGGGACACGACGGCGCCCAACACCCGCATCGTCAAGGGGCCGCCGCGCAGCACTTTCAAGACCAAAGCGAAGTTCCGCTTCGCCTCGACCGAGCCGCAGTCTCACTTCCAGTGCAAGCTCGACAAGAAGAAATGGAAAGCCTGCGGCAACCCCTTCAAGCCCACGGTCAAACCGGGCAAGCACGTCTTCAAAGTGCGGGCGATCGACCGCTTCGGCAACGTCGACCCCACCCCCGCCCGCTTCGGCTGGCGCGTCAAGCCGCTCGGCGGCTGAGCCGCCTTCGGGCGACGCGGCGGGCCAGCTAACGTAGGCGTCGGTGTCCAGCACCGACCGTATCCACGTCACCCGCTCCCGCGCCAAGCCTGGCGGTACCGCCGCCGAGGCCGAGGGCACCGTCCCCTTCCGCCGCGCCCGCAAGCCGCCGTGGCTGAAGGTGCCGGCTCCGGGCGGGCCGAACTACCGGCGGCTGAAGGAGAAGATCGGCTCCGACAACCTCCACACCGTCTGCGAGGAGGCCAACTGCCCCAACGTCGGCGAGTGCTGGGAGCGCGGCACCGCGACGTTCATGATCCTTGGCGATGTCTGCACGAGGCGGTGCGGGTTCTGCAACGTGCAGACCGGTAAGCCGACCTGGAACGACCCGTTGGAGCCGCTGCGCGTCGCCAACCAGGTGAAGGCGATGGGGCTGCGCCACGCCGTCGTCACCTCGGTCGACCGCGACGACCTGCCCGACTACGGGGCGAGCGCCTTCGTCGGCGTCATCCGCTCGATCCGGATGCTGGCGCCCGAGTGCAAGGTCGAGATCCTGACGCCCGACTTCCGCGGCCAGGAGATGCCGCTGGCGAAGGTCGTCCACGAGCGGCCCGACGTCTTCAACCACAACGTCGAGACGGTCCCGCGCCTCTACCCGCTGGCCCGCCGCGGCTCCGAGTTCCTCCGCTCGGCCCGCGTCCTGCGGATGGCGAAGGAGATGGGAGGCGAGGAGGTCGTCACCAAGTCCGGCCTGATGGTCGGCCTCGGTGAGACCCACGAGGAGATGGTCGAGACCTTCGGCCTCCTCCGCGAGCACCAGGTCCAGGTCCTCACCGTCGGCCAGTACCTGCGCCCGACCGAGAACCACCTCCCCGTCGTCCGCTACTGGCACCCGGACGAGTTCAAAGCCCTCGAGCAAGCCGCCTACGACCTCGGCTTCGAGTCCGTCGCCGCCGGCCCCCTGGTCCGCTCCAGCTACCACGCCGACCAGAACCTGCCCGAGGGCAAGCGGGCCGAGAGCCTGCTTGCGTCCTAGGCCAGCTCGACCTTCCGCGATCACTCGCAGCTGATGATCGCGATGGCGGGTTAGCGCCAGCCGCCTACAATCCGCGGGGACGGGGCCATAGCTCAGTTGGCAGAGCGTCGCGTTTGCAACGCGAAGGTCGCCGGTTCGAACCCGGCTGGCTCCATCTTCGGTCGGTCCGCTAGCCGGCCAATCGCAGCGTTACCGGCTTGACGGAGCTCGCTGGGAACCCGCCGGTGGGGGTGTAGGTGACGGTGACTTTCACCTTTGCCTTGCCGTTGGCGGCGAGGGCCTTCGCGGCTTTGCCCTTGGCCTTGATCAGCAGCTTCACCTTGCCGGCGGCTTTGGCGGTCTTCGACTGCCGTTTCGTCTTTTTGCCGGTCAGCGTCAGCTTGCCGGAACCGCCGACTTTCACGCTCAGTATCGCCGTGCCCTTTTTGCGGTTCAGTTTCACTTTTTTGGCTGGAGCGAAGGTGGAGAAGTTCGCGGTGACAGCTTTGTCGGCGTCGAGCGTCAACGCGCAGGCGATGCCCGCGCAGGCGCCGCTGAAGCCGGCGAAGGCGAAGCCGCGTTTGGGCGTGGCACTGAGGGTCACCGGCGTCTGGTGTGGCAGCGCCACGGAGCAGATCGTCCCGCAGTCAATGCCGCCCGGGCTACTGGTCACGGTCCCGCCGGCGGTCGGATTGCTCACCGTAAGGTTGTGGCGGCCGACCCAGCGGACCCAGTTCACGGTCAGCCGACCGAAATCGCCACTCCATTCGGATTCGTCGCTGACGAAGGCGGTGGCGGAGGCAACCCGTCCCTTGAAGGCGATGAGGTTGCGGCCGTCTGACCATTTCGCCACCAGCGTCGCCCCGGGGGCCAGTGCCGCTTCGGTGTTGTCCTCCGTTGCCAGCGCCGTCACACCCTGCATCAGGGGACTGGCGGCGTTGAATTCACCCAGCGTCACGTCCTGGTTCGGATTGTCTCCGGGGATGAAGGGGGTGTAGCCACCGGTCGCGAGGCGGCCCTGCGGCGCCAAGCCATCTTCGGTGTCGTAGGCGTACTGGAAGAGAAGTCCGCCCGTGTCGATGTAGTCGGCGAGGACGTTGCCGATCGCCTCCGGGTCTTCGTAGCCGCTGTTGTCCATGGTCACGGCCATGTCGTAGGGCGTCAGCTCGGCCAGCGTCGGCGTTCCCAGGCAGGCGTCGAAGATGTCGACCGCGGCGACGTCAGGGAACGATTTCAGTTGCGCCTGGAAGCCGGCCGGCGGTTCGCAGTTCGCCTGGACGATGATGATCCGGTAGGCGCCGGGTGCGGCGCTGGCCGGACCGACCCCGAAGGCGAGAGCCAGGAGGGCGATGAGCAGGGCGGCGGGAAAGAAGCGCTGGGATCGCATGCGGCGCATCATATGCGCCTAGTCGTCGAAGTCGAAGTCCTTCGGGGGCTTCTGCTCGAACCAGAGCTCGTCGTCCTCGGGGGCGTCCTCGAGGAACTCGGGGGTGCCTTCGAGCACGTCCTCCTGACCGGTGTCGGGGTCGTAATCGGTCCCCTGCTCGGACTCGGCGGGCTCTTCGGCGGCGCGGGGCGCGGGGGGCTCGTGTTCCTCTGAGATCGGCTCGGCCGGCGGCAGCTCCTGCTCGATCGGCTCCTCGCTGAGAGGCGCCTCGAGCGCCTGGTCGAGCTCGTCGGAGAGGCGCTGCTCGCTCCAGAAGTCGTCGTCCTCTTCCTCCTCCTCGGCGGTGGCCTCCTCGGGCGCCTCGGTGCGGATCGCGTGAATCTCGGTTGCCGGTTCGACCGGCGTCAGCCGCGGCTCGCCGGCCTCGGCCTCGGCGAGCTCCTCGTCGGAGGGGCTGGGAGCCGCAGGGGCGGGTGCGTCTTCGGTCCCCATCTCGGCCTCGATGTCGAACATTTCCGTTGGCTGTTCGGCAATCGCGTGTCGCTCTTCGGTCGAGTGGCCCGGCTCCGGCGCCTCGATCACGGCCTCGTGCTCCATCGCCGAGGGCTCCTCCTCGACGATCTCGAGCGGCTCCTCCTCGGCCGGGGGCGCGGCCTGGACCGGGTCCTCGGCGGGCGGCGCGGGCTGCGGCGGCTCCTGCAGGTCGGCGATGTTGATGCGGCGCCCACCCTCGGGCTCCCCGCCCGCGGCCTCGGCCGCCTCCGGCGTCGCCATGAACTCGGTCGGCGCCTCGGCCAGCGGATCGGGCTCCTCAGGTCGCCCAGGGGGCCCGAACGCCTCGTCCTCCAGACGTTTGATCTCAGACTCATCGGCGCCGTGCTGGCGCTTCAGTTCCAGGTGCTCTCGGATGGCGTCGTCGAGGATGCTCATGCTCATCGCTCCCTCGGGGAAGCTGCCAAAGACTATGCGGTTATCCCTGATCGTGCGAGGTCCTGCGAGCAACTTCCCAGCCTTGGGAGGCCCGGCCGCCGATGGGCGAACGGGCCTCCCTTGCCAGGGTCAGCGCGGCTGCACGACCTTGAACTTGGCGGCGGCCAGGGACGAGGCGTTGCCCGCCGCGTCGGTAGCTACCGCGAGGATCCGGTAGGCGCCTGGCTTCAGGCCCTTCTTGCGGATCGACTTGGCCGTGAACGACTTGGCATTGGCTCCGGCCACACCGGTCTGTTTCAGTTTCTTACCGGTCCTGACCCAGAGGGCGCAACGCTTGCCGGCCGGTTTCTCGCCTTTCTTCAACTTCCGGCATTTGCCGCCCACCTTCTTGCCCTGGACCTTGCGCTCGACGGTGAAGACGACCGCAGCGGCCTCGCTCAGGGTGTAGCGAGCTTTCGCCCGTTTCGGCACGGTTTTGGCCGCTGCCGAGGTGGTGGCCGTGGCTTTCCGCTGTTTACGTGGCTTCGGCTTGATCCCGGAAGCGATCTTCTTCGGGGTCACTTTCAGCCCGCTCAGCGTCGGCGCGGTGCGATCGGGGCATACCGAGCCGGCGACACGGCGGCCGTACACGGTTGAGTCCGCGTCGTCGGTGCTGTTCGGTTCGCCGCTGAAGTAGCTGACCAGGTAGTCGCAGGTGACGGTGTTGTAGGCGACCTGGGGCCGGTTCGCGGAGAATTCTTTGTTGCCGTCCGGCTGGATGTCGGATATGCGGAAATCGTTGTTGCCGATCTCGGCGCCGTCAGCCGCGAGGTACTGACCGTAGATCTCGAACTCATTGTCGATCAGCGGCGAGATGTTCTCGTCGCCGTGCCATGCCACGAGGTATTGGTTGCCGAACGGGTCATAGGCCATCCGCGGCCGGAAGGCGTTCGAGTTTGCGTCCCCGTCGGTCCCGACGTCGGAGATGCGGAAATCGTCCGCGCCGATCTGGGTTCCGTCGGCACTCAGCAGCTGGCCGAAGACCTCCCGCTCGCCGGTGGCGAACGGCGGCACACCGTCGTTGCCGTGCCAGGCGACGAGATACTGGTTCTGGGTCGAGTTCCAGACGATGCTTGGCGGAGCGGCATCGAAGGTGGTGCTTGCGTCGCCCGGGGGGCCCATCTCGGAAATCGGGAAGTCGTCGTTGCCGATCTGGTTTCCGCCCAGGTCGAGGCGCTGCCCGAAGACCTCCTCGCCGCCGCCCGATTCGAGTTCGGCGTTGAAGACGATCATGTACTCGTGACTGGTCGCGCTGTAGGCGAGGTCGAGCGCGTCATCGACCCTCAGCGTCGCGCTGCCCCCGACGATCTCGTCGTCGGGGCCGACCTGCCCGCCGTCCTGGTTCAGTCGCTGGACATAGACGCGACCGTCGGAATAGGCCTTCCAGGCGACCAGGTACTCATGCGTTACGGGGCTGTAGGCGATTGCCTCGGTCTCGATGTCTTCCTGTTTGGCCGCGATCGGGGTTTCACCGGTCACGGGGGTGCCGTCCGGGTTGAGGACGCGCGCCTGCACGGTTTCGTCCCGATCCCAGACGACGAGGTAGCGGCCGGTCTCGGAGTCATAGCCGACGCTGGCGGGGTTGTATTCGGCGTGGTCAGCCGAGGTGGTCGAGATCCGGAACTCGCTGCCGACGAGGTTGCCGTTGACGTCGACGAGCTGGCCGTAGATGTCGTCGGTTTCCGCCGTCGTCGCGGCGACGTAGACGACCAGGTATTGACCGGTCTTCTCGCTGAAGACCTCGTCCTGGAAGCCGGCCTGCAGCCCTTCCGAAGGATGGTTCCCCGAGCTGATCGGGAACTGCGGCCCGATGGCATCCGCATCCGCGGCAGCCACCTTGGCAGCGAGTGAGAGCGCAACGACAGCGCACAAAGCAAGCAAGGCGCGAACAGCAATCGACGGCGACGAAACAGTCACGGAGCCTCCTCAAGAGGGTGGACGAACAGCGCCGATACTAGGGCCTTGCAGCTATCCTTGATCAACGCGAGGAGCGGAAAGCCCGACTTTCCGTCCACGCAGCCCGGGGCTATAGCTCAGCTGGCAGAGCGCCTGGATCGCACCCAGGAGGTCGGCGGTTCGAATCCGCCTAGCTCCATCTTCAGAAGCTCCTGCACACGGGCATAAGCAGCGCCCGAGGCCAGTTTTAACCGGATGGCAAAAGCGCCCCCGCCGCAGGCACTTGTGCCTGCGGGGCGCTCCTTTCGCGGGGATGCGCGCCGATTGCCGGGGATTACGGCTCGCTTTGTCGACGCGCCAGAGCTAACACCACTTCCAAGTTGAAATCCGCCGTCCCGCGGCAAGCCGCCCGGGGCGGGAGATCGAATGGAAGGAATGGTCCCAATGAGCGATACCGCAGCGCAGATCGAGAAAAGCGAGCAGGACGCAGAGGCCAAGCAACAGGAGGGCTCCCGAGCCCCGGCCGGCGCCGAGAGCGAGCAGGCCCGGCCGTCGAAATCAGCAACGGCGGGAAAGAAATCGAAAGTGAAATCAAAAAAGGCGAAATCAAAAGCCGCCCAGGCAAAACCGAAATCGTCGTCGGCCTCATCCTCGGCGGACGGCAAATCCACGTCGCCCCGCCTGAAGGCCGGCGAGCTGGACGGGCTGGTGCTCGGGTACATGAAAAAGCACCCGGACAAGCTGCCGATCTCCCCGGGGGGCATCGCCAAGGAGATCAAACGCTCGTCGGGTGCCATCGGCAACTGCCTGGAGCGGCTCAAACGGCAGAAAGAGGTGCGGCGCGTCGAGGACAAGCCGAAAAAGTACGACCTCCCGAAAGCCAAATAGGCGCACTAGGGAGAAGGTCGGCTCAAATGAAAAATTGACCGGAGCCAGCGCTTGCGGCACTGGCTCCGGTTACTACTGCACAGGAAGGGAATGCTTCCCATGCCAGATGAAATTAACCCAACCGGGCGGAGAGAACTCGACACCGACAAATCGGTGTTGCTGTTTCTGACTGAGAGCGGTGGTCCTAGCGAGGTCGCATTGGTCGCCGATATCGAGCGGCAGTTCGAAGACGCGAACGAGGTCGACGATGCCCTTGGCCGTTTAGAACGCGCCGGACTCGTGCATCGCTTCGACGACCGGCGACTTGTCCTTGCGACGCGGCCGGCAATAGTCGCCGGAGAAATCTACGACCACGCCTTTTGACCCGTAGGTAATCTTCGATGCGAAGGATTTGCCTGGGAATCGGTGGCCGGCCGCTTTCGGCCGGCGGGGGCGAGCTGGGGCTGCGGGAAAGCCCCGGCTCGCCCCCCGTGATGATGGGTGCGCTGCAATGACCCCGCCGCCGAGGGAAGAATCGAGGGTGATGAGCCTGAGACTCGGGGCCAAGCTCGCCGATCAGATCTCCGCCGTCGCCCGTACCGACGAAACAGCGGTCGCCGAGGCAATTCGTGCGGCTATCCATGACTACATCGTTGCCCGCGTTGCCGACCCGGAGTTCTTGGATCGACGAAAGCGACGAATGGAAGAGGATCTTCGGATTCTTGAGGGCCTGCGCCGCCCAGAGACCGGCTGAAACCCCTTCGCCCAGGCAGGCAGATGGGCTCCTTTCGCTGGGTGGTACAGTCGTCGGCGAATGCCCCGGAACCGCCTCTCGTCAGCAATGGCGCCCATGCTGACTGATCTGCGGCCGGGGCTTCGGTACTTCGTCGGCGTCCCTTAACTTCTTCACGGATGCTGCGGGTCAGGAAACCAGATCGCCGGCGAGCGCTGATGGCTTTGGGGGCGGCGGTAGTCGCTTTCGATCTTGCGCTTGTTCTGCTGGATCGGAAGATGGAAGCGAGCGGGGGACCTTCAATCCTCGGATTTGAGTTCGCTGGCAGCACCCAGCGCTCCACGGAGATCCTCACCCAATGGGGGGAGTCGGGTCACGATGCTGCGCGTTGGTCCCTTTGGATCGACTTCGGATTCATGCTGAGCTACGGTGCCTTTTTCACCCTCGCTGCCCTTGCGACGCGCGACTACGCCGCCGTTAAGGGATACCGCCGCTTTGCCCTCCTCGGGCTGGCTGCTGCATCGGCTGCTGCATCGGCTGCGATGTTCGACGCTATGGAGAACGTCTTCCTGCTGCTCATCTTGGGCGGCAACGGAGGTGAGCTCGCCCCCCCAGCCGCAACGATCTGCGCCAGTATCAAGTTCCTCCTGATCGGCTTCTCGATCCTCTACGCGATTGCCGGACTCGCTCTCAGAATCTTTGCTCGCCGCGCCCGAACCGCGTCGGCACCCGATCCAACGTAAGGGAACGTGTGGCCGCAGATGGATCGGGAGACGGACAGGCCAGCCTCGGTAACGGCACTCGGAAACCTGGCCCTCGCATGTCTCGCGGCCACCGAGCGTGATCCCGGTGTTCGGATCGACGACCCGATCTCCCCCCGGCTGCTTCGCTGGAGCGACGGCAGTGCGGGAGCGGCGCGACTGACGGTCCTTCACCCACTCCTCCGCGCCGCCACTAACCGGCTCATCCCTGGCATCTATGGCTACGCGCTCGCGCGGGCACATCACATGGATCAGGTTCTGCGGAAGGAGCTGGCCGCGGGACTCGACTCGGTGGTGATTCTCGGCGCCGGGTACGACACCCGGGCCTACCGGATGAGGAACGAGGTTGCCGACGTTCTCGTCTTCGAGGTTGACCATCCGGCGACCTCCCGCGACAAGCGAAGGCGGCTCGCGTCGGCGACAGGTTCCACCTGGCCGACGAACATCACGTTCATCGAGGCCGATCTCACCGAGCCGGACCTCCCTGAGCAGCTCGCCCGGCACGGTCACGATCCATCAATGCGGACGCTTTTCCTTCTCTCGGGCGTCTCCATGTATCTGCCGGCCGGGGCGATGGCCTCGCTCCTCGACCAAGTTTCCACTCAGGCAGATGCGCGGACCTCCTTGCTTTTCGATTACCTGCACGCGGAGGCCCTTGTTGAACCGGACCGCTATTTCGGGAAGGAGTGGCTTGTCCGCGCCGCCAAGGTCGGGGAGAAGCCTCAATGGGGTATCCCCGCAGGTGAGGCAGGCGCCCTCCTGCGGAGTCACGGCCTCAATTTGGACGCCGACCTCGGCGCTAACGAGCTGCGAGCCCGCTACTTGCAGCGGGTCGATGGATCATCTGCGGCGCGGCCTTTCGATTTCGGCGCCGTGGCACAAGCGTTCGGCTCGCAATCGGATTAGGCCCCTCGGGTCTTGCGGGATGGGGTCCGTGTTGGGGGGAAGGGGGTAGCGCCAGGCCGGCACCGAGCGGA
>DASTYZ010000118.1:0-23911 GCA_035764545.1 Solirubrobacterales bacterium | reverse complement strand
GGTCATTGGGACATCTTCCCACAAGATGCTTGATCTGACAATAGTTGACACGCAAAGCTTTCCTGCTAAGATGGTTTCTGCGTCAAATGTTTGAACATCAACCATCTTCGGGAAGGAACACCAGATGAGCACCGAGACCGTCACCCAGCAGCAGGTTCCAGCGGGCACGTGGGTCGTCGACCCCGTCCACTCCTCGATCAACTTCGCCGTCACCCATAACGGCGTCACCACTTTCCGCAGCGGCTTCGAGCGCTACGACGCGCGGCTGACCGGCGGTGAGCAGGCCAAGCTCGAGGGCAGCGTCGAGGTCGAGAGCATCGCGATCGACGAGGAGATGCTGAAGGGCCACCTCCTCTCCCCCGAGTTCTTCGACACCCAGCGCTTCCCACAGCTGCGTTTCACCTCGAGCGAGTTCAGCGTCGGCGAGGACGGCAGCGCCCGCGTCGCCGGCGAGCTCGAGATCCGCGGCGAGACCCGCAAGGTCGAGGCCAGCGGCCGTTTTGCCCACCTCGGTGGCGACCTCGCCGACAAAGAGCGCGTTGGCCTCTCGATCGAGTCGACCGTCGACCGGCGCGACTTCGGCCTCGACTGGCAGGCGCAGCTGCCGAGCGGCGGTGACGTCCTCGACTACGCGGTGACGATCTCCGTCGAGCTCGAGCTCGTCAAAGAGGAGGCGTAACGATGAGGGTCCTCGGCATCACCGGAAGCCTGCGCCGGGGCTCCTACAACCACGCCCTGCTGCGGGAGGCCGCCGAGCGGCTTCCCGCCGGGGTCGAGTTCGTCGAGTTCGAGCGCCTGGCGGAGATCCCGCCCTACGACGCCGACCTCGAGGAGGGGGTCACTCCGGCCGCCGTGGCGGCGCTGCGGCAGGCGATGCGCGAGGCCGACGCGGTCCTCGTCGCGACGCCGGAGTACAACCACTCGATCCCCGGCGTCCTCAAGAACGCCCTCGATTGGGCTTCCCGCCCCGCCGGCAAGAGCGCCCTCAGCGGCACCCCGGCGGCGGTGATCGGCGCCTCGACCGGGATGTTCGGCGCCGTCTGGGCGCAGGCCGAGACGCGCAAAGTCCTCGGCGCCCTCGGCGGCCGGGTGGTCGAGGCCGAACTGCCGGTCGCCAAAGCCGCCGACCTCTACCGCGACGGCCGCCTCGACCTCTCCCCCGAGCAGTCCCAGCAGCTGGAGGAGATCCTGGCGACGCTCGTCTCCGAAGTGGAGCAGTTGCAGGAGAGCTTGGCCGCCGCGGCCTAACCCTGCGGCAGGGCGAAGAAGGCGATCGCCGCGTACTGGGCGATCGCGGCGGCGATGACGAAGAGGTGGAAGACCTCGTGGTAGCCGAAGATCGCCGGGTTGGGGTTGGGTCGCTGGACCGCGTAGACGACGGCGCCGGCGGTGTAGAGGAGGCCGCCGACAGCGACCAGCAGCGTCCCCCCTGCCCCCATCTCGGTCCAGAGGTCGGGGAAGGTGGCGACGGCGACCCAGCCGAGTGCCAGGTAGATCAGGGCCGAGGCCCATTTCGGATGGTCGATCCAGATCATCTCGACGATCGCGCCGGCGATTGCCCCGACCCAGACGACGGCGAGGATCGTCATCGCCAGCGTGCCTTCCAGGACCAGGAGGGCGAAGGGCGTGTAGGTGCCGGCGATGAGGAAGAAGATCATCGAGTGATCGAGCCGGCGCATCCACTGGCGCCGTTGCGGTCGCGACCAGTTGACGCGGTGGTAGAGGGCGCTGGTCCCGAACAGGGCCGAGAGGCTGACCGCGTAGATCGCCACCGCCAGGGTCGCCTTCGGAGTCTCGGCGAGGATGATCAGCGTTGCGCCGAAGCCGAGCGAGAGGAAGAAGGCCCACTCGTGGGAGACGCCGCGAAGTTTCGGTTTGACCGCGGCGATCGCCTCGGCGGTCGCCTCTTTGGCCGCGCTCGCGCGCTCGCCGACGGCCTCTTTGGCCGCGGTCGCCCGCTCGCCCATCGCATCGCGCGCGGCGCTCGCGCGCTCACCCATTCGTTCCGCGCCTCGGCGGAAGTCCTCTGCCATGAGAAGAGGCTACCCCGAACTTAGTGCCGATATTGCGGAGTTGTCACCATTAGGAGAGCGGTTGCGCCTGCGCGCGAAGCCTTTATTTGCGACTTCGGGCACTTTTTCCGACCGGCGAGTGAGCGATCCTGCTTAGTTACCGCCGAAAGCCGCCGAGATAGGAGCATTTTGATGTCGAAGACCGCACTTGCCAGCCCCAAAAACGGTCTCCAAGGCCTGTCTATCGAGCGTCGTATTTCGGCGCCCGGCGTGCATCCTTTCGACCAGGTCGAGTGGGAGATTCGCGACGCCGTGATCGGCGATCCCGAGAACCCGGCCTTCGAGCAGCGCGGGGTCGAGTTCCCGGTGACGTGGTCCCAGAACGCGACCAACATCGTCGCCCAGAAGTACTTCCGCGGCCAGATGGGGAGCCCCGAGCGCGAGAGCTCGGTGAAACAGATGATCGGCCGCGTCGCCGGCACGATCGCCGGCTGGGGGCGCGAGGGCGGTTACTTCGCCTCCGAGGAGGACGCCGACGCTTTCGAGATGGAGCTGACCTCGATCCTGCTCAACCAGAAGGCGGCCTTCAACTCCCCGGTCTGGTTCAACGTCGGCTTCGAGGAGACGCCGCAGTGCTCGGCCTGCTTCATCTTGAGCGTCGAGGACACGATGGAGTCGATCCTCGACTGGAACACCAAAGAGGGCAAGATCTTCCGCGGCGGCAGCGGCTCCGGCATCAACCTCTCCAACATCCGCGGCTCGATGGAGCAGCTGCAGAAGGGCGGCACCGCCAGCGGCCCGGTCAGCTTCATGCGCGGCGCCGACGCCTGGGCGGGGACGATCAAGTCCGGCGGCAAGACGCGGCGGGCGGCGAAGATGGTCGTCCTCGACGTCGACCATCCGGACATCGAGCACTTCATCTGGTGCAAGGCCGACGAGGAGAAGAAGGCCGCGGCGCTGCGCGACGCCGGCTTCGACATGTCGATCGACGGCGAGGGCTTCACCTCGATCCAGTACCAGAACGCCAATAACTCGGTCCGGGTCACCGACGAGTTCATGGAGGCGGTCGAGGCCGGTGAGGACTGGGAGCTGAAGGCGCGGACCGACGGCTCGACGACGAAAACGCTGGACGCGCGCGACCTGATGAACCAGATCGCCGACGCCGCCTGGCGCTGCGCCGATCCGGGCGTCCAGTACGACACGATCATCAACCGCTGGCACACCTGCCCGGAGTCGGGTCGGATCAACGCCTCCAACCCCTGCAGCGAGTACATGCACGTCGACGACTCGGCCTGCAACCTCGCCTCGCTCAACCTGATGAAGTTCCGCCGCGAGGACGGCAGCTTCGACACGGCCGAGTTCGAGCACGCGGTCGACATCGTCTTCCTCGCCCAGGAGATCGTCGTCGGGTTCTCCAGCTACCCGACCGAGGGGATCACCGAGAACGCCAACAAGTTCCGCCAGCTTGGCCTCGGCTACGCCAACCTCGGCGCCCTGCTGATGAGCGATGGCCTCCCCTACGACTCCGACGCGGGCCGCAACGTCGCCGCCGCGATCACGGCGCTGATGACCGGCCGCGCCTACCGCCAGTCGGCGTTGATCGCCGCCGGCGCGACCGGGCCTTACGAGGAGTACGAGAAAAACCGCGAGCCGCACAACGGCGTCATGCGGATGCACCGCGACGCCTCCTACGAGGTCGACGCGACCGGGATCAAAGGCGAGCTGCTCGAGGCCGCGCAGCGGGCCTGGGACGAAGCGGTCGAGCTCGGCGAGGAGCACGGCTACCGCAACGCGCAGGCGACGGTGCTGGCCCCGACCGGGACGATCAGCTTCCTGATGGACTGCGACACGACCGGGATCGAGCCCGACTTCTCCCTGGTCAAGTTCAAGGAGCTGGTCGGCGGCGGCTCGATGACTATCCCCAACCGCTCGGTGCCGCTGGCGCTGCAGACGCTCGGCTACGGCGAGGCCGAGATCGACCAGATCGCCGCCTACATCAAGGAGAACAACACGATCGTCGGCGCCCCCGGCCTCAAGGACGAGCACCTGCCGGTCTTCGATGTCGCGGTCGGCGAGCGGGCGATCTCCCACACCGGCCACATCGACATGATGGCGGCGACGCAGCCGTTCATCTCCGGGGCGATCTCGAAGACCGTCAACCTGCCGCAGACGGCCACGGTCGACGACATCGCCGACGCCTACACGCGCGGTTGGAAGGGCGGGCTGAAGGCGCTGGCGATCTACCGCGACGGCTCCAAGACGGCGCAGGCGCTGCGCACCGACGCCCAGGACGAAAAGGAGGCCGAGGTCGAAGTCGAGATGGCCCAGCCGGTCCGCAAGAAGATGCCGCGCGAGCGCGAATCGATCACCCACAAGTTCTCGATCGGCGGCCACGAGGGCTACATCACCGCCGGCAAATACGAGGACGGGACGGTCGGCGAGATCTTCCTCACCGACATCGGCAAGGAGGGCTCGACGATGCGCGGGCTGCTCAACGCCTTCGCCACCGCGATCTCCCTCGGCCTCCAGTACGGGGTGCCGCTGGAGACCTTCGTCCAGAAGTTCAGCTACATGCGCTTCGAGCCAGAGGGGATGACCCAGAACCCGGAGATCCCCTTCGCCAAATCGCTGCCGGACTACATCATGCGCTGGGTCGCGAGCCGCTTCATCGAGGACACCGAAGTGCTCGAGGAACTGGGGATCATGACCACGGAGGTGCGGAGCAAAAAGGAAGCCGAGACCGCCCAGCTGGGCCTCGGCGTCCCCACCGACACGGCCGGCCCAGCCAACGGCAACGGCCACTCCAACGGCGGCAACGGCGACGGGGCACCGAAGCCGGCCGCATCGGCGATGACCGAAACCCCTCCGGTCCGCCCGGCGAAGATGCAGGGCCTCGAACTCGGCCCGGCCTGCGAGCAGTGCGGCGGGATGATGCAGCGGACGGGGTCTTGCTACACCTGCAGCAGCTGCGGCAACAACACCGGCTGCGGTTGAGGGCGTAGGGCCCGGCCTTATAGCTCGACGCTAGGTTTCGACCGTGCAATCGAGCCGACTTGTCGCGGTCGTGGCGGCAGGGATTCTGTGCGGCCTCGCCGTGGTTGGGATCGTCGCCGTGATGTCCGACGCCGAGGACGGCGCCCTGGCCAGCAAACTGATCTACGCGACTCCTGTGCTGACCGTCTTCAGCCTGGTCAGCCTGGCTGGCGTGTTGCTCTCGGTCCGCCGCCCGACGCTGGCCTGGCTCGGCTACTTGACTGTCGTCGCCGGACTTGCCGCTTTCGCCCTGATCGCGCGGAAAATCTGGAACGGCGACGGCTTCTACGAGACCGGCTGGGAGGTCGCGAGCAGCGCCACGCTGGTCGCGCTCGGCCTCGGGCAGGTGTCCCTGCTGCTCGGCTGGGCGCGCCAAAGCGGCCCGATCCGCTGGATCGCCCTAGCTGCATCGGCGGCGATCGCGACGTTGGCGACGCTCGGCGTGTTGGCAACTGCGATCGACGACTTCGAGGTCAGCGCCCGCGTCTTAGGAGTCCTCGCGATCGTCTACCTGCTGGGGATCGCGCTGCTGCCGCTGGTCATGCTGGGCGCCAGGAAAGAGACTGGAATCTAGGGCTGGATCTTTTTAGCCGCCAGCCACTCGGCGAGCGGCTCGGGGGGATTGCCTTCGAAGACGAGGCGGACGCCCTCGCGGAGGACGTGGTCGCCGTTGTCGGCCTGGCTCGGGTTGGTCGCAAGCCAGACGGCAGCGGCTGCGGCGGCAAGGGCGGCGGGGTCGTCGCCCTCGGGGTCGATACCGCGGACGGTTGAGAGCAGCTCGCCCTGCAGGTCCTCGGCGGCGGTAGCCGGCCGGTCGTCGTCCTCGAAGCTCTCGAAGAATCCGAGGACGGCGGTGTCGGTTCCCTCCGGGTCGCATATCGCCGTCGCCTCGCGGACGATCTCGGAGATGGTGGGGATGGTGTCGCGGCTGCCTGGCTTCATTGGGCAAGTCCATACCCGGCAGCGGAGAAACGGGAAACCCGTCAGTTCAAGATGACTTCGGCGTCGTGGCGCGGGGTCTCGGTGATTGCCCGGCGGTAGTTGCGCTCGGAGGCGGGGTTGGCCGGCTCGATCTGGCGGCGGCGGACGAGCTCGCGGAGGACGACGGCCATCTCGAACTGGGCGAAGGCGGCGCCGAGGCAGCGGCGGACGCCGCCGCCGAAGGGGATCCAGGTGTAGGTGCCGGGCGGGTTGTCGATGAAGCGCTCGGGCAGGAAGCGATCCGGTTCGGGGTAGATGTTCGGGTCGCGGTGGATCAGATGGATGCAGGGGGTGACGCCGGCGCCGGCGGGCAGCTCGTAGCCGCCCAGCTCGACCGCCTGAGTCAGCTTGCGGACGACGATCACGATCACCGGGCGCAGCCGCAGCGTCTCCTGGATCGTCGCCGTCAGGTAGGCGTCTTCCTCGTCGAGGACCTCCGCCCGCAGCCGCTCCAGCTTCTCCGGGTGGCGGGTCAGCCGCTCCATCGCCCAGGAGAGCGCGGTCGCGGTCGTCTCGTGGCCGGCGACGAGGAGGGTGAGGAGCTCGTCGCGAATCTCTTTGTCGCTCATCGGGCTGCCGTCCTCGTGGCGGGCGCCGACCAGCATCGAGAGCACGTCCTCGCGCTCCTCGAGGTCCTCGGCCGCTCGGCGCTCGGCGATCTCGGCCGCGATCAGGCGGTCGACCCGCTCGACCCGGCGGCGGAAGGCGGGGATCAGGTTGACCCGGTCGGGGCCGACCATCAGCACCGGCAGCAGCACCCGCGGGTTCGTCGTCAGGTCGAGGAAGTCGCGGAGAGCCTCGCGCAGCGGCTCCATCCGCTCGCCGTCGTGGACGCCGAAGACGGTCTCGATGATGATCTCCAGCGTGATCGCCTGCATCCGCGGCCGCAGCTTGTAGGGGACGCCGGTCGGCCAGCTCTCGATCTCGCGGGCGGCGATCTCGGTCATCTTCTCGCCGTAGGCCTGCATCCGCTCGCCGTGGAAGGGCGGCAACAGCAGCTTGCGCTGGCCGATGTGCTTCTTCTCGTCGAGGACGAGGACCGAGTTCTCACCGAGGATCGGGCGCAGGATCTGGTTGCCCTCGCCGGCGTGGAAGACCTTCGGGTCGCCGGTGAAGACCTGTTTCACCAGCTCCGGGTCGGCAAGCACGACCCAGTCGCCTTCGTAGGCGATCTTGATCGAGAACATCGGCCCGAAGCGGGCGCGGCCCTGCTCGAGGAACCACTGCGCCTGGCGGGACCAGATCGCCGTCTGCGCGAGGCGGTGCATCCGCGGACCGGGCGGCAGGCCCTTGATCGGACTCGGGCCGTGCCCGTTGGCGAACGTCCGCGCCTTGGCTGCCGCCTCCACGTGTCGAGCCTATGCCTCGGATCGCGCACCGATGTGTGACTTTCGTACGGCCTCACAGTTCCGTGGTTCCTTTGTCCGCCCATAGACGACAAAGGAACCACGGAACGCTTAGCCTCGTGGCTTGGCTGCGCTCCCCCGTTTTCCGCCCGCTGTCGAGTACCGGATCCTGAAGCTGGTCTGCAACCTTCCGCCGCCGGTGCAGCGGCGGCTGTTCGGGTCGCCGCCGCGGATAGAGGGACGGGAGCTTGCTCCCGACATCCACGCGTTGCTCTCGCTCGCCGCCCGCGCCCGCAGCGACAGTCTCGAGGAGAGGGCCGAGCCGGCCGAGGCGCGGGCGCAACGGCGGCTGGAAGCGGCGATCGTCGCCGAGCGGCCGACGATTCCGATGGCGCGGGTCGAGCAGGTCACCGTGCCCGGCCCCGGCGGCGAGCTGGCCGCCCGCCTCTATGTCCCGACCTCCGAGGGCCCCGAGCCTCCCCCGCTCCTCGTCTACTTCCACGGCGGCGGCTGGGTGATCGGCGACCTCGAGACCCACGACAGCCCCTGCCGCTTCCTCGCCGCCAAGGCCGGGGTCCAGGTGCTCGCCGTCGACTACCGGCTGGCCCCTGAGCATCCCTTCCCGGCCGCGGCCGAAGACGCCTTCGCCGCCTTCTCCTGGGCGAGCGGGAACGCCTCCCGCTTCGGGATCGAGCCAGGCCGGATCGCCGTCGGCGGAGACAGCGCGGGCGCCAACCTGGCGGCGGTGGCAGCCCTGACGGCGCGGGACGAGGGCGCCCCCGCCCCCGCGATGCAGCTGCTGATCTACCCGGTCACCGAGACCGGTCGCGAGCTGCCCTCGCGCCGGGCCCTCGGCGAGGGCTTCCTCCTGACCAGGCGGGACATGGCCTACTACGAGGACCGCTACCTGCCGCCGGGGACCGACCGCAGCGACCCCCGGGTCGCGATCCTGCAGGCCGAGGACCTCGGTGGCCTGCCACCCGCCTACGTCGCCGTCGCCGGTTTTGACCCGCTCCGCGACGAGGGCATCGCCTACGCCAAGCGCCTGCGGGCCGCGGGGGTGCCGGTTGCCCTCCGCGAACATCCCGGGCTCGTCCACACCTTCGCCAACCTGACCGCGATCTGCCCGTCGGCGCGCGAGGCGGTGCTGGAAGCGGTCGGGGCCGTGCGGATGGGGCTTGGCCCGAGCTAGCCGGAACGGGGCTATGGGGAGCCGGCGAGCGCCTGGTGGGCGCTGGTGAGGACGGTCCCGGCGACCCAGAACTTCCGCTCGATCACAGGCTCGTTGGCGGCCAGGTCGCAGCGCCGGTCGGAGATGCATTCGGTCCAGGCGTTGGCCGCGTAGATGTACTCGTTGAGGGCGCCCCCCGCGAGACCGGCCGCGCCGGTGAGACAGCTGAGGCTCATGCGCTCGCCCGGGACACGGTAGAAGATCCTCTTGATCCTCCTCATTTCCTCGACGTACTCCTCGTAGGGCAGGCCGACCAGAAGATCTTCGCGTAGTTCATCCAGGGCGACGATCAGGTCCGCGGTCCGCATCGCACATCCCTGCTCGGTTGCCGCGCCGGCCTTTGCCCGGTCGGCTCCCTGCGCGGCGCCATGCCCCTGCCTCACGGCGAGCAGTGAGGCGAGCACCAGAATCGCCGTTACCAATACAAAGCTTTTCCTGTGCATAAACCCACCTTACGTGATAAGACCTTGCTCGGGATGGGAATTCGAGGAACACTCGCGCTCAGCCTCGCTGCGCTGGTCGTCTGCTTTGCCTGCGCGACGAGCGCCCAGGCGGTCACGGTCCTCTATGTCGGCGACGAAGTCGCCGCGATGACCGCTCCCGCCGTGGCAAAGCGGCTCCCGGGCGTCCGCGTCGTCGACTCCACCGGCGGGACCGACAGCGTCGCCGCCCTCGCTGCCCTCGAGAAGGCCTACGACTCCCAGCAGATCGTCGTCTTCGATGCAGGGACCAACGACGACCAGGAAGATCAGGTCAGCCTCGGCAGCAGCCTGCCCGTGGCAGGCGCGGCGGCCGGCGACGCCTGCATGGTGGTCCCGACCATCCACGCTCCCACCTCGGAGCCGACCGAAGAGTTCATCGCCAAGAGCAAGGAAGTCTTCGAATTCGCCGAATCGAGGCCGAGCACCGAGACCCCCGAATGGGCGGGGGCGGCCGACCTCGACCCGGGCCTCCTGCGGGCCGACGGGATAAGTCCTACCGCCGCTGGCATCCGAGCCCGCGCCCAGCTGATCGCCGAAGCGGTGCACTCCTGCCTGTCGCCGCCGACGCCGCGCAGGCCGGCACCCGAAACGGTCGAGCCGACCGCCGGCTTCGGGCCGGAGATCCAGGCGATCTACGGCGAAATCGGCCTGGACATAGTCCGCTTCACCCTCGCCATGGCCCTGGTCAACGCGGCGCTCTGACCAGGGCTCACCCCGAGGCGGGCGCCGAAAGTTCCCGCAACGCCGCGTGGGCCCGCGAGAGGACGAGGCCCGCAACCCACCACTTCCTCTCCACCACCGGCATGTAGGCCTCGAGGTCGCAGGCCCGCTGTTCGATGCATTCGCTCCACGCCAGCACCGCGTAGGCGTACTCGTTGACCGTTTCCTCGGCCTGGAGGCCCGGTCCGGCCACGCAAGCGATCCCCATCTCCTCGACGGGAAGCTGTTCGTGGAGCCGCAGCGCCTGCCTGTATCGCTTGACGAAGGTCTCGTAGTCGGTCGCCCAGAGGAGCCGGGTGCGAAGTGAGTCCAGCGCTCCGAGCAGCGGCGCCAACTGTTCTTCGCAAGCGTCCGCCTCCGCCTCCGCCGCAACGGCGGCGGTGCCGTCCACCCCCGGCAGCCCATTCTCCTCGGCGGCCATCGCACCCAGAGCGATTGCGCTGATCGCCAAGAAGATGCCGGTCAATAAACAGAACTTCTTGCGCATGCGGCAATATTAGTGCGATGCATTTGCGCGTGTGCCATTTGGCGCTGTTCGTCTCCCTCCTCTCGGTCGGGCTGCTTGCCGCTGCCGGCTCCGCAACCGCAGACGAACCAGTCGAGGTGCTGGTAGTAGGCGATCGCCTTGCCGAGGCGATCGCCCCCGACCTCGAAAGCCTGCTTCCGCAGTTCGAGTTCGATGTCGACGCCGGCGGCGATCGCAACAGCGTCGAAGTCACCAAAGCCTTCGAAAAGAGCTACCGGCCCGCGCAGCGGATCGTCGTCTTCGACGCCGGGACCTACGACGGGGAGACCGAAACGCTCAACCTCCGCGGCGGCCTCGCGACCGTGGGAGAACGGATCGGCGACGGCTGCATCGTCGCGCCGACGGTTCCAACCGACACGCCCGAAGACGAAGCGGGCATCCAGTTGAACATCTCCCTCTGGGAATTCGCCGAATCGCGGGCGGGCACCCAGGTCCCGGAATGGGCGGGGGTGACCGAAATGCAGCCGGAGCTGGTGAGCGAGGACGGCGTCACCCCCACCGACCAGGGGGCCGAAGAGCGGGCGCGGTTGCTGGCTGCCGGCGTCGAGGAATGCCTGGAAAGCCTGGAAGCGAGCAAGCCGAAAACGGAAATCCGCCCCCAGCCGGTACAGATAGAGGCGACGACGACGCTGAAGGACCGGATGTACGCGGCCGCGCCGTCGCTGGCTTTGAAGGTGGTCGGGACCGGGATCGTCGCCGCCTTCGCTAGAAGCCTCCTCTGAGGAATCCGGAACTCGGCCCCTACTCGTACTGCAGCGACTGCAGGACGTCGAGCCGCGAGGCTCGACGGGCCGGCAGGATCGCCGCCAGGACGCCGGCCAGGGCGGCGAGGACGAGGAGGACGACGAGCGAGACCACCGGATAGGAGAGCGTGAAGCCTTCGTCCTTCAGCGGCTGGGCGATCAGCGTCGCGAAGATCAACCCGAGGACGAGCCCGAGGATGCCGCCGATCAGGGCCGTGATCACCGCCTCGTAGCGGATCATCGTCCGCACCTGCCGTCGCGACATCCCGATCGCCCGCAGCATCCCCAGCTCGCGGGTCCGTTCGTGGATCGAGAGCGCCAGCGTGTTGACGATCCCGAACAGCGAGATCAGGATCGCGAAGACCAGCAGCGCGTAGACGAGCATCACCAGCTGGTTGATCTGTTCTTCGCGGCTTTCCTTCAGTTCCCCCTGGTTGAGGACTTCGGCGACGGGAAAGGCGAGTTCGACGCCTTTGCTCAGCAGCGCCTGCACTTGGTCCGCGTCGGCGCCGTCTTCGAGCTTGACGAAGTCGGTCAGGTCCTGGGTCTGGTCGAACTCGCGCGCCATCACCGCCTGGGTGACGAGGACGTTGCCGAGGACGCCGAGCTTGGAGTCGAACTCGCCGGCGACGCGGAAGCGCGGCCGCGCCCCGGTCTGGGTGAGGAGGCGGAAGCGGTCGCCGACCTCGAGGCCTTGGGAGCTGGCGAAGTCGTCGGCGATGATCGCTTCGTCGTCGCGGAGGTTGCGCAGCACGCTCGGCCCGCCCTGCTTCCATTCGATGTTCACCGTCTCGCCGATGTCGGGGGTCGGAGCGTTGACCCGCGTCTTCCCGCCCACGCTCCGCCCTTCGAGGACCTTTGCTTCAGCTCCCCGGATCGTCGCCACCAGCTGCACCCCCGGCACCTGCTCGGCGGCTTTGGCCGTCCCGTTCGGGATCGGCGAGAAGCCGTCGGTGTTCTGGATCACCAGCCCGCCGGCGAAGTTTTCGTCGACGACCTGGGCGACCGTGCTCTTCAGCCCGGCGGCGAAGACGGTGACGAAGGCGACCAGGGTGACGCCGATCATCAACGCCGCCGCGGTGACCGCGGTGCGGCTCGGGTTGCGCTCGGCGTTCTCGCGGGCGAGGCGGCCGGTGAGGTGCCGCAGGCGCTCGAGCGGCCAGCCGGCGACCGCCGCCAGCGGCGGCACCAGGCGGGGGCTGAAGAGCGAGACGGCGAAGACGACGGCGACCGCCCCCGCTCCCATCAGGCCGGCGCGGGTGCTGGCGCTGCCGCTGCCGAAGAGGCCGAGCAGGACCATCCCGAGGCCGACGGCGCCGAGCAGGAGCGAGAGCGCGAGGTAGACGAGGCGGCGACCGCGGGTCGGCGTCGGCCGGAAGGAGTGCAGGGCGGCGATCGGCGGCACCCGGGTCGAGCGCAGGGCGGGGATCAGCGAGGAGACGAGGGTGACGAGAATCCCGACCAGGAGGGCGACGACGACCGTCCGCGTCTCCATCACCAGGCTCGTCGTCGGCAGGTCGATCCCGAAGGCCTCGAAGAGGACGTTGATCGCGGCGGCGATGAGGAAGCCGCCGCCGATTCCGAGCAGCGCCCCCAGCACCCCGATCGCCAGCGCCTCGACCATCACCGTGGTCAGGATCTGCCCGCGCGAGGCCCCCAGCGTCCGCAGCATCCCGAATTCGCTGATCCGCTGAGCGACCGTGATCGAGAAGGTGTTGAAGATCAGGAAGGAGCCGACGAAGACGGCGATGAAGCCGAAGACGAGGAGGAAGGTCTGCAGGAAACCGAGCCCCTTGCGGATCTCGTCCGAGGAGCGGTCGGCGCTTTCCTGGGCGGTCTCGACCCGGACTCCCGTCGGCATCTGCCGCGCGATCCGCCGTTTCAGCGCCGTCGCCGAGACGCCCTTGTCGGCGGCGACCGAGATCTGGTCGAAACGTCCCTGCTTGTGGGTGAGCCGCTGGGCGACCGGCAGCGTCACCTGGGCGATCGAGGCGCCGCCGAAGGAGGCGCTCCCCAACTGCGTCAGCCCGACCAGCCGGAAGGTCTCCAGATCCCCCTGGCTGATCAGCTTGATCTTGTCCCCCGGCTTCAGGTCGGCCTCGTCCGCGGCCGCCTTGTCGATCGAGGCTTCGGTCGGGCCGCGGGGCATGTGCCCCTCGACGTAGTTGAGCGACTCCAGTTCTCCCGGCAGGGTCGAGGAGATGAACTTCGGCGCGAATTTGTTGCCGATCTTTTCGTTCTCGGCGTCGAAGAAGGCACCCGGGGTGAAGATCGCGCCGGCGGCCTCGCGCACGCCCGGGGTCCGCACGACCCGCGGCAGCAGCGAGGCGCTGATCGTCGGGATTTCGCCGCTTTCCTGTTCGACCGGGTTCTCGGCCGTGATGACGACGCTGGTCCCCTTCAGCGACTCGCTGAAGATTTCGTCGAAGGCGGCGAAGATCGTGTCGGTGAGGACGAAGGAGCCGGCGACGAAGGCGACGCCGAGGAAGACGGCAAAGCTCGTCAGCGCAGCCCGGACCTTGCGAGCCCAGAGGCTCTTGAGGCCGAGGCTAGTCAAGCTGCTTCTGCAGCTCGATCACATCGGCTGCCGAGCCGGGGGCGGCGTCGCTGACGATCTTCCCGTCCTGCAGCGTGATCAGCCGGTCGGCGTGGGCGGCGGCGCCGGGGTCATGGGTGACCATCACCACCGTCTGGTCGAACTCGTCGACCGCTTGGCGCAGCAGCTTCATCACGTCGGCGCTGGCCTTCGAGTCGAGGTTGCCGGTCGGCTCGTCGGCGAAGACGACGGCCGGTTTGCTGACCAGGGCGCGGGCGACGGCGACGCGCTGCTGCTGGCCGCCGGAGAGCTCGGACGGACGGTGGGTGCGGCGGTCCTCGAGCCCGACGGTGGCGATCAGCTGGTCGACCCAGGCCTTGTCGGGCTTGCGGCCGGCGATCGAGAGCGGCAGGACGAGGTTCTCCTCCGCGGTCAGGACCGGCAACAGGTTGAAGAACTGGAAGACGAAGCCGAGCTTGTCGCGGCGCAACTGGGTCAGCTCGCCGTCGTCGAGGCGGGTGATGTCGACGCCGTCGAGTTCGACCGTGCCCGAAGTCGGCTTGTCGAGGCCGGCGAGGATGTGCATCAGCGTCGACTTGCCCGACCCCGAGGGGCCCATGATCGCGGTGAAGCGGTCGCGCTCGAAGGCGGTGGTGACGCCGTCGAGCGCATCGACGGCGGTGTCACCCTCGCCGAAGCGGCGGTGGAGGTCGGTGGCGACGACGACTGGTCCGTTGGCGCTCACTGCCGGGCACCGTATCGAGTCGGGGAAATATGGTGCGGCCGTGCCCCTCGCCGATCACTTCGACGGATTTCTGGTTGACCTCGACGGGGTCGTCTGGATCGGCCGCGAGCCGGTGCCGGGCGCGCCGCAGGCGCTGCGGGAGCTGCTCGAGAGCGGCAAGGGGATCGTCTTCGTCACCAACAACCCGGGAAAGCCCCCGGCCGCCTACGCGGAGCGGCTGGGAGAGCTCGGGGTCGAGATCGGATCGGGGCAGATCGTCACCGCCGGCATGGTGGCGGCGCGGCTGGCCGGCGAAGCGGTGGGCGAGGGCGGCAGCGCCTTCGTGATCGGGGCCCCGGCGCTGAAGGAGATGGTCGCGGCGACGGGCGCTGCCCTCTTGGAAGGCGAAGCGGCCTGGGAGGCGGACGCGGTCGTCGTCTCCGGCCACCGCGGCTTCGACTATGACGAGCTGCTGGCGGCGAAGCGGGCGCTCGACGCCGGCGCCGCCCTCGTCGCCACCAGCCACGACCCGACCATGCCCTACCCCGGCGGCGAGCTGCCCGGCACCGGCTCGATCCTCGCCGCGGTCGAGACCGCCAGCGGCCGCCGCGCCGAGATCGCCGGCAAGCCGGAGCGCCACCTCTTCGAGATGGCGATCGAGTCGTTGCGTGGTTCTTTGGTCGTGCAGGAGCCGACTAAGGAACCACGGAACCTGAAACTGGCGATGGTCGGCGACCGCATCTCCTCCGACATCGCCGGCGGGCACGCCGCGGGGCTGGAGACGATCCTCGTCCTCAGCGGCACCACCTCCCGCGAGGAGGCCGAAGCCGCGGACCCCGTGCCCGACCACGTGGTCGACAGCCTCAGCGACCTGCTCGCGTGAGCGCGACTCACCCCGCAGGCGCGAACCAACGCCCCGGCCTCAGCTTCGCCGGCGTCTTCGCCGCCACCTTCTGCGGCCTCGTCGGCGTCGGCTCGGTGCTGCCGGTCCTCCCCCGCTACATCCATGGGCCACTCGACTCGGGCGACGTCGCGGTCGGCATCGTGATCGGCGCCTACGCGGTCACCGGGCTGCTGCTGCGGCCCGTCGCGGGTCGCCTCGCCGACACCCGCGGCCGCAAGCCGACGCTGCTGGTGGGGGCTTGCCTGGTCGCGCTCAGCGGCCTGCTCTACCTGCCGGGGCTGGGGATCGCCGGCCTGATCGTCGCCCGCCTCATCCTCGGCGCCGGCGAGGGCGCCGTCTACACCTCCGGCTCGGCCTGGATCGTCGACCTCGCCCCGGAGGATCGGCGCGGGCGCGTCCTCGGCCTCTACGGTCTCGCCGTCTGGGGCGGGCTCAGCGTCGGCCCGCTGCTCGGCGAGGTCCTGCTCGACGCCGGCGGCTATGACCTCGTCTGGATCGTCGCCGGGGCACTGCCGGTGGTGGGGGCGCTGTTCGCCCTCGCCGCGCGCGACCCCTTCGTCCCACTCGCCCACGCCGAGCCGCACCCGCTGATCGCCCCGGAGGCCATCGGCCCCGGCTTCGCGGTCGGGCTCGCCTCCTTCGGCTACGCCGCCGTCGCCACCTTCATCGTCCTCCACCTCGAATCCCGCGGGGTCGGCCACGGGGCCACCGTCTTCGCCGCCTTCGCGGCGATGATCGTCCTCACCCGGCTCGTCTTCGGCGACCTCCCCGACCGCATGGGGGCGGCGCCGGTGGCGATCGCGGCCACCGTCGGCGAGGCGCTGGGGCTGGCCCTGATCGCGGTGGCCGACAGCCTTCCCGTCGCTCTCCTCGGCGGCTGCTTGATGGGGGGCGCCTTCGCCCTCCTCAACCCCTCGCTGATGCTGATCGCGCTGGGGCGGGTCTCCCAGCAGGCCCGCGGCGCCGCGATGGGCACCTACACCGCCTTCTTCGACGCCGGCGTCGGACTGGGCGCGCCGATCGCCGGCGCCGTCGCCGCGCTGACCAGCTACGAGGGCGCCTTCTTCTTCGCCGCCGCCGTCTGCCTCGCCTCGGCGCTGCTGGTCTTCGTCCGCCTGCACCCGAGCGGGCCGGCGGCCCCTGGTCCCTCCTAGCGCTCGCTGATCAGCAGCGTCTGCAGGGCCCGGCCGATCCTGCCGTTGTCCTCGTCGAAGAGCGTCGACTCTGCGGTGCCGAGGCCCTTCGGCCGCGGCAGGGTGACGGCATCGACGCCGACCCACTCCCCTTTCGGCATCCGCTCGAGATGGACGGTGAGGTCGACGTTGATGAAGAGGTAGCGGCGGAAGTCGAGGGCGGCGCTGATGCCGTTGCCGACGTCGGCGGCGACGAGGACCCGCTGCAGCGGCGTCGGCTCCTCTCCCGCCACCAGCGGTTGGCGCATCCGCAGCCAGGCCGTCGCCGGTCCGGGCTCGAGGAAGCCGCCGGCGACGAAGCGCACCTCCATCGCCGAGTGGTAGCCGTGCTCCTGCTCGGTCGGGAAGAACCCCGAAGGCGTCCCGTCCGCGGGCGGAGCGGGGGGCTGGCTGGCGACCAGCGCCTCGCCCGGGAGCTCCAGCTTGTCCTTACGGAGGCGCCAGCCGCGAGCGCGCATCAGCACCTCACCGTCTGCGCCGCATAGCGCCGCCTCGAACATCTGCACGCGCCGACCCGGCCGCACCACCTGCGCCTCCACCCGCACCAGCGCGATCGGCACCGAGCGGAGGATCTCAAAGGTGACGCGGCCGACCTGGAACTCGTCGTTGTCCGGCAGGCGCTCGATCGCGTAGCCGAGCAGGGCGGCGGGCGGACCGGCGTGCTGGGCACCCGGGTCCCAGGGGCCGCGGGTCAGCTCGGTGGCGCGAAAGAGATCGCCGTCGGGCTCGTAGAAGGCGGCAGGCACGCCGCCATCCTAGGCTGCCTCAGCAGTCGCGGCTGCCGAACTCCTGCGTCCAGACGTGGGCGCCCCCGTTGCCTTCCAGCGTGCCGACCCGCAGGCCGATGCCGATGTCGGTGAAGCGGCCGAGGATGTTGCGGCGGTGCCCGGCCGAGTGCATCCAAAGCCCGAAGATCGCCCGCGGCGTTGCGTAGATGCCGCTGGCATAGGCGATGTTCTCGCCCCAGCTACAGCCGCCGTAGCCGCTGCGCTCGATCCAGTAGGTGAACTCGCGACCGCAGGCTTCGTGGCTGAATTCATCGCAGCGGAGGATGTCGGCCGACTTGTGGTCCGCGGCGCGCGCCAGCGAGCGTGGCGCCGCCAGCGGCTCGAGGCCGCGGCCGGCGCGAGCGCGGTTGACGAGACAGAGGACAGCGCGCTCCTGAAGCGAGGCTGAAACGGTCGCGTCAGCCTGGTGCGGACATGGCTTCGAGCCGGCGGCCGTCCCCGCGTTGGCGCCGACGTAGGTCAACAGCCCCGCGCCGGCAAACGCGACCACAGCAACCAGGATGCGGCGCCTCCACGTCACAGGCCCGTAATACCCGAGGCGTACTCTTTTCATAGAGAGAAAGGAGCAGGATGGCAACGAAAGTCCAGAAGTCCGAGCAGGAGTGGCGCGACCAGCTGACGCCGGAGCAGTACGAGGTGACCCGCAAGGCGGGCACCGAGCGCGCCTTCACCGGCCCCTATGTCGACGAGAAGGCGGAGGGCACCTACCGCTGCGTTTGTTGCGGCACGGAGCTCTTCTCCTCCGACACTAAGTTCGACTCGGGCACCGGCTGGCCCAGCTTCACCGAGCCGGCGAACCTAGAGCACGTCGAGCTGCGGCCCGACAACAGCCTCTTCATGCGCCGCACCGAGGTCGTCTGCAAGCACTGCGACGCCCACCTCGGTCACGTCTTCGACGACGGCCCGGCGGACAAAGGCGGCCAGCGCTACTGCATCAACGGCTGCGCTCTGACTCTGGAGAAGAAGGAGTAGCCGCGCGGCGCGCTAGAGCGCGCCGCCGCCGGCGCCGAGGTAGCTGAAGCGCACTGCCAGCGCTACTGCCTCGGTGCGGGTGTCGACCTCGAGCTTGGCGATCGCGTTGCGCACGTGGGTGTGTACGGTCGCCGGGCTCAGCTGCAGCCGTTCGGCGATTTCTTTGACCCGCAGGCCCTCGGCCAGGAGCTCGAGGATCTGCCGCTCGCGGGGCGAGAGCTCGAGCAGTTTCTCGACCTCGGAGGGCTTGCCGCCGGCGAAGTCGCCGCCGAGGAAGGTTCCCCCTCCCGTCACCGCTTTCACCGCTTTGGCGATGTCCTCCGACGGCGCCGACTTCAGCACGTAGCCGGAAGCGCCGGCCCGCAGCGCCAGCGCCAACAGGTCCGGCTGGGCATGGGCAGTGAAGATGATCACCTTCGTCCGCGGCCGGACTTTGAGGACCTCCTTGGTCGCCTCGATCCCGTCGCGCTTCGGCAACTCGACGTCGATGATGAGGACATCGGGCTCGAGTTCCTTGACGACGTTGACGACGTCGCGGCCGTTTGCGGCCTCGCCGACGATTTCCACGATGTTGGAGTTGGCCATGCGCGCCTTGATCGCCTCGCGGACGATCTCGTGGTCGTCGCAGAGCACTACGCGCTTGGCCTCCCTGACGCTTGCACTCATTGCGGCGCGATTCTCTCAGGCGCTCCGTACGGATGCAAAGTTTTGGGTAGCGTGAAACTCCCGTCGCTTTCCTGCCGGTTCTCGATCAGGGCGATGATCGTGCGGCCGACGGCGCAGGCGGTGCCGTTCAGCGTGTGGACGGGAAGGGGCGCCTCGCCCTCCGCCGGGCGGTAGCGGGCGCCGAGGCGACGGGCCTGGTAATCGGTCGTGTTCGAGCAGGAGGTGAGCTCGCGGAAGCGGCCCTGGCTCGGGATCCAGGCCTCGCAGTCGTACTTCTTCGCGGCCGGGGCGCCGAGGTCGCCGACGGCGACGTTGACGACGCGGTAGGGAATCTCCAAGGCTCCGAGGATCCGCTCCTCGATCGAGAGCAGCCGCTCGTGCTCCTCGCGGGAGGCCTCGGGCTCGACGAACGAGAACATCTCGACCTTGTCGAACTGGTGGACGCGGAAGATGCCGCGGGTGTCGCGGCCGGCGGCGCCGGCCTCGCGGCGGAAGCAGGTCGAGAAGGCGCAGTAGCGGAGCGGCAGCGAGGCGGCGTCGAGGATCTGATTGGCGTGGAGGCCGGCGAGGCCGACCTCGGAGGTGCCGGTGAGGAAGAGGTCGTCCTTGGGGACTTCGTAGATCTGGTCGCGGTCGCCGGGCAGGAACCCGGTCCACTCCAGCGCCTCCTCGCGGACCAGCACCGGCGGCACCACCGGCTCGTGCCCCTCGGCGCGGACGGTCTCGATCGCGAAGCGGACCAGCGCCAGCTCGAGCATCACCAAGTCGCCCTTCAGGTAGGCGAAGCGCGATCCCGAGAGCTCGGCCGCCGCCTCCATATCGATCAGCCCCAGCTCGGTGCCGATCTCCAGGTGGTCGCGGGGCTCGAAATCGAACTCGGGCCGCTCGCCGACCTCGCGGATGACCACCGCGTCGTCCTCGGTCATCCCTTCCGGGGCATCGGGATCGGGCAGGTTTGGGAGGGTCAGCGCCAGCTCGTCGAGCTCGGCCTCGACCTTCTCCAGCTCCGCTTTGCCGGACTCGATCGTCTCCTTCAGCCCCGCCACCGTCGCCATCAACTGCTCGGCCTCGGCCTCCTCGCCGGCCTGTTTGCGTTCGCCGATCTGCTTGGAGAGCGTCTTCCGCTCGGCCTGGGCGTTCTCGACCTCGGGCAGCAACTGGCGTCGGCGAGCGTCCAGCGCCACCAGCTCGTCGACCTGCTCGGCCGCGCCCCGTCGCGACAACGCCGCTTTGAACCGCTCGGGTTCGGAGCGGATCGCTTTCAGGTCCAACATGAGAAGGCCCCGCCTAGGGGGTTTCTTGGCCCGGCCGGGGTGACTCTTCGGCTTCTGAGCCCGCGTACTTGGCGACGAATTTGGCGACCTCCGTCGCCTCTTCGCCGACGACGATGTTCTGCGGCATGATCGCGCCGGAGAAGCCGCCGTTCTGGATCGCGTAGAGCGCATCGTCGTAGCTCTCGACGCGCTGGTTGAGGTTCGGGCCCTGGGTCCGCTCGCCGCGGTTGCCGCTGCCCTGGGTGCCGGCGGCGCTGAGCGTGTGGCAGCCGGAGCAGTGGGTCGCGAAGAGGACGGCGCCGTTGTAGTTGGGGTCCTTCTCGGAGACCGAGATCTTTTCGTCGCCGAAGCCGCAGGCCGAGAGGCCGAGGGCGGCGGCGAGGATTGCGATGACGAGCACAGGGCGCATGCGGCGGGCATCATATTGTCTAGAGCCGACTTCGCTCTTTGACGATGCCCGCGCCCGATCCAGACGCCTTCCGCGCCGCCATGTCCGGGCTCCCGACCGGGGTCACGATCGTCAGCGCAAACGGCCCCGATGGAGCGGCCGGAGCCACTGCCAATGCGGTCTCCTCGCTCTCGATCGAGCCGATGATGATGCTCGCCTGCCTCGACCGCGGCTCTCGCACCCTGCTCGCCGTCCAGGCCGCCGACCGTTTCGGCATCAGCGTCCTTCACGCCGGCCAGGAGCCGATCGCTCGTGCCTTCGCGACCAAGGCCCCGGTGGCGGAGAAGTGGTCCGGAGTCGCCTGGAGCGAGCGCGACGGCCTGCCGGCGGTCGACGACGCCCTGATCTGGATCGCCTGCGACCTCCGCGACGTGATCAGCGCCGGCGACCACGTAATCGTCACCGGCGAGGTACGGGCGCTGGAGTCCCGCGAGGGCGACCCGCTCGTCTTCCACGCCGGCGAATACCGCCCGCTCCATTAGACAAGAACCTCAGTCGGCAGTTGAGCACCCATACGGTGTTCAATTGACACCTCGATGAACGACTGGACGTTTGCGCAGAAGTCGTTGCTGATCCTCGCGAGCCTGGAGCTGCTCTGGGCACTCGCCGGCTTCATCGCCGAGCCGAGCTTCCACATCGGCGCCAATGCCCCGACCGAGAAGGTCCTCTGGGTCGACTTCAACGGCATCCATGCTCTCTCGGGCCTACTCCTCTTCGGCCCCGCCCTCTACTTCTGCCGCCGCCCCGACTGGGCGCTCTATTACGTCCTCTACATCGCCGCCGCCCTCTACGTCACCGGCGTCTGGGCCCTCTTCGAGGAACAACCCGCCTACGTCTTCACCTTCCCGAGCAACGTCAACGACGCGATCTTCCACCTCGCGACGGCGGTCGTCTTCAGCCTCGTCGCGGCGATTCAGCTTGGTCAGGACCGGGCCGCGAGAAGCCAGCCCGCCTAGAGCTAGAGCCCGCTCGTCCCCGCCGCCCTTAGCCCTAGGAAGAAGATCACTCCGCAGCTGACGGCCATGATCCCCATCTCGCGGCGGACGATCGCCAGGGCTAGGGACTGCTGCTCGTCGGTAGTGAGGGTCTCGGGGTCGAGGTCGCCTACCTCTCGATGAGCGGCGTCGGCGCGGGCTCCTTCGGCGATGAAGGAGACGACAAGGGGGAGGATGCCGTAGAGGTAGTGGAGGCCTTCCTCGGGTTCATGGTCGGTGACGACGAGAAGGGCTCCGAGGAGGGCTTGGAGGAAGACCGCGGCCTGGGCTGAGCGCAACAGGTACCAGAAGGGGATCGAGGGCCGGTTGCGGTACCAGGCGATGCCGCCGACGAGGCCGGCGGCGGCGTTGAGGACGATCAAAAGCACGCCCACTGCGATATGGAGGCCGAGCACTGTCTAAATCCGCCTAGAGGGGTCGGGATTCGGCTTGCTGATGCGGAAAAGCACTATGTAGCAAGTTGTCACAATGTCGGTGTATAACAGCGTGGACGGCCACCTTTTCCTCCCCGTGCTCAAGACCTACCTCCCGATTCTCGTCTTCGCCTTCCTCGGCCTCACGGTCGGCGGCATCTTCGCGATGCTGAACCACCTGCTGGGGCCGAAGAAGCCTGCGCGCGAGACCGCCGCCAGCCGCCGCCAGGGCGAGCCGTACGAGTCTGGAATCCCGGTCGAGCCGACCAAGGGGCTGCGCTTCGGCGTCACCTTCTACCTGATCGCGATGCTCTTCATTCTCTTCGACATCGAGGTCGTCTTCCTCTATCCGATCGGGGTCATCCTCAAGGACGCCGACAGCTACCTCGTCCTCGGCGAGCTCGTCACCTTCGTCGTCCTCCTCCGCGTCGCCTTCGTCTACGTCTGGCGAAAGGGTGCGTTGGATTGGAGATAGAGCGCCGCAGCCTGCGCGAGAAGCAGGTGTCCGCCCGCGACATGCTCCGCGGCGACCTCGAGGGCGATGACCTCGAGCGCTACGTCGAAGAGCGGGTCGTCACCACGACCTTCGAGAAAGTCCAGAACTGGGCCCGGGCGAACTCGATCTTCCCGCTCACCTTCGGCCTCGCCTGCTGCGCGATCGAGGCGCCGATCTCGATCGTCACCGCCCGCTACGACCTCGCCCGCTTCGGCGCCGAGGCCCTGCGCGCCTCCCCCCGCCAGGCCGACCTGATCATCCTCTCCGGCCGCGTCAGCATCAAAATGGCGCCGGTCGTCCGCCGCCTCTACGACCAGATGCTGGAGCCGAAGTGGGTGATGGCGATGGGCGCCTGCTCCTCCTCGGCCGGGATGTTCGCCAACTACGCCGTCGTCCAGGGCGCCGACAAGTTCATGCCGGTCGACATCTACGTGCCCGGCTGCCCGCCCCGACCCGAGGCGGTCCTCTACGGCTTCACCAAGCTGCAGCGGAAGATCATGGACAACCCAGACCAGGGCTGGCGGCAGCGCTACGACGCCTACGGGACCGAGGAGTGGGCGCGCGGCGGCCCGCGCAGCGAACCGAGCCAGGAGGCCGCCGAGGCCTACCGGGAGACGCGGGAGCTGACCCTTGCCTGACGCCCCCGGACTCGAGCTGATCCGGGGGGAAATCGAGCGCGACCGCCCCGGTGCCGTGCTCGCCACCTCCTATGACCGCGCCCAGGCGGCGCTGCTGGTCGACCCGGCGCGGGTGATCGAGGTGCTGTCGTGGCTGCGCGACCAGCCGGGCCAGCGCTACGACTTTCTCTCCAGCCTCCACGCCGCCGACTACCTGCCGAACGAACCGCGCTTCGGCGTCCACTACGAGCTGATCAACCGCGACCGGGTCGAGCGCGTCCGGGTCAAAGCGATGCTGCCGGATCCGGGCGGCGAGGAGCTGCCGGAGATCGACTCCTGCGTCGACCTCTTTCCCACCGCGGATGCCCAGGAGCGCGAAGTCTTCGACTTCTTCGGGATCGTCTTCCGCGGCCACCCGAACCTGACCCGGATCCTGATGCCCGACGACTACGTCGGCTGGCCGCAGCGCCGCGACTTCCCGGTCGGCGGCGAGCCGGTCACCTTCACCTACTCGGAGCAGCGCTATGACTGAGCAGATCGCCGATCCCACCGAGGCGCCCGACCGCGACCGCGAGATCATGACCGTCAACGTCGGGCCCCACCACCCGGCGACCCACGGCGTCCTGCGGCTCGTCGTCGACCTCGAAGGCGAGCTCGTGCGCGAGCTGCGGCCGGTGATCGGCTACGTCCACACCGGGATCGAAAAGTCCTGCGAGGACAAGAGCTACTGGAAGGTCATCCCCTTCGTCGAGCGGATGGACTACGTCTCCTACTTCTTCCAGATGGAGGCCTACTGCGGCGCCGTCGAGCG
>DASTYZ010000117.1:0-76957 GCA_035764545.1 Solirubrobacterales bacterium | reverse complement strand
GTTTTTAGGCGCCAGCTATCCCCGATCCGACTCGGCGGAGGTGCGCCCCGGGACCCCCACCGACACCCTCCCCACCTGACCCGCTAAGCGTCGGCAGGCACCGCGACTCCGGCCGTCTGCTCCTCGAAGTGCTTGCTGAGCATCGTCACCTGACCCTGGTAGTTCGAGCCGAGGTCGGACCCGTAGAGGCGCTCGGCCGGTTCTGACATCCACTCGAGGCTGAGCTTGCAGACGGGCTGGCGGTGCTCGACCATGAAGGAGACGTCGCGGGCGCGCACCTCCAGCGCCGCCCGGCTGCCGTGGCGGCCGCCGTCTGCGTCGTAGCCGAAGCCGGGGTCGAAGAAGCCCGCGTAGTGGGTCCGCAGCTCGCCCGCGGTCGGGTCGTAGGCCATCATCTCGGCGGCGATCTGGGGCGGGATGCAGACACCCTCGGCCGAGAGCAGCAGGTAGAAGATCTCCGGCTCTAGCACCACCCGTCCACCCGCCTCGGGGAAGACCGGGTCCCAGTAGTCGGTCCAGCGGTAGGCGCGGATGCGAGAGAGGTCGACCGGCAAACTGTTCTTCTTGGCGCGGTAACCGACGACCCGATCGGTCGGCCCCGAGAGGTCGAGGCTGAGGAAGAGACCGTCGGAGACGGCCAGCTCGGACTGGCGCAAGGCATGAGAGTCGAGGTAGGAAAGCGGGAACTCGTCCTGGAGTTCGCGGATCTCCCGATCGGACAGCCGCACGTCACCCCGGGCAAGGCGCAGCTGGTTCAGTGAAAGCCCGGTTTCTACCTGGATCGCGAACGAGCGCGGGACGATCTCCAGGTACAGCTTCCCTTGGTACCCGGCGCGGATGTCGTCGAAGCGGTGATGGCGATCGGTGATCACCCGGGTGAACACATCGAGGCGACCGGTCGAGCTCTTCGGGTTGGCCTTCGCCCTTACGTCTTCGGGGAGATTCAACTCCTCGATCAGGGGGACCAGGTACGGCCGGTCCCTCTCCAGGACGGCGCCGTCGCGCAGGTCGACTCGCTGGAAGGCGAGGTCCTCGGTCTTCTCCTCTACGGTCGAATCGACATCAGGGAGGAAGGAGCAACGCAGGGCCCAGGCGAAGTCGCCCAGACGCAGGTCGATGCTCGCCGGCTGCACGGCGTCGGGGCGGATCCGGTAGTCGCCGGAGCTGACCCATTCGGCCTCGATCGCCTTGTTGAGGGCTTGCGAGGGGAGAACTCCGCGCTGGGGCTCGCTCATCCGGCGGAGACTATTCGCCGAGCCTCCTCGGCGCCCAGGTAGGAGGCCAGTGCGAACTCGAGGATCTCCGGAAAAAGGTCACTCAGTCGCTCGGCTTCGCCCGCGAGCACGCGCCGCCCGAGCATCGAGGCGATCCCACCGACGACAGCTTCGTCAGTCGCCTCTGGCGCCGAGGTGCCCTCGGGGGCGGGCGGGGCGCCTTCCCGCAACAGCGCTACGAATGACTCAACCGCGACCTGATAGCGGTCATAGACCCCACGCCCTGCTCGCAACCCCTCGACCAGGGCGATGCTCGCCAGCGCCGGCTCAGCCTCGAACAGTTCCAGCAGCGCTTTGATCGCGCTGCGAACGCGCTGGGGCCACTCCTCTCCACTCGCCTCCTCGCAGGTGGCTATCAGCTGGTCGCGAATGCGCTCGATCGCTGCGTCATAGGCAGCGACGAAACACTCGTCCTTGCTCTCGAAATGCTTGTAAAAGTCACTCTTCGAGACAGCCGCGTGCTGCCCGATAAGTGACACAGTGGTTTTTTGATACCCAACCTCGTACAGCGCCTGGGTAAGGCCAGTGATCAGCCGTTCGCGCTGGTTCCGCGCGACGAACTCCGGTGAGAGTCCGTGACGTCCCCGTGGCAGCCGCCCCATTTCCGCATCGGCGTCCATTGCAGCATTGGAGTCTGCCACCGTACTGTCACTTTCGCCTCCCGGGGTCCACCACCTTGCCTACACCGAGGTACGGCGATAGGACGAATTGCGACAGTTCTGGCAACAGTTCGGGTGCACGCTCGGCTTCTCCTTTGCGGATCTGCAGCTGCAGGATCCAGGCGACCCCTCCGACCAGCGACTCCTCGATCGTCTCGGGCAGGTCGGTCTCACCAGGCGACCGCTTCTGCAGGAGTTCGACGAAATCGCGTACGCCCGCGTCGTATAGACGAGCGGAGCTCGGGGTCGCGGATATCGCCTCGACCATGCACATCCGAGCGGCGGCCGGGTGCTCGGCGACAAAGTCGAGGAGGGCCTCCAGCCCGGCGATGATCCCCGCCTCGGGGTCGGCGCCGTCGTGTGCGCACGCCTCTTCCACCACCACCCGCATTTCCGCGACCGTCGAGTCGATCGCGGAGAGGAAGAGGTCCTCCTTGCCGTCGAAGTTGTCATAGAGCGTCTTCCGCGCGACGGCAGCCCTGCGCACGATGTCGGCGATCTTGGTCGCCTCGTAGCCCTGCTCCGCGGTCAGTTCGGCGATCGCCTCCATCATCCGGCGACGCTTGTGCCCGGCGATGAACTCGCGGGGCAACTCGGGGCGGGTCGAGCTCATCGGCAGCACCCGGAGGGCTGGCGCAACCCGTCTATGTTCTGGTACCGTGAGAGAACCTTCATTGTTTCTATTTGCGACCGATGAGTTTCCCAGTGCACATCAATCGGATTCGGCTGAGCCAAGAGACCCTCCTCACTGCAATCGGTGATGGTTGGCCCCCCGAGCAGATCGAGACCGCGCTCGACCTGCTTGCCAACGGCAGCGGCAAATTCCCGTCTGGAATACGCAAACTTCCCCCTGACCTGATCCGAGCGATCCAGCGCGAGCGTCTGATCGTAGCGATGCTGAACGCGGCAGCCGAACTTGGATACCTCGGGACCAATGTCCAAGACGTGATCGACCGCGCCGGCGTCTCCCGACCGACGTTCTACGAACACTTCTCCAACAAAGAAGACTGCTTCCTCGCTGCCTTCGATACGAGCGCGGAACGGTTGCGCAAGCAGGTCGACGCCGCCGCCAGCCAGGGAGGCGACGTCTGGCGTGACCGCATCCGCTTCGGCCTCGAAGCGCTGCTCCGCTTCGTCAGCCGCGAGCCGGAGACGGCGCGGACGATGGTGGTCGAGGCGCGGGCGGCGAGCGCGGCTGCCGTTAGGCGCCGTGTCGAGCTGATGGACGATTTCGCGCGCTGCCTGCAATCCCAGGCCCGGGAACTGCTGCCCGACCGGGACCCCCTCAGTGCCACCTCCGCCGCCGGCATCGTCGGCGGGGTCGAATCCTTGCTTTATTCCCGCCTCTGCAAGCAGGAGTACGACCAGCTCGAGGCGCTTTTGCCCTCGCTGATGTACTTCGTGGTTCTGCCCTACGAGGGTCACAAGGCGGCTGGTGAGGCGTTCGCGGTCAACTAAGTCCAGAGTACTAAAATTGGACATTAAGTACAGCTAATTTGCGGCTCGCGTCACATAGTGTCCCTCTGGTCATATGCGCGCCCCGACCATCGCCCGAATTGCCCTCGCCTATCTGTGCGGCGCTGCCCTCCTGATCGGCCTCACGGCGACGGTCGACCCCCGCGCTTTCTATGACGATTTCCCCTTCGCGACCCACTGGGTCGACCTGCTGCCGCCCTACAACGAGCACCTCGTCACCGATGTCGGGGGGCTTTACCTCGGCTTCGCCGTCCTCTTCGGCTGGGCGGCCTGGACCTTGGACCGGACCCTCCTCCGCGCCGTCTGCTTCGCCTGGCTCCTCACCGCCGGCCTGCACCTGATCTTTCACGCCGGCCACCTCGACGGCTTCGGCACCGCCGACGCAGTCGCCGAGATCGTCTCCCTGGCGCTCCTCCTCGTCCCACCGCCACTGGCGCTGTGGGCCGCCGCCCCCGCCGCAGACCGCCCAACCCCGCCACAAGCCTAGAATCAAGCTCCCGCATTGCTCCTGGAGGGGTGCCGGAGTGGTTGAACGGGGCAGTCTCGAAAACTGTTGGCGTCGCAAGGCGCTCGTGGGTTCGAATCCCACCCCCTCCGCTATAGCAACGGCGCCGGGATGCCGACAAGACCGTGTGGCTCCCGGTGAGCAGACCAAGCTAGGGCAGTTCTTCGACCGCCATCCCCGCCTGCTGCGCGCGCTCGCGCTCGTTGCTCTGCTCTGGGGCCTCGGCTATCTCACCTGGCGAATCGGCTGGAGTGGCGAGGGCGCCAACCCGCTTGCCTTCGCGATGCTGCTCGCGACCGAGGTCTATGGCCTCTACGCCCTGGCGATCCTCACCTGGTTCTCCTGGTCCCGGCCCGCCGTGGAGCGGCCGGAGACGACCCCGGGCCGGTCGGTCGACGTCTACGTCTGCACCTACGACGAGCCGGTCGAGGTGGTGATGGCGACGCTGGCGGGCTGCCGGGCGTTGACCTATCCCCACACGACCTACCTGCTCGACGACGGGCGGCGGGAGGAGATGCGCGAGCTCGCCGAACTGGCCGGGGCCGAGTACCTGACCCGCGAGGACAACAGCCACGCCAAGGCCGGCAACCTCAACGCCGCCCTGCCCCGCACCGAAGGCGACCTCGTCTTCGTCCTCGACGCCGACCACGTGCCGATGCCCGACGCCCTCGACGCCCTCGTCGGCTACTTCGACGACGAGCGGATGGCGCTGGTGCAGACCCCGCACGACTTCTTCAACCACGACTCCGTCCAGCACTATGTCGTCGGCCGCCACGAGCAGTCGCTCTTCTACCGGGTGATCTGCCCCGGCAAGAACCGCCACCGCGCCGCCTACTGGTGCGGCTCGGCCGCCCTGATCAACCGCCACGCCCTGCTGGAGATCGGCGGCGTCGCGACCGAGACGATCGCTGAGGACTTCCACACGACGATCCGGCTCCAGCGCCACTGCTGGCGCAGCCGCTACCACGACGAGGTCCTCGTCCAGGGCCTGGCGCCGCACGACCTCGATGGCTACCTGCTCCAGCGCGATCGCTGGGCCCGCGGCAACCTCGCTGTCTTCACCCTGCCCGAGTCGCCGCTGCGGGCGAAGACGATGAGTCCCCTGCAGCGCCTCTCCTATCTCGCCAGCCTGCTCGCCTACCTGGCGCCGCCGATGCGGCTGTTGCTGCTGCTGACGCTCGGCCTCGTGCTCTGGACGGGGGAGCTGCCGATGAAGATCAGCGTCGCCGCCCTGGCGGCCCTCTGGGTGCCCTATCTCGTCCTCAACCTCGGCGCCGGCGCCGCCCTTGCCCGCGGCTACATGCGGGTGCCGGAGTCGGTCCACTACGAGCTGCTGACGATGGAGATCTACACCCGGGCGCTGCGTTGCGCGCTGGTGCCGGGCAAGACCGCCTTCAAGGTGACCCCGAAGCAGGGCCGCGACGGCGGCGGCTTCGACGCCGTCCGCAAGCTCCACCTCGTCCTCTTCTGCATCGTCCTCTTGGCTGGGGGGACGCTGCTGCGCCTCCTCGACCTGGTCGGGGTCGGGCCCCTGGCCGACCTGCCGGGGATCGCCGCCATCGTCGTCCCGCTGCTCGGGCTGTACGAGCTGCGACGGCTGCTGATGACGACGTTTGCCGTCGGCCGCCGCCGCCAGCGCCGTCTCGTCTATCGCTTCGAGGGCGACGCCGAAGCCAACGTCTACCAACCCTCGGCCCACACCCCCGCGCGGCTGGTCGACGCCTCCGCCGCCGGACTGGGTCTGGTCGCCGAGGCGCCGCTCGAGGTCGGCAGCCAACCCGCTGTCCTGGTGGCGCTGACCGACGCCGCCGGCGATCAGCACGAGGTTGCGACCAAAGTGGAAATCAGAACTTGCCGGGAGGCCGATGGCCGCTTCCTGATAGGAGCGACGATCCTCGAGATCGACCCCGAGGCGCGGATGCAGCTGATGGAGTGGTGCTACGTCGTCTGCACTCATGAGCGCCTGCGCGGGCACCGCCCCGCTGCCCCGCTCCCCGAGTCCGAGGCGATCGTCGTCTCCCTCGACGATCATCGCCGGGACGCGATCGCGGTTCGGCCCTCGATTCCCGCCCTGCGCCAGGCCTGAGCCGCTACTCTTCCCGGACGCAGCAGTTCTTTGAAGGCGCTGCGAGGGGAATGGAGAGGACCGGCATCATCGGCCAAGAAATGCCGGCCCTCCCGCGCTGCAACGAAGCGTCAGAGAGAGCTTCATCACTGCGCTGAGTATAGAGTCGGCCTCAAACCGATCGAGATGTACTTCGCCAAAAATCCGCCCGTTCCGGAAACGGAGAGGGTGGGATTCGAACCCACGAGGCGGGTTAACCCCGCCCACGCGATTTCCAATCGCGCTCCTTAAGCCACTCGGACACCTCTCCAGGTCTGCACAGGGTATCGGCGACTTAGGTACGGCGACTGGCGAAGAACTCGCGCAGGAGCACCGCGCACTCCTCTTCGCGGACGCCGGCGATCACTTCCGGGCGATGGTTGAGCGCGGGCTCGCGGAGGACGTCGAGGACGCTGCCGGCGGCACCGGCCTTGGGATCGGGGGTGCCGTAGACGACCTGGGGGATGCGGGCGAGGACGATCGCGCCGGCGCACATCGCGCAGGGCTCGAGGGTGACGTACAGGGTCGTCCCGGGCAGGCGCCAGCCGCCCAAGGCCTCGGCCGCGGCCCTGATCGCCAGCACCTCGGCGTGGGCGGTCGGATCGCGGCGCAGCTCACGCTCGTTGCCGGCCCGCGCCAGCAGCTCTCCGTCGCGGAGGATCGCCGCTCCGATCGGCACGTCGCCGTGACCCTCGGCCTTGCGCGCCTCCGCCAGCGCGATCTCCATCCCCGCATCGAAGTTGCCCGCGTCCACGATGCGGGAGTATGTCCGCCGACAACTTCCGCGGCAACGCGGTGTTGTGGAGGTACCTGACGGGCGCGGGGGTCCGGCAGGCGCCTAGAGACGATGAGACGACTTCTTCGCATCCTCCCGCCTTTGGCGCTGATCGCGGCCCTGACCGCGCTTGCTGCCCCTGCCCACGGCGAGCAGGGAATCGGGCAGGCGCGGAAGTTCGCCCCCCGCCAGCTCTTGGTCAAGTTCGAGGGGGAGCGGAGCGGGCGGGCGCTGAAGCTGCCAGCCGGAGCGGGCGTCGTCCAGACCGCAGCGGCGTTGCGCCGCAATCCCGACGTCGTCTACGCCGAGCCCAACTACGTCGCCCATATCTCGGCGAATGACCCGGAACCCTTTGATCCCGACGATTCCGGGATGCTGGAAACCGCCTCCCCGTCCTCTGTCGGTGCTGGCGACTGGGCCTTCAAGCAGTGGAACTTCCTCGCCCCCCGTGGCACCGAGGGCAGCTCGCTTCCTATTTCCCCCGGTGGGATCGACGCCGTCGGCGCCTGGCGAAACCTGATCGAAGTCGGCCGGCCCGGTGCCGCCGGGGTCGTCGTTGCCGTTCTCGACAGCGGCATCGCCTACCGCAGCCTCGGGAGCAGGTTCCTGCGCAGCCCCGACTTCAGCCGCAGCCAGTTCGTCCCCGGCTACGACTACGTCGACCGCGACCGTCTCCCGCTCGACGAAGGCGGCCACGGCACCCACGTCGCCGGCACGATCGCGGAGGGGACCGACAACGGGATCGGCGTCACCGGGCTCGCGTACAACGCGAAGCTGATGCCGCTGCGGGTAATCGGCAGCGACGGCGAAGGCTACGCCCTCGACATCGCCCGGGCGATCCGATTCGCGGTCGCGCACGAGGCCCAGGTGATCAACATGAGCTTCAACTTCAAATGCGGCGAGCGGGTGCCGATGGTCAACGAAGCACTGCGGGACGCCTACAAGCAGGGCGTGGTCACGGTCGCCTCCGCCGGCAACCTCGGCGACGACGAATGCATCTCGGCGCCGGCGACCGGGCCGCGGGTAATCGGGGTCAGCGCCACCACCGAGGGCGCCTGCCTCGGCAACTACGCGCTTGCCGGTCGAGGGATCGACCTCCTCGCCCCCGGCGGCGGCAAACCGCAGAGTCGCTGCCCCTCGGTCGCGGCGCGGCCGATCTACCAGGTGACGCTGCGAGCCGATACGACGAACGAATTCGCGATCCCCGCCAACTACACCGGCACCTCGATGGCGGCCGCCCACGTTTCCGGCGTGGCGGCGATGGTCCTCGCCGGCCGCGTCATCAACCCGCTCCTGCCACCCACCAAACGGGTCGACGCGGTCCGCAAGCAGCTCCGCCACACCGCCCGCGACCTCGGCTTCCCCCGCACCCAGCAGGGTGCAGGTCTGATCGACGCAAAGCGCGCCACCGGCACCTACCCGAAGTTCTTCCCCGCCGGGAGCGGCCCTAGGTAGTGCGGACGATGATGACGCTGCAGGGAGCGTGGTGGGAGACGTTGTTGGGGACGCTGCCGAGCAGGTAGCGCCGGGCCCCGGTCATCCCCTTGTTGCCGACGACGATCAGGTCCGCCTTGGTTTCTTCGGCGACGTTGAGGATCGCGTCGGCGGGGTCGCCCTCGACCGGGTGCGTCTGCACCTCGATGCCGGCGGCTTTCGCCTCGGCGGCGGCGGCGTCGAGGATGAGAATGACGTCCTCACGCGGCCCGATCTCGTACTGGACATCGGCGGGCGCTTCGCTCAGCTCGCCTTTGACCCTGCGGCTGGAGGCCGGCGAGTAGGCGCTGACGATGCTGAGCCGGGCGTTGAAAGCCTTGGCAAGCTCGATCGCCTGGCCGACCGCCTGGGCGGCAGTCTCCGAGCCATCGGTTCCGACCACGATGCGAGTGAACACGCCGCCTCCTTCGTCGCTGAACGAGGCCGATACTAAGCGACGGCGCGGAAGCCCGCGACTCAGTGCTGCTGCTTCGCCGGCAGGCCGCGGAAGCCGTCGCCGAGGATTTCGGTCGGCGTCGTCGCCAGCTGGTAGACCGCGATCACCATCGCCGCGAAGAGGCAGACGATGAGGATCGCCATCCCCGCTTTCCAGATCCAGGGCACGCGGGAACCCTAGTGGCCCGCGTTATGGTGGGCACCATGGCGCTCGAGAAGGTTGCCGACGGAGTCTGGCTCCTGCGCGGGGACTTCCGCGGGGCGATGAACATCTACTTCCTCGAGGACGGCGACGGGGTCGTCCAGTTCGACGCCGGCACGAAGGCGATGCGCAAGAAGGCGCGGGCGGCCGCCGATGAGCTCGGCGGACTGAAGCGCGTCGTCCTCGGTCATGCTCACGCCGACCACCGCGGCACCGCCCCCTACATGGACGTGCCGGTCCTCTGTCACCCCGACGAGAAGGCCGATGCCGAAAGCGACGCCGCGATCGCCCCCTACATGGACCTCTCGCAGCTGCCCGTCGCCTGGGTGCGTCGGCTCTACCCCTTCCTGCTGCGCCGCTGGGACGGCGGCGCGGTGCGGATCGCCGACACGGTGATCGAAGGCGACGAAGTCGCCGGCTTCAAGGTGCTCCACTTCCCCGGCCACGCGCCGGGGCTGATCGGACTGTGGCGAGAGAGCGACCGGGTGGCGCTGGTCTCCGACGTCGTCTACCTGGTCGACTCGGCGCGGCTTAAACCGCTGCCGGAGGGTGAGGCGAGCGTCCCCCATCCGGCCTGGGCCTGGGACCACGCCAAGGCGAAGCAGTCGCTGCGGCGGCTGGCTGCCCTCGAACCGCGCGTGGTCGGCGCCGGCCACGAGCACCCGCTGCGGGGCGAGAACCTGCGCGAGACGCTCGAGCGGGCCGCCGAGAAGTACTGAAAGCGCCCGCTGCCATAAGTTCCAGCGCCTGATGATCGGTACCTACGCCTCGGCGGCGCTCGTCTGCGCCGCCTCGCTGCTGGTCGGCCGGGCGGTCCTCTCCCTTGCGGGACGGCGCGAGTGGTCATGGCTGGAGCCGGCAGTCGGCTTCGGCGCGGTGCTCACCGTGACGGGCCTGTTGGCGCGCGCGCCCGGGCACGGAACCTCGGCGACCCTGGGGCTCGCGGCGCTGATCGTGGCCGCGGCGCTGGTCCTCTGGCGAGTCGGCGTTCGTCCTTGGGACGGACATACCGGTCCAAGGACGAACACCGGAAGCGCGTGGCGGGAAGGGCTGCCGGTGGCGCTGGTGATCGCGCTCGTGCTCTCGATCCCGTTCGTGGTCAGTGGCCGCTGGGGCCTGCTCGGGGTCGGCTTCAACAACGATCTCGGCCTCCACCTCGCCTGGGCGGAGTGGCTGCGCAGCGGCTTTGGCCCGGCCGCCGACCCCGGCTACCCCCTCGGCCCCCACGGTCTCGCCGTAGCCACCGCCTCCGTGCCGGGGATCGGCCTCGCCCAAGCTTTCCTCGGCGAGATCATCGCGATCGGCGTCATGACCGGCCTCACGGCCCTGGGAGCCCTCCGCCCCATGACCCCGGGGCGCCGCACCTTCGCAGCAGTCCTAGTCGCCCTCCCCTACCTCGCCGCCTCCTATTACGCCCAGGCAGCCTTCAAGGAGCTAGCCGAGGCACTCCTCGTCCTGGGGTTCGCGGTCTGGCTGACCACGCTCGACAGCCAGAGTAAGGGGGGTCCGTCACCAGACACTCAACATCGAGCGCGGCGAGATGTGTCTGGGGATGGACCCCCCTTACTCTGGCTCCTACCGCCCCTGGCCTTGCTGGGCGGCATCTTCTTCTCGTACTCCTTCGCCGGAGTCGCCTGGCCAGTGGCGATTCTCGCCCTCTGGAGCCTCACCCTGCCGGAGGTGCGCGCGGCGCTTCGCCCACGCTCACTGCTGCGCTTCCTGCTGCGGCCAGCAACGCTGGTGACGATCGCTGTCCTCGCGGGGCTGGCGGTGCTGGTTACCCTGGTCGGCCCCTTCGGCTTCGCCAGCAGCTTCAAAAAGGTCGCAGGCAGCAACACCTACGGCCCCGTCTCACCCCTTGAGGCTCTGGGGATCTGGCCTGCTTCCAACTATCGGCTCGACGCGGCTGGTGGCGCCCGCTATCCAGGCCTCGCCGGAGCGATCTCGATCCTGGCGTTGCTGGTCACCGTCGCCTGGTGGGTCCGCCGTCGCGAAACCACCATCCCGATCGCCCTAGGCGCCAGCGCCCTCCTCTACCTCGTCTCACTGCCCTCGAGCGGCGACTACAGCCAAGCCAAGGCCCTAATGATCATGGCCCCGCTGGCAGCCCTGGTAATCGTCCGCCCCCTAATCGAAGAATTCCCCCACCTCGGCCGCCGGGGCAGGGGGGGTCCGTCACCAGACACTCAACATCGAGCGCGGCGAGATGTGTCTGGGGATGGACCCCCCCTCCCCCGGCCCGCCCTACTACGGGCCGGATGGACCATCCTCGCCGTCGCCTTCATAGGCGGAGCGATCTGGTCCAGCTTCCTAGCCCTCCGCGACGCCCCAATAGGCCCGCCCGGACACGGCTCCGAGCTAAAGGCCTTCCTCCCGATCGTCCACGGCCAACCAGTCCTCTACGCCGGCCAAGACCGCTACGCGGCATACGGCCTGATGGGCGCCGACACCCATGTGCCCCTGGTCGAGTTCCCCGACGACGCCGTCTCCCCCAACTCAGAGAAGCCGTTCGATACCGGCGACGCCTACAGCCCGATCGACTTCGACTCCTTCTCCCGCGGCACCCTCGACCGCTTCCCCTACGTGATCACCAGCCGCGCCGCCTGGAACAGCCAGGCGCCGCCCAACTTCAAGCGGGTCGACGCCACCCCCTCCTACGTCCTCTGGGAACGGACCGGAGAGGTGCCGGAGGACCGCCACGTCCTCCTCGAGGGCACCGAGGCCGGCGCCTTCGCGGGCTGCGCGGCACCTGAGGTGCGAATCCTCCTCGGCAACCCAGGTCGCGCCGGGCTCTTCCCGGACGCCGTGATCGGGCAGAAAGGCGACTGGGACAACGGCAGCGTCCTCGAGACCGACTCCGAGACCTCGCAGACGCTGCGCCTGCCGGCCGGCAGCTGGAACCTCTCGCTGCAGTACTTCTCCCCCTTCGACCTCACGCTCTCGGCGCCGGGCTTCAGCGAGACGCTGGGGGCCGCGCTCGACGGCCAGCGGCCGAATACGATCAGCCTCGGCAACAACGGCCAGTTCTGGCCCGCCGGCCGCTTCGAGAGCGAGGGCGGCGAGGTCGAGTTCACGGTCCGGACGGCGGACGCGAGCGCCCTGCAGAGCCTCAGCGGCTACGACGGCAAGGCCTACGTCGGCGAGCTGGTCGCGGTCCCGGCCGAGCCGCACCGCACGGTGCCGCTGGCGCAGGCCTGCGACCAGTGGATCGACTGGTACGAAGCCGACGAAGCGCCGTAGCTAGCCGGCGACTTTGGCGGCCTGGCGCTCTGGCGTAACCCGCACCACGTCCCAGGCCAAGCCGACCTTCTCGAGGCCGTTGATGACCAGCGAGGAGATGTCGATCTGCCACCAGCGCAGGCCGTGCGTGGCCGAAGTCGGGAAGGCATGGTGGCTGTTGTGGTACGCCTCACCCAGGGTCGGGATCGCGATCAGGGCCAGGTTGCGGGACTCGTCGGTGGTCTCGAATTCCTTCTTGCCGAAGGTGTGGCAGAGCGAGTTGATGCTGTAGGTGAAGTGGTGGAGGACGAAGACCCGGACGAGGCCGCCCCAGAGCAATCCGGTGAGCCCGGCGACGACGGTGCCGCCGATGATCCAGCCGAGGAAGAAGGGCAGCAGCAGGCCGAGAATCGCCCAGTAGATGAAGGTGCGGTCGACCCAGCTGATCACCGGGTCTTTCATCAGGTCCGGCGCGAAGCGTTCCTTGTTGCCGCGCTGGGTGTGGATGAAGATCCAGCCGACGTGGGCGTGGAAGAGGCCCTTCATCGCCCCCTTGAAGCCGCCGCCGTGGTCGACGTGGGGGCTGTGGGGGTCGCCGTGTTCGTCGGAGAAGGTGTGGTGCTTGCGGTGGTCGGCGACCCAGGAGATCACCGGCCCCTCGATCGCCGCCGAGCCGAGGATCCCGAACAGGCCGCGCATCCAGGGCGTGGTTTTGAAGGCGCGGTGGGTGAGGAGGCGATGGAAGCCGACCGTAATCCCCAGCCCGGTGAAGAAGTACAGCCCGACGAAGAGGAAGACGTCGGTCCAGTTCAGGGCGCTCCCCCACACCTGCCAGCCGGCGACGATCACGGCGAGGAACGGGATCACGGTGACCAGGCCGGTGATGATCCGGTCCCTCGTCTCGTTCTCGACGGGCTGGATGTCTGAGGGGAGTGGTCCGACGGTCGTCATAGGGCCGATGATAGGGGGCGTAGTCCTGGCCTCGCGGCCAATCGCTTCTGGGTAGGCTCCCCCGCAGTGCCTTTCGCAAACACCGCACCACTGCGCAAGGAGATCGCGACCCGCCTCCCGGAGCGGCCCTTCACGATCGATTTCTGGGACGGCTCCAGCCTCCCCTCCACCTCCGAGGACGGCCCCACCTTCAGCGTCCGCTCGCCCCGCGCGATCGCCCACGCGCTGCGCGCCCCGGGCCAGCTCGGCCTCGGCCGCGCCTACGTCAGCGGCGAGCTCGAGGTCGACGACATCGACAAGGTGATCCGCGTCCTCGACGGCTGGCAGCCGCCGGCGCTGGACAAGACCGACCAGCGGGCGCTGATGCTGGCCGCGGTCCGCGCGATGGGAATCGTCAAGCCGCCGGCCCGCCCCTCCGCCGAGCTGCGGCCGAGCGGCAAGCGCCACAGCAAGGAGCGCGACGCCCGCGCCGTCCGCCACCACTACGACGTCTCCAACGAGTTCTTCGAGCTCTTCCTCGGCCCGACGATGGTCTACAGCTGCGCGATCTGGCGCGACGGCGAGATGAAGACGCTGGAGGAGGCCCAGGAGGAGAAGCTCGACACGGTCGCCCGCAAGCTCCAGATCAAGGAGGGCGAGCGCATCCTCGACGTCGGCTGCGGCTGGGGCGGCTTCCCGCTCTGGGCGGCGACCAAGTACGGCGCCAACGTGGTCGGCATCACCCTCTCACCACCGCAGGCCGAAAAAGCGCGGCAGCGGGCCGAGGAGGCCGGCGTCGCCGACCGCGTCGACATCCGCGTCATGGACTACCGCGACCTGCCCTCGCTCGGCGAGAAATTCGACGCGATCGCCAGCATTGGCATGGTCGAGCACGTCGGCGCGGCCAACATCGACCTCTACGCCGAGACCCTGGCCAGCCTGCTCGACTCCGGCGGCCGCCTGCTCAACCACGGCATCACCCGCCTTCGCCACACCGACCCCGAGGCCGGCGACTTCTCCGAGCGCTACGTCTTCCCCGACGCCGCGCCGCTGCACCTCTCGCGCAACCTGCTGGCCCTGGAACGAGCCGGCTTCGTCGTCCACCACGTCGAGGACTTCGGCCCCGACTACGCGAAGACGCTGAAGCACTGGGCCGAGAACCTCGACGCCAACGCGGCCGAGGGCACCCGCCTCGCCGGGGCCGAACGGATGCGCGTCTGGCGCCTCTACCTGCGGATGGCCCGCAACGGCTTCGAGAACGGCTTCCTCAACATCTACCAGGCGCGCTGCTCGAAGGCCTGAGCCTCCGGCTCATTCGCTTCGCAGTTCGGCGATCAGCCTGACGACGGATTCCCCGACACCGTCGAGGCTGGATCGCGAAATCTTGTCCAGGCCGTCGGCGAGGCTGTGGCCCGGATAGCTCCAGTCGATCAGGTCGATCGCGGGGATGCCCGCCCGCAGGAACGGAGTGTGGTCGTCGAGGACTTCCGGCCCGGTTTCGGCGCTGAAGAAGCGTGCGGCGCCGACCGCCGTCGCCGCCTGCAGCAGTCGTTCCCACAGCGATTCCGTGGAGCTCGCCTCGCGGGGCAGGTAGAGGCCACGATTGCCGACGTAGTCGAGCAGGATCATCTCCCCGGTTTCGCCCCCGTGGGCGCCGACGTAGGCGCGCGAACCCCTCAGGCCTTCGTTGTAGAAGTCCTGCCCTTCCTCCGGCAGGCCGGCGTCTGGCTCCTCGCCGTCAAACAGGACGAATTTCACTTCGCGACCGGTTGCATCGGCCTCTTGCAGCGCTCTCGCCGCCTCGATCACAATCGCTGACCCCGCCGCTCCGTTGTTCGCCCCGACGAAGCCCTTCGGCTTGACGAGGGTGTCGTAATGCGCCCCGAGCACGACCGCTGGAGCTTCGCCGGGAAGCGAGCCAACCACGTTGCGCAACCCCGGCTCACCCGGAACCGGTTCGAAATGACCTTCGGGCAGAAGCTTCACCAGTTGCACAGCCAATCGCCGGAGTTGCGGCGAGCCGGCCGGTCGCTGTCCCGCCGCCACCTGAAGCCGAACCAACTGCCAGGCCCCCTGGGCATCGAAGCTCCCAGCGCCCCCGCCTGAAGTCTGCTCGGTTGCAGAGCCACAGCCAGCGAGCAACCCCACGCACAGCAGCAGCAAGGCGCCCACCCGAGTACCCCAATGGAACCCTGCGCCGTCCTTCATGGTCGAGAAACTCTAAGCGATCAGATGGGGAAGTCCATAGCGACGTTCTCGATCGCCCAGTCGGCGCCGGCGTCGGTGAGTTCGTCGACGGTGTAGGAGCCGGTGGCGACGCCGACGACGCGGATGCCGGCGCCGTGGCCCGCTTTGACGTCTCGCGGGGTGTCGCCGACGGCGATCGTCTCGGCCCGGTCGAGCGGCTGGCCTGAGACGCCCTCGCCGCGCTCGAGGGCCTTCTTGGTCAGCTCGGTGCGGTCGCGCGAGTCGGAGCCGTAGCCGCCGAAGGCGAAGAAGCGGTTGAGGTTGCCGCGGGCGAGCTTGATGTGGGCGGCCGACTCGATGTTGCCGGTGACGATGCCGAGCGGGATCCCGTCTTCGGCGAGGCGCGGAAGCAGCTCCTCGATCCCGGGCATGATCCGGTACCCGGGCGACTCCTCGACGGCGTCGTCGAGGTGGGAGAGGTAGCCGGCGATCGCTTCGGCCCGCTCCTCGGCGCTGCCGTCGCGACCGATCACCTCGCGGAAGACGATCTCGGCGATTTCCGGGTCGGTCATGCCGGCGTGGGTGTGCTCCTCGATGTTGGCTTCGACACCGTGAAGCTCGAGGAAGGCGCGCTGCCAGGCGACCGCGCCGGCACCGCCGGTGACGAGCAGGGTCCCGTCGATGTCGAACAAGATCGCCTTGATCACGCGCGGCAGCCTATTCGCGCCGGTCGGCGACTCAGTGCTCGGCCTCTAGCAGATCCTTCTGCGCGAGCGTGTAGAGCAGCGCCAGCGAGGGGAGGACGACGACCGCGGCGACGGCAAAGACGACGAAGACGATCGTCATAGTCGCGTCGGGCGCGGCGGCCTCGTCGATGCGGAGGCTGGTCGGCAGCAGGTACGGGAACTGGGCGACGCCCCAGCCCCAGATCACCGCGATCACCGCCCCGGCGGCGAGGGGGCGCAGCGGCCGGCGGGCACCACGCCGCAGGAGGACCAGAAGAGCGGCTCCGCAGAGCAGCGAGAGGACGACCAACGGCAGCCCCTCGGCGGTCAGCCGATCGAAGACGTAGCGGGCTTCGGAGTGCAACGCGAAGAGGCCGGCGACGGCGAAGGTGCCGGCGACCACCGCCGCCGCCAGCGCCCGCCGCTCGAAGTAGCGCTCCATCTCCTCGTCGCCCGCCCGCCGGGCGTCGCCGACGAGGAAGACGGCGGCGAGGTAGGCGCCGCTGGCGACGAACATCGCCCCGATCAGCAGCGGCAGCGGCGCCAACCAGCTGGAGAAGGCGTCGCCGTTGCCCTCGGCAGGGACGTTGCCGGCGGCGATCGCGCCGACGACCGTGCCCATGAAGAACGGCGTCAGGACAGACGAGATCGCGAAGGTTGCCCCCATCGCCCGCCGCTCCCGCAGCCCGACGATCGACTTGCGGAAGGCGAAGCCGGCGCCGCGGAAGACGATCCCCAGCGCCGCCAGCGCGATCGGCACGTACAGGGTGGTGAAGATCGCGCTGAAGGCAGGCGGAAAGGCGGTCCAGAGGACGACTAGGACGAAGATCAACCAGACATGGTTTGCCTCCCAGACGGGAGTCAGGGAGCGCTGGATCGTGTCGCGGGGGCGCTGTCCCCGCTCGGGCCCGCCGGCGACGAGGTCCCAGAAACCGCCGCCGAAGTCGGCGCCGCCGAAGAGCGCGTAGAAGGTCGCCCCGACCCAGAGGATCGCCGCGGCGGCGTCGGCCTTGCTCACGACGCCTCCTCGGTCTGCGGCGCGTAGGGGCTCTGCACGTCCTCGGCGCCCTGCTCGCGCCAGCGGCGCGACATCGCCCGCAGGACGAGGATCGCGCCGGTCCCGAGACCCGTGTAGAGGAGCAGCACGAGGCCGAACATGAACCAGATGCCCTCCGCCTCGGTCACCGCTTCGGAGGTGCGCATGTAGCCCTGGACGATCCACGGCTGCCGCCCGACCTCAGTGACGATCCAGCCGCACCACAGCGCCACGATCGCGGCACCGCCGGAGATCGAGACCGCGCGCAGGAACCAGGGCGTCTGCGGGATGTCCCGCCGTTTCCACCAGACGAAGCCGAACCAGAGCGCCAGGCCCATCAGCGCCGAGCCGATCCCGACCATCGCGTCGAAGGAGAGGTGCAGCAGCGTGTGCGCCGGCGGCTCTTCGTCGTCGGGGATCTGATCGAGGCCGGTGACCTTGGTGTCGGTGCTCCAGCCGACCAGGAAGGAATCGAGGCCGGGGATCCCGATCGCCCCCTTCACCTCGTCCCCGGTGCAGATGCCGCCGAGGTACTCGGTCTGGTCGGGGCCGGTCTCGTAGATGCACTCCATCGCCGCGAACTTGGCCGGCTGGTGGTCGGCGACCCCGCGCGCGGCGGTGTCGCCGACGAAGAGCTGGACCGGGGTGGCAATACAGGCGATCGTCAGCGGGATCACCAGGCCGAGCCGGTGGAGGCGGTCGCGCCGGCCCTTCAGCATCCCGACCGCGTAGATCGAGGCGACGAGGAAGCCGACGACCATGTAGGCGGCGAGGATCATGTGGGCGACCTCGTAGCCGGTCGCCGGGTTGAAGAGGACCTTCAGCGGCTCGACGTCGACGACCTCGCCGGCGCCGTTGAGGGTGAAGCCCTGCGGCTGGTTCATCCAGGCGTTGGCGGCGACGACCGAGAAGGCGCCGCCGATCCCGGTGATCACCATCGGCACCCCGGACCAGAAGTGCGCCCAGGGGCTGAGCCGCTTCCAGCCGTAGATGTAGACGGCGATGAAGATCGCCTCGACGAAGAAGAAGATCCCCTCGATCGCGAAGGCGACACCGAAGGCCGCTCCGAAGCGGTCCATGAACTCAGGCCAGAGCAGGCCGAACTCGAAGCTGAGGACGGTGCCGGTGACGGCGCCGACGGCGAAGGTGACCGCGATCGCCTTCGACCAGCGCCTGGCGAGCTCCATCGCCGCCTCGTCGCCCTTCTTGAGGCCGATGTAGTTGGCGACGAGCATCGTCGCCGGCAGCGCCACCCCGATGCAGGAGAGAACGATGTGAAAGGCGAGGGTGAAGGCCATCTGCTCGCGGGCGGCGAGCAGGTTCGACTCCGACGCTGCCAGCGGCAGCAGGTCGAGCAGTGGCATGTGACGGAGGCTAGCGCCGCAGCCGGGCGCCGTCAGGGGGAATTGGTCACGCCTGGCGCTGGGACCGGTAGCGCCGGATCAGCGCGTTGGTGGAGCTGTCGTGGCGCAGCTCCGGCTCGGAGTCGGACTCGAGCTCGGGGATGATCGCCTTCGCCAAGACCTTGCCCAGCTCGACCCCCCACTGGTCGAAGGAGTCGATCCCCCAGACCGCCCCCTGGGTGAAGACGCTGTGCTCGTAGAGGGCGACGAGGGAGCCGAGCGCCGCCGGGGTCAGCCGCTCGGCGAGGATCGTGTTCGAGGGCCGGTTGCCCTCCATCACCCGATGCGGCACGACCTCCTCGGGGGTCCCCTCCGCCCGCACCTGCTCCGGCGTTTTGCCGAAGGCGAGCGCTTCGCCCTGGGCGAAGACGTTCGACATCAGGATGTCGTGGTGGTCGCCGAGCGGGTTGAGCGAGTTGGCGAAGCCGATGAAGTCGCAGGGGATCAACCGCGTCCCCTGGTGGATCAGCTGGTAGAAGCTGTGCTGGCCGTTGGTGCCCGGCTCGCCCCAGTAGACCTGGCCGGTCTCGTAGTCGACGTGGGCGCCGTCGAGGGTGACGTGCTTGCCGTTGGACTCCATCGTCAGCTGCTGCAGGTAGGCGGGGAAGCGGTGCAGGTACTGGTCGTAGGGCAGCACCGCCTGCGTTTCGGCACCGAAGAAGTCGGCGTACCAGACGGACAGCAGGCCCATGATCACCGGCAGGTTCTCGGCCGTCGGCGCCTCGCGGAAGTGCTCGTCCATCGCGTGGAAGCCGGCCAGCATCTCCGCGAAGCGAGCGGGGCCGATCGCCAGCATCGTCGACAGCCCGATCGCCGAATCCATCGAGTAACGGCCGCCGACCCACTCCCAGAAGCCGAACATGTTCTCGGTGTCGATCCCGAACTTCGAGACCTCCTCGGCGTTGGTGGAGACGGCGACGAAGTGCTTGGCGACCGCGTCCTCGTCGCCACCGAGGCCGGCCAGCGACCACTCGCGGGCGGTGTGCGCGTTGGTCATCGTCTCCAGCGTCGTGAAGGTCTTCGAGGAGATCACGAAGAGCGTGGTCTCGGAATCGAGGTCCCGGGTCTTCTCGGCGAAATCGGTGCCGTCGACATTGGAGACGAAGCGGCAGGTGAGCTCGCGCTTCGAATAGTGCTTGAGCGCCTCGTAGGCCATCACCGGGCCGAGGTCGGAGCCGCCGATGCCGATGTTGACGACAGCGCTGATCGGCTTGCCGGTGTGGCCGCGCCACTCGCCCGAGCGCACCCGCTCGCAGAAGGCCGCCATCCGGTCGAGCGTCTCGTGCACCTGCTTGACGACGTCGACCCCGTCGACGACGAGCGAGCGCTCGCGCGGCATCCGCAGGGCGACATGGAGGACGGCGCGATCCTCGGAGACGTTGATGTGCTCGCCGGCGAACATCGCTTCGCGCCGGTCGAAGACGCCGCGCTGATGCGCCAAGCCGCCGAGCAGCATCAGCGTCTCATCGGTGATCCGGTTCTTCGAGAAGTCGAGGTAGAGCCCGGCAGCCTCGGCCCGCAACCGCTCGCCGCGCTCGGGGTCCTCAGCGAAGAGCTCGCGCAGGTGGGTGCCGCGAATCCGCTCGAAATGCGACTGGAGCTGGGACCAGGCCGGCGCCTGTCGCAGCGCCGAGGGCTCGCTCACCCGGCCTTGACCCCGCTCTTCGACTCGATCGTCTCCAGCATCTCGTTCCAGGCCTTGTTGAAGCTCTCTTTGCCCTCCTCCTGGAGGCGGGCGGCGAGGGCGGCGACGTCGATCCCGGCCTCGACGAACTCGGCCAGGACCTGCTCGGCGTTGCCGCCGTCCTTCGGGAAGAGGTCGGTGACCTGGCCGTGGTCGGCGAAGGCGTGCAGGGTCGGCTCCGGCATCGTGTTGACCGTCAGCGGCGAGGCGAAGGCCTCGATGTAGAGGGTGTCGGAGGCGTCGGGGTCCTTGGTCCCGGTGCTCGCCCAGAGCAGCCGCTGCGGCCGCGCGCCCTCGTTCATCAGGCGCCGCATCCGGTCGGAGTCGAGCAGCTCGTTGTAAGCGCGGAAGGCGCGGCCGCCGACCGCGACCCCGAGCCGGTTGACGAGGTTGTCGGGGACGTCCTTGCCGACGGCGACGTCCCAGCGGCTGATGAAGAGCGAAGCGACGGAGGCGACGTTCGGGTCCAGCCCGGCCTCGATGCGGCGCTCGATCCCGCGCATATAGGCGTCGGCGGCGCCGAGGTACTGCTTGTCGTCGAAGAGCAGGGTGACGTTGATCGGGATGCCGGCGAAGATCGACTCCTCGATCGCCTCGCGCCCCGCCTCGGTGCCGGGAATCTTGATGTAGAGGTTGTCGCGCTCGCCCTTGGCATGGAGCGCTTTCGCCTCCTCGATCGTCGCCGCGGCGTCGTCGGCGATCAGCGGCGAGACCTCGAGCGAGCAGAAGCCGTCGACGCCGGCGGTGCGGCGGTGGACGTCGGCGAAGAGGTCGCAGGCGTCGCGCAGGTCGGCCAGCGCCAGCTCGAAGAAGATCTTCTCCGTCTCGGTGGCGCCGACGCCTTCCCCGGCGGCGGCCTTCGGGGCCTCCTCGGCGATCTGCTCGTCGTAGGCGTCGCCGGCGCCGATCGCCTTGTCGAAGATCGACGGGTTGGAGGTCAGCCCGGTGACCGAGAGGTCACGGATGTAGCCCTCCAGCACCCCTTCGCGCAGCATCGGGCGGGTGATGTTGTCCAGCCAGAGGCTCTGGCCCAGTTCGTGCAGGCGCTGCGTCGGCTTCATCTCGAGCCTCCTAAGTCGTTGATTTGGCCGCCCGCTCGGCGACCTCGCGCGCCACCTTGGTGACGTTGTCGACGGTGAACCCGAACTCGGCCTCGACGTCCGCGAACGGGGCCGACTGTCCAAAGGTACTCATACCCATGATCGCGCCCTCCGTACCGACGTAGCGCTCCCAGCCGAGGGTCGAGCCCTCCTCGATCGAGACCCGGGCGGCGATGTCCGGCGGCAGCACCTCGTCGCGGTAGGACTGGTCCTGCTTCTCGAAGATCTCCCAGCAGGGGAGGCTGACGACGCGGCTGCGGATGCCGTCCGCGGCTAGCCGCTCGTGGGCACCGAGCGCAAGCTGGACCTCGCTGCCGGTGGCGATCAGGATCAGCTCCGGATCGCCGCCCTCGGCGTCGGCGAGGACGTAGCCGCCGCGCTGCACGCCCTCGGCCGAGGCGTACTTGGAGCGGTCGAAGACCGGCACGGTCTGGCGGGTCATCACCATCGCCACCGGGCAGTGGGTGCGATTGAGGGCGATCTTCCAGGCCTCGGTCACCTCGTTGGCGTCGGCGGGGCGGATCACGTCGAGGTGCGGCATCGCCCGCAGCGCCATCAGCTGCTCGATCGGCTGGTGGGTCGGCCCGTCCTCCCCCAGCCCGATCGAGTCGTGGGTGAAGAGGTGGACGACCGGCAGCTCCATCAGCGCCGAGAGCCGGATCGCGGCGCGGCCGTAATCGGAGAAGGTGAGGTAGGTCGACCAGAGCGGGCGCAGCTTCGCCGTCGACATCCCGTTGCAGGCCGCGGCGGCGCCGTGTTCGCGGATCCCGAAGTGGACCTGGCGGCCGTCGTAGCTGCCCGGCTCGTACTGGTCGGCGTCGCTGAGGCGAACCGAGGTCGAGTCGGTGAGGTCGCAGGAGCCGGCGATCAGCCACGGCACCCGCTCGGCGATCGCGTTCTGGACCTTGTTCGAGGCCTTGCGGGTCGCGAGCCCCTTCTCTTCGTCGGCATCGAAGCTCGGCAGGTCGGAGTCCCAGCCATCGGGCAGGCCACGGTGCTGGATCATCTTCAGCTCAGACGCGTGCTCGGAGGCATCCAGCTTCTCCTCCCAGGCGGAGCTGAGCTCGGCGCCGCGCTTGCCGATCACCTCGTCGAAGCGCTCGCGGACGCCGTCGGGGACGAGGAACTTGGCGTCCTTCGGCCAGCCGTAGGCCTCCTTGGTCAGTTCGATCTCCTCTTCGCCGAGCGGTTCGCCGTGGGCGGACTCGGTGTCCTGCTTGTTCGGCGAGCCCCAGCCGATGTGGCTGTCGACGACGATCAGGGTCGGGCGGCCGGTCTCGGCCTTGAACTCGTTGAAGGCTTTGCCGAGCAGGCCGGTGTCGTTGGCGTCGCCGACCCGCAGCACGTTCCAGCCGTAGCCCTCGAAGCGGCTGAGCACGTCGTCGGAGAAGGCCAGTGCCGTGTCGCCGTCGATCGAGATGTGGTTGTTGTCGAAGATCCAGCAGAGGTTGTCCAGCTTCAGGTGGCCGGCGAGTGAGGCGGCTTCGTGGGAGATCCCCTCCTGCAGGCAGCCGTCACCGGCGACCGCGTAGGTGTCGAAGTCGAAGAGGTCGGCGCCGTAGGTCGCCCCCAGCCACTTCGAGGCCATCGCCATCCCGACCGAGGTGCCGACGCCCTGGCCGAGCGGGCCGGTCGTGGTCTCGACGCCGGTCGTCCAGCGGTACTCCGGGTGGCCCGGCGTGCGCGAGTGGAGCTGGCGGAAGTTTTCGATCTCGTCGAGGCCGCAGGCCGGTTCGTCGGTGATGTTGTAGTTCTCGTCGACCTTGCGGACGCCGGCAAGGAAGAGCATCGAGTAGAGGAGCATCGAGGCGTGGCCGGCGGAGAGCACGAAGCGGTCGCGGTTCGGCCAGACGGGATTGGCCGGGTCGTAGCGCAGGTGGTTCTGCCAGAGCTCGTAGGCGACGGGCGCCAGCGACATCGGCGTCCCCGGGTGGCCGGAGTTCGCCTTCTGGACGGCGTCCATCGAGAGGGTACGGATCGTGTTGATTGCGAGCTGATCGATGTCCTGGGTCATTGGCCCGATCCTAGAGATTTGCGGCCTCCGATCAGGCCGCCGAGTTCACGGCTCGATCCGGGTAACGGTCCCATCTCCGTTATTTGCGACCCAAACCGCGTCGCCGCCGACCGCGACGGCCCCCGGTTCGGGGCCGACCTCGATCGGGGAGCCCTCCAGCTCGCCGCTCTCGAGGTCGATCTTCCGCACCGCGCCGTCCTCGCGGTCGGCCACCCAGACGGCGCTGGTGCCGCCGTCGATGCCGCCGGGATGGCCGTCGATGTCGACCGAGTCGACGACCACGCGGAGCGAGGGGTCGGCTTTGGTCACGGCGCCCTGGCGGCTGGCGGCGACCCAGACGAAGCCGCCGGCGACGGTGACTCCGGCGGGGCCGGGGCCGACCCGGATCGGGTCTTCGGCAGCCAGGGTGCGGGGATCGACGCGGCGGAGCGCGTTGGCGTCGGCGACCGTCACCCAAAGGCCCTGCGCTCCCCAGGCGAGCCGCAGCCTCTGCGCCTGCGGCGGCAGGCCCCGCTTGTAGACCTCACCGGCTTCGGCGTTGACCGCGGTGATCCCCTTGCCGCCCTCGTCGGCGACCCAGACGCGACCGCCGCCGAGGGCGAGCGGGCCGGGTTCGCCAGGCAGGTCGATCGCCTTGAGGACGTTGCCGCTCTTGGGGTCGAGGCGGAGCAGCTTCCCCGTCTTGGAGTTCGTCGCCCAGGTCCAGTTGCTGCCGATCGCGATGCCGGAGATGCCGGCGCCGAGCTGGCGCGGCCGGCCGAGGACTTCCCCGGTCTCGGGATCGAGCTTGGTCAGCGTCCCGTCCTTTTCGCTCGTCACCCAGACCGCCTTCGCCCCGGCGGCGATCCGCAGCGGCGGCGTCCCGACCTTGACCGGGTCGGAGACCTCCGGGCCCTCGTCGCCCAGCAGCAGGAAGAGGACGGCGGCGGCCATCGCCGCGACGACGATCAGGGCGCCGCCGGCGAGCCAGGCGGTGGCTCTCCCTCCCAGCCGCCCGAAGAAGCCCTGCGAGTGGTTGGGGACGGTGGTGCGCTCGCTGCGATCCTCGGAGAGGACGGCGGTCGGCCGCACCTCGCTGCCCTCGGCGGCGCGGGCAGCGGCGATCAGGGCGGTGGCGGTCGCGTAGCGCTCGGCCGGCTCTTTGGCGACCGCGCGGCGGATCGCCGCCTCAACCCCGTGCGGCATCCGCGGCTCGGTCTCGGCTTCGCCCCGCTGGAAGGGAGCGATCCCGGTCAGCGACTCGTAGAGGACACAGCCCAGCGAGTAGATGTCGGCGGCGGGGCCGATCGAGTCGCCGCGCCACTGCTCCGGCGACATGTACTGGGCGGTGCCGACGACCGAGGCGCTCGAGGCGGCGCCGCTCTCGTCGACGGCTTTGGCAAGGCCGAAGTCCGAGAGGTAGGCGCGGTCGCCTTCGATCAGGATGTTGTGCGGCTTGATGTCGCGATGGACGATCCCGGCCGTGTGGGCTGCGTCGAGGGCGTCGGCGACCTGGGCGAGGAGGTTGATCGCCCGCTGCGGCGGCAGCGGCCCGTCGCGGTCGATCAGCCGCCGCAGGTCGCCCCCCTTGACGAGGCGCATCGCGACGATCAGCTCGCCGTCGACCTCGCGCGAGTCGTAGACCGGGACCACCGCCGGGTGCTCGAGCCGCGCCGCCAGGCGGGACTCGCGGAGGAAGCGCTCGCGGAAGCCGGGCCGGTCGACGAGCTCGCGGGCGATCACCTTCAGCGCCACCTGCCGCTCGAGGCCGAGGTGGGTGGCGCGGTAGACGACGCCCATGCCGCCGCGCGCGATCAGCTCTTCGATCCTGTAGCCGGCGACTACTGCGCCGATGGAAAAATCCCCCACCCGGCCGTTATAGCCGGATGGGGGACGGAACGCTGACTGGTCGCTGCGGTGAAGCGGAGCTGTTAGCGGCGCTGCGGCACCGGCTGCCAGTCGATCACTGGGCCGAGGACCGTGCCTTCGCCTTCGTCGAAGTTGTAGCCGCTGGCGAGCTGGCTGTCGCGGCGGGTTTCGACGTTGATCGAGACCAGCTGCTGCTCGTCGTCGGCCTGGACGAAGGCGGCGACGCGCTTGCCGTCTGAGGAGAAGACGGAGCTCGTCTCCGACTGGTCCGGCAGGGTGCTCAGCTTGTGAGCTTTGGTCGGGCCGATCTTCTTCACCCAGAGGCCCTGGGCGCGACGGAAGATCAGAATCTTGCCGTTCGGCGAGACGTCTTCGACGTAGGCGGAGCCGACGCCGCGGACCTGCTCTTTCACCCGGGTGCCGTTCTGGCGCATCGTGTAGATGTCGGCGTAGGCGGCCGGGCCGGGGCTGCTCTCGCCGCGGCTGAAGATCACGCCGGCGGCGAAGAAGCGCGGCGCGAACTCGTCGACCGTCCCGGTTTTGGTCAGCCGGGTGAGGCCAGAGCCGGTGGGGCGGATCGAGTAGACGTCGTCGTTGGCGCCACCTTTGAGCGCGGTGGCGCGGACGAAGACGATCGCTTTGCCGTCGGGGGCGAAAGCCGCTTCGCGGTCGTCGCCGCCGCTGGTCAGCGCCCGCAGGCCGCCGCCGGTGGCACCGACGGTGTAGAGGCTCGAGGCCCCGCCTAGGGCACCGCGTCGCTCGAAGACGACGTACCTACCGTTGGGGGAAATCTTGGGCAGCGAGTCGACCTCAGGGCCGCTGGTCAGCTGCCGCTGGCCAGAGCCGTCGGGCCGCACCGAATAGATGTCGCCGCCGCGGGCGAAGGCGATCGTGCGCCCGTCCGGCGAGAAGTTCGGTTCAGCGTCGGTCGGGTCTTCGGTCAGCTGGTTCAGCCGCCCGTCTTTGACGGCGAACAGCCCGCCTTTGAGCTCGTCCCCGACTTTCGAGGATTTCGAGAAGACGACCGCGCCCGTGTTGGACGCCGCCGAGGCCGCTGCAGGCAGAACGAGGGCGAGCAGCGCGGTCAGTGCGATCAGAGTCTTCTTGAACATCAGGTGCTCCTTTCCGAGCGATCAGTGAATTGCGTACACCGATGCTCGGGTCTGGAGCCGTGCCGGCCAATGACAGCGGGTGCACCGACCGGGACGGGTCTGGCCCGGTATGGGTCAGACCGGAGAAAGGCGAACGGCCCGCCGGGGAAGCGGGCCGCTCGCGACTGGCGCCGCGGCGGTCAGGCCACTACGACGCTCCTTTCTGTCTGCCAGGGAAGAGCAGAACAGAAGCTTCTCGAGTTGTGCTCGGCTATTTCTTCGACTTCCCCTTCCCGCAGCTGGTCCCCAGCTTCAGGTTCGAGTTCGCGGTCTTGCCGTTCTGGCCGGTCATCTGCACCTTCGCCTTGGGGGTGAAGGAGCAGAGGTTTTCTGAGTTCTCGATCAGGCCCTTCTTGCCGCCGGAGAGCTTGAGGACGAACTTCGAGACCGGGGCGTCGGGGACGTCGGCGAAGCGGGTTCTGACGCCGCCCGATTTAGCGGTGTCGATGAAGCCGACCAGGGTGACGTGGATCTGCCCCTTCAGGTCGGCGACCAGGTCGGGGAGTTCCCTGTCTCCTCCGTTGGAGCGGAAGTAGACCGGGCCGGTGAGCGGCTTGTCGAGCAGCGGCGTGTAGGCGGTCGCCTGGCCGAGGATCGAGCCCGCCGGGCACTCGTTGGCGTTGAACTGGACCCTGGTGCAGGGGTTGTTGATGTGGGCGTTGTCGATGAGCATCGCCGGCGGCAGGACCACCGTGGTCTTGGCGATGTTGGCCTGACCCGTCGGCGCCTTGAGGACGGCTTTCAGGGCCGGGTTGCCGGTGCGGTTCATCTTGCCCTTGAGTGAGAGAGCCAGCTTCGGGCCGAAGCCGAGGCCATCGCAGCCGGAGGCCGCAAAGGGGGCCGATGGGCTCGCGGTCTGCCCGCTCGCCGAGGTCAGCACGCTCGTCACCGCCATCTGCTTACAGCTGGTCGGGTTGATCGTGAAGTTCGGCCGGTTGACTTCGACCCGGACGTCGCGGTAGGCGATCGGGATCCCCTGCAGAATCTGCGGCAGCGGGTCGGACTTCGCCGTCACCTGAGCGGTGGTCGGGTCGATCTGCAGCGCGTTTCGCACCGTCACCGTGCCGAGGTCAAAGGGTCCGGCCTGGGCCGGGACCTTGACGACCAGGCTGTAGGGGGCGCCCTTGTAAGGGCCGGCGAGGTAGGCAGCCGTGGGGGCCTTGCCCGCTTCCGGCACGTAGACCGGCAGCGGGCCCGCACCGGCACCGACGGTCACCTGGCCTACCTGGCTCGCGGCCGGGCAGTCGCCGGTCGCTGCCTGCGCGTCGCCGCAGAGCGACACGCCGGCGAGCTTCGCCAGTAGGCCCTCGGGCAGGGTCGCCTCGATCCGGGAGAGGTTCGTTTCCCCGTCGCCGCGGACGATCTGCAGGTTGAACGGCGCGAAGGCGCCGCCCCTCGGGGTGGTGGAGCCGGCGCGGAGACCGGGGCTGAAGCCGCCGGTGTTGCAGGCCTGGTCGAAGCTCATCGGAATCGACTGGTTGACGGGGGTGTCGGATGCCCAGGAGACGAATTCGGCCTCCGCCGCGTAGGTGCCGCAGCTGGGCGGGGTGACAAGCGCCGCCCCCGGCCCCCCGCGCAGATTCAGGTGCAGGTCTTCGAACGGCAGCTGGGGGTTGTTGTCGAAGGTGCTGGTCAGCCGGCCGGTCTGCGGATCGAGGTCGATCCGGCCCGGCAGCTTCAGGTAGAAGCCAGGTCCCTTGGCCGCGATGTAGAGGGCGAGCAGGGAGTTGAACGGGTTGTCGTTCTGCTTGGCGAGGATCACGTCTCCCTCGAGCGGGAAGTCGAGCAGAGGCGTGTCGACCTCGACGGTGCCGAGCTTGGAGGCCGCCGGGCAGCTCGGCGGGTCGTTGCTTCCGATCCCGATCTGGGCCAGAGAGCAGCCCTCGAGACCGGTGGCCGAGGACGGCGAGACCGACATCCCCTCCGGCAGGGTCAGCTTCACCTTGCGCACGTGGGCAGTCGCATAGCCGTAGGGGTCCTGGGGCTGGGGGACATGGACGTCGACGGCGAGCCCTGAGGGCGCGTCGGCTTCGCGCGAGGTCGGACGTACCACCGCCGAGGGATCGAAGCCGAGCTTCTCGCAGCCTTCGATCGTGAACGGGGTCCCGTCCTCGTCGGCGGTCAGGGTCCGTTCGTCGAAGATCCCCGGCTCCTCCCAGGAGGCCCCGCGGACCGTGATCCCCACCGGGGTGTCGCCGCAGGAGGTAGGCATGGTTAGGAACGGCCGCTTGCTCTCGATCGACTGCCAGAGGGCCGGAGATTGAGGCATGTTGAACTTAGGGACCTGGATCGACTGGATGTGGTCCTGGCGCAGCGAATCGTGGCTCGGGTCGCCGGGGACCCCCCAGAGCGTCACCCGCGCCGACTCGACCGACTCGCCCTGGGAGATCGCGAGGCTGCCCGAGGAGATCCCGTAATCGCCGGGGCGCACCCTCGCGGTGAGCAGGCCGACCACCGCCGAGTACTTGAAGCCGAACCGAGCCGGGACGTCGGGGCCGTGGGCCATGTTGAACAGGCCGACGAAGATCCTCTGCTGTGAGCCGGTGCTTGCCCAAGCGGTGATTTCCACAACCCCAACCTGCGATTCCATGCTGCAGTTTGCCCCACCCTGTCCGGGGTTTATGAGGTCTGCCGCCGGGCAGGTCGGGATACCGTTCGGGTTGCCGACGAATCCTGGCGGCAGATCGGCCTCGACGACCTTAGGAGCCTCGATCGGGAGGCTGTCGCTGCCGGTCGCGACCTTGAAGAAGACCGAGATGTCGGGGTGGGAGCCGGCCTGGCGGTTGAAAGCCGGCTTGACGAAAGTCCCGTCAGCGTTCACCACCGGCGAGCCGTCGGGGTTCAGGACTGGCGGTTCATTGAAGTCCACCCCGACCTGGTCGAACTGCAGGGCGGCGCGGGCGCTGCCGGCCACCGCCAGCATGGCCAGCAGGGCCATGGCGAGGGAGAGCAGCAGCTTGGCGGAGAGACGGGGGCTGAACGTGTTCGAGTTAGTCATCGTCATCTCTCCTAGTTGCCGCGGACCTTGTTCTTGGGACCCTGGTGCTTGTGCTTCTTGCCGTTCTGCTTGTGCTTCTTGTGTTTTTTGTGCTTCTTCTTGTGCTTCTTCTGCGGGGTCGCGGGATCTGGCGCGCCTCCGGTCGTCACCGGCGGGGCCGCGGCCGGCTTACCGCTCGCCCGCGCGCATTCGGCGCCCTGACATGAGCCCGCCGGCGGTGGCGGATTCTGAGATGCGAAGCCGCCGCCGACCCGGGCGACGTAGACGTCGGGGTTGCCGTCGGTGTCCTGGCCGACCAGGCCCTGGCCGGTCTGGAAGAAGACGCTGCTTCCGTCCTCCGAGGCGTCGACGAAGAAGGCGTCGAAGTCCTCGTTGCCGGGGCTGATCAGATCGAGGCGCCCGTTCTTGTAGGCATAGACGTCCCGGGTGCCGTTGTGGTCGGAAGCCAAAAGGCGGGTCGGGGTGTCGAAGAAGACCGTGCCGTCATCGAGCACCGCATTCACCTCTCGATTGCCGATCCCGCGGCCGACGGACATCATCCGGGCTTTGCCTCCCAAGCTCCCGTCTGCCGGGCAGGAGGCGCAGCTCGATTCGTCGAGCTCGACGTCGTAGAGGTGGACGTCTCCCTCCTCGTCCATCCAGCCGAAGTATCGCCCGCTCCTGGAGATGCTGGTCCTCGGTCCGGCGGCCGAAGCCACTGGGCGATCCGCAGAGACTTCGCGAATGGTCCCGTCGTCCCAGACGACGGTGCGGCTGTTGTCGTCGAAGTAGACCCTTTGCCCGTCCAGGCTGAACCCATACACCCCCAGGGTGGTGCCCGCGACAGTCGGCGAGAGATAACGCAGCTCGTCGATGGCGGCGTCGTAGCGATAGAGGTACTCGATGCCGGGAGCCGGCGGCGGGGCGTCGTCCGTCAGCTGGACGCCTCCGTGGAAGAAGACGTAGCGCCCGTCCGAGGTCATCCCGTCGAAGAACGCTGGCTGGGGTTCACCGTTCGGGTCTCCGGTGACTCTGGAGACGGAGAGCGCCGTCGTCTGCCCGTCCTCGCGACGGAAGACGCCTCCGGCGTTGAAGGCGAGGACGCTGCCGTCGGCCGAGGCCGAGGGCAGTTCGCGCTTGTAGCCGTCGGCGGTCTGGACCGGGGAGGGGGCGACAGTCTCGTCGGGCAGCCGCGATTCGACTTTCAACTCACCGGTCGCCCGGGTCCAGCGGTAGATCTCCGTCGTCGGAGCCTCGGGGAGGAATGAGGGGATACCCCAGAACAGAATCCAGCTGAAGTCCGGCGCGGCGGCGAGGAAGACCCGCTCGTTTGCCTGAATGCCGACCAGTTGGCCCCAGGCGTCTATCCCAGGAGCTCCGGCGACGAACTTGTAAGCGCCGGTGGCGAAGTCCTTGACGTAGAGGTTGCCGCCACCGGCGATCCCGCCCGGAGCCAGAGCCCGGTTGCTGATCACCAGCGCGTGCTCGAAGTCCGCCGAGACGGCCGTGGTGGCGGACTCGTTCAGGCCGGGCATAGCGTCTTGGGGGGGATCGATCTGCGTCCAGTCGAGCCAGCTGCTCGAGCCCCTGCGGCTGAGGTAGTTCTGGAGGATCAGGCTGCCCTCGGCATCTTCCGAAGCGCCCGCGGTCGTGACCGCGATCGCGGATCCGTCGGCGGCGGTCTGCACGTGGAAGTCGCTGTTGACCGCGGCGCCCCCCTTGTCGATCGGCGTGACCTGCTCGTAGGCGCGCTGGGGAAACTCTTCGGCAGTCGTCGGCGTCGTGAAGGTGCGATCGTCGCCGGTGGCCACTCCGACAGAGTTCTCGGCGACCAACCGGTAGTGGTAGGTGGTTCCGGGCTGCAGGCCGGAAATCGCCTGCGACACGTTGCGGGGGGTTCGGTTGTTCCCGGCGGGCGCCTCCCGATTGGCCGGAGCGAGACTGCCGTAGCTCGTCGACGTTCCATACTCGAAGTGATAGGTGGCCGTCGCCGCGAGCGTGTCGACCGTCCCGTTCAGCACAGCCCCCGACGCGGTGACCGAGCCCGCCGCGCCGGTCGTCAACCCTGGGACCAGCAGCGGGCTGTTGGCGCTCAGAGGCGCCGAGGTGTTGTCGGTCCCGGTGACGTTGTTGTTGGCCGAGACGCGGACCAGCCAGGTCGCGTTGGAGCTCAGCGGCAGGTCGTCCTCGATCGTCGTGGTCGCCGTCAGGCCTTCGTGCTCCGGCCCCCGCTTCCACGGGTTCGAGGGGTTGGAGGGTTCTGAGATGGGATAGCTGTCACACGCCGACGTCGTGGGGCAGTACTCGAGGCGGGCAACGGTTTCATCGCCGCCCGGCGCCACTTCGGCTTCCACGTGGGCGGTGTTGCGCCCGAAAGTAGCCGTCGGCACATCGACTCCGGGCTGCAGGGCGGGGACGAAGGCGGAGGCATACCCGTCCCCGCGGCCGACGTAGATCCGGTCGGTGGTGCCGTCCCAGTCGAGACCCGAGGCGGCACCGGCGAGTGCCTCAGTCACCCTCGCGGTGAATTTTTCCACCCCGGTGGCAGTGAAGCCGCGGATGTATATCTGGTTGCCGAGCTTGTAGAGAACGGCCACGTCACCGGTCGCCGGATTGGCAGCCACGCCGGTTGGTTCGGCGCCGGTGGGCAACGGCATGGCGCCCTGGGAGGCGCCGGCCGCGTCGAAACGCTCGACCCGCTTACCGGCGGTGTCAACGACGTAGATCGCTCTGCTCGGCCCCACGGCGATCGCAGTCGCACCCTGCAATGCGCCGGCGGTCGTGTCCGAGCCGTTGAACGAAGAGATTTCAGCGCCGTTGGCGGCGGCGAAGCGGACGACCTGATTGGTGCCGCGATCAACCACCAGCACGTCGTGCGTGACCGGGTCGACGGCGATGCCGCCGGGCGCGGTGAGGCCGCTCGCCGCGAAGCTCGGGTCGTAGGTGTAGGTGGGAACAGGTGCGCCATCGGAGACGAATCGCGCGACCCCGACCCCGTAGGAGGCATCGGCAATGTAAAGCGCGTCGCTCGTCGGATCGACCGTCAGCGCCTGCGGTGAGAGACCCGTTTCGTTGTAGGCATTGACGTTACTCAGGTAAGAGCCACTGGAAAAGATGTTGGCGTAACCCATGACACGTTCGCTCATGAAAACGTTGCCATTGGTCGGACTGGTTGCGATGTCGTCGACCACATTGCCGTCGCTGCCGCCATTCCCGAACGGCGCCGAGCCAACTTGGTAGGAGTTGATCGCAGTCGCCGCGCTGGCCGCGGGCGCACCGATCCCTAGGAAAGCCGCCGCGCAGACGAGCATCGTCGCGAGGACGCCGAACGAGAACTTGCTGCCGTTCCCGTGCGTGGACGATTCAGCCGACGGTGCCTGCGCGAAAGCTCTCACCTGATGTGTCTCCTTGGTAGCGGTGCCCCGTCCCCGGAAGATCGATGCCCTCCGGCCCTGTATCGGGGCCCCTCCTCTTGATGTATCCCTGCCCACCCCCCTGGTGGACGGGGCCACTGTAGCTGATTTTGAAGATGGCGTCTACAAAGAATGCATGGATGTTTTTAACTGCTCGGTCGCAATCCCGGCAAGGGGCAGTTGAGCGACGGGCAAATTCGGGAAAGAGCTGGCTAGGGACGGCGCGCTTCGCGGACCGCTTGCTCGCGACCCAGGTAGGCCGAGAGCACCAGCTCGTGCAGGTCCGGCAGCAACTCGTCGAGGCGCTCGCCCTCGCCGGCGTTGACTTTCGCGACCAGGAGGCCGACGAGACCGCCGAGCAGGCTGCGCTCGGCCACCTCGCCGAGCTGCCGCGTCTGCGGTGGGCCCGGCATGCCCGCGGTCAGCTGTTCGCCGAGCCGGGTCAGCAACCCTTCGTAGAGCGGCGCCAGCTCGCCGCCCGCCGCGGGCGGGGCGATCAGGCAAAAGCGGACGAGGTCGGGATTGGCCGCCAGCGTCTCGAGCAGGGCGGCGAGCTCGGCGCGGACGCGGGGCGGCCACTCCTCCTCGGCTGCCCCTCGCTCGGCCATCGCCGCGAGGAGGTAGTCGGCGACCGCTTCGTAGGCGGCGGTGAAACACTCCTGCTTGGAGCCGTAATAGGAGTAGAAGGTGCGGCGCGAGACACCGGCGGCGGCGGCGATCTGGCTGATCGAGGTCTCGTGGAAGCCGTGCTCGGCGACCGCGGCGATGATGCCCGCGGTGAGGCGGTCGCGCTGGTTTTGGGTGACGTACTCGCGGGGCAGGCCGTGCCGCCCTGGGGGCAACTGCGGCAGTCCCTCTCCCCCGTCTCCCGACGGCTGCTCGGCCGCGCTCACGGGAGCACGATATCCCCGCGCGCAAGCGCCGGGTGTTCACGATCGGGCGCGGGGCGTCGGCCGCGGCGCGGTCAGCTCCTCGCGAGCGATCTCCTCGCCGAGGTAGTGACGCACAGCCTGGTACATCATCTCCGGGGTCGCCCCCACCGGGTCCACATCGCCGTGCTTCTCGAGCCGGTTGGTCAGCGTCTGCAGGATCGAGCCGATCACCATCACCGCGGCCGACTCCGGGACCGCCTCCGGGTCCGGCGCCTCGGCCCGACCGCGATCGACCAGGCCGAGGCAGAACTGGGCCACCTCTTCGCGCCGCACGCGGATCATCTCGCTCTCGGCCGCCAGCACCTCGACCGCGCCGAAGCGCATCTGGTTCGGGTGCTCGGCCATCCATTCCGAGGCGGCGTAGGCGGCAGCCCGCAGGCCGTCGCGCCACCCGGTCTGGCCGTCGTAGGCGTCCTGGACAGCGTGCTCGAAGTGGGCGATGTAGGCCTCGTAGACCTTCAGCACGCAGTCTTCCTTGCCGGCGAAGCGGCGGTCGAACTCGGCGCGGGTGATTCCCGCCCGCTCGATCGCCTCCTCGACCGTCGCCGCGGCATAGCCGCGCTCGACGACGACGTCGACGAGCGCCGTCGCGATCGGGTCCTCGAACGGGTTGGGGTCGGGTCTAGGCCGGAGAGCCGGCTGCCGGGCGCTCAAGCCCGGCCCCGGCGAAGTAGGTCTGGAGCTCCTGCCGCGTCCGCTCGGTCCCGAGGTAGGGATCGAGGATCATCTCGGCCATCTCGCCGAGCAGGTCGCCGAGGTCGTCGAGCTCCCCCCGCACCACCCGCTGCTGCAGCAGCCAGACGAGCCCGCTCACGGTTGCTTCCTCGAAGGTCTCCGGCGGTTCGGGGTCGGCGGTGCCCAACTCCCGGCCGGCCCGCAGCAGCGCGACCGCTTCGTCCTGCGTCTCGCCGTGGCGTCGCAGCGCGCTTTCGCCGCCGGTCTGGATCTCCACCAGGGCGATCCGAGCTTTCGCCGGCTCGGCGGCGATCGCACGCAGCAGCTCGGCGAGCGCCGTACAGAGCTGCTGCGGCCAGGGAGCGTCGGCGGGCACCGCGGCGGCGATCCGCTCCCGCGCCTCGGCGACGATCTTCGCGTAGGCCTGCAGCAGGCAGTCGTCCTTGCCCTCGAAGTGCGCGTAGAAGCCGCCGACCCCGATCCCGGCGGCGTTGACGATGTTCTCGACCGTGGTCGGTTGGTAGCCACGCTTGGCAAAGACCTGGATCGCGGCGGCGAGGATCTTCTCGCGCTGCAGCGCGCTGAGTTCCTGCTTTGACATCCGCTTGCGCCCGACCGGGGCATTCGAGAGATGCGCGGGCAGCCGGGCCATCGGACAAGGATAACCGTGCCCTGAGGACCGCGTCCCTAAATAGGAATTGTCTCAGCGCCTTCCCTGTGCGTCCCCGTACGCGCGCCGCGAGACAAGCTCTCGCCACCTATTCCTCCATGTGTACTGCGAACTCGATCGTACTCGCGGCTTCCCCGCCAGCGCAAGTCCCCGTTTTCAGGCGCCAATTCTAGAGGATCGGGTCTACAAATCGGTAGGTGCTGCGCTAGGTTGCACGCCGTGGGAGCCGCCGACCCGAGCCGGGAAGCAGCCGACGACGCCTACCGATTGCGCGTCGCGGAGGTGGTCGCCGAACTCGCCCGCGAGCGAGGTCTGAGCAAGGCGACAGCCGCAGAGATCTGTCTCAGGTCCGGGGTGCCACGGGCGGATTTCGACCGCCTCTTCCCGGAAAAGGAGGCGGCAGTGCGACACGCGTTCGCCGCTGCGTTCGACAGCCTTTTCGACCCCGTTCAGGAAGCGGTCGTCACCGCGCCCAGTTGGCTGAAGGGACTGGCGGATGCGTTGGACGCGCTGCTGAAGGCGGCCGCCGAGCATCCGCGTCTCGCAGAGCTATGCCTCTTCTACTCGCTCGGGGCCCCGGAGGATTCCGCCGGCCACGATTACACGGCTGCCGTCGCCGCGATCAGCGCCCTTGTGCACGCCGCCCGCGAACACGCCGAAGCCGACGGCCGGGAGACGATCGCCGTGCCCGCCGTGGCCGAGGAGTTCCTCGCCCACGGGATTCTTTCTCGCGCTGCGCATATCGCCGAGCACGACGGGCAAGCGACCACACCAGGCCGGCGCGGGGACCTGCTGATGCTGGTCCTGATGACCTTCTACGGCACGGCCGACGCAGCCCGGATGTGCCGCGAAGTCGAAGCCTGACTTCAGCGCGGGCGGTCGAGGCCGAGTTCGATCACGCGGGCGGCAATCTGGCGAGGGCGGTCACGGCCGGCATCGCCGGGGACGTCGAGCTTGGCTGCGAGGGCGTCGAGGCGGCGCTGGGCGGTGCGCTCGGAGACGTGGAGCTCGGCGGCGATCTCGGCGCGGGTGGCGGGGCGGCCGGCGAAGGCGCCCTCGCTGCGGTAGGGGGCGACGAGGGCGGCGGCGGTCGCCCGCTCCTCCCCGTTCAACGCCACCGCGGGCTCGCTGGCGGCGACGGTGGCGCCGACCGGCGTCACCGATCCCGTCTTCACTTCCAGCCGGTGACCGCCGACGATCAGGGTGTCGCCGTCGCGCAGGCGCCGTGGCCGGTCCAGCGGCTCGCCATTCAGCGCGGTGCCGTTACGGCTGTCGAGGTCGGTCGCCATCAGCACGTCGCCGCGGCGCTCGACTTCGAGGTGGTTCCAGGAGACCGCCTCGTCCTCAAGCACGACGTCGGCCTCGGGCGAGCGCCCGACCACGGTCCGCTCGGCGGTCAGGGCGACCGAGTGCGGCGCCTCACCGCTGGAGGAGATCCAGAGCCTCGGGTCCATTCCCCGAGACTAAAACTCGGCGAGGTCGCTAGTAGCGGTAGTGGTTCGACTTGTACGGGCCCTCGACCGGGATGCCGAGGTAGGCCGACTGCTCCGGGGTCAGCTCGGTGAGGTCGACGCCGAGCGCTGCCAGGTGCAGGCGGGCGACCTTCTCGTCGAGGTGCTTGGGCAGCACGTAGACCGCCGGCTCGCCGCCGTATTTGTCGTCACGGTGGCCGAAGAGGTCGATCTGGGCGATCACCTGGTTGGTGAACGAGTTCGACATCACGAAGCTCGGGTGGCCGGTCGCGTTGCCGAGGTTGAGCAGCCGCCCTTCGGAGAGGACGATGATCGCGTGACCGTCGGGGAACTTCCACTCGTCGACCTGCGGCTTGATCTCGATCCGCTCGGCCTCGGACTCTTCCAGCGAGGCCATCTCGATCTCGTTGTCGAAGTGGCCGATGTTGCCGACGATCGCGTTGTGCTTCATCCGCCGCATGTGGTCCAGGGTGATGATGTCCTTGTTGCCGGTGGCGGTGACGAAGATGTCGGCGCTCTCGACGACGTCCTCGAGCTTGCGCACCTCGTAGCCCTCCATCGCCGCCTGCAAGGCGCAGATCGGGTCGATCTCGGTGACGATCACCCGGGCGCCCTGGCCGCGGAGCGATGAGGCGCAGCCCTTGCCGACGTCGCCGTAGCCGCAGATGACCGCGACCTTGCCGCCGATCATCACGTCGGTGCCACGGTTGATCCCGTCGACGAGCGAGTGGCGGCAGCCGTAGAGGTTGTCGAACTTGGACTTGGTGACGGAGTCGTTGACGTTGATCGCCGGGAAGAGCAGGTCGCCGGTCTCGGCCAGCTGGTAGAGCCGGTGGACGCCGGTCGTCGTCTCCTCGGTGACGCCCTTGATGTTGGCGGCGATCTTGGTCCAGCGCTGCGAGTCCTCGGCGAGCGAGCGCTGCAGGGTCTCGAGCACGATCCGGAACTCCTCCGACTCGGCCGAGGCGGGGTCGGGCACGGCGCCGGCCTTCTCGAACTCGACGCCCTTGTGGACGAGCAGGGTGGCGTCGCCGCCGTCGTCGAGGATCATGTTCGGGCCCTCGCCGTCGGGCCAGTTCAGCGCCTTCTCGGTGCACCACCAGTACTCCTCGAGCGTCTCGCCTTTCCAGGCGTAGACGGGGATGCCGGCCGCGGCGATCGCCGCGGCGGCGTGGTCCTGGGTGCTGAAGATGTTGCAGCTCGCCCAGCGCACCTCGGCGCCGAGGGAGACCAGGGTCTCGATCAGGACCGCGGTCTGGATCGTCATATGGAGGGAGCCGGTGATGCGCGCGCCTTTCAGCGGCTGCGCGGCGCCGTACTCCTCGCGGGTCTGCATCAGGCCGGGCATCTCGACCTCGGCGAGGGAGATCTCCTTGCGGCCGAAGTCGGCGAGGCCGATATCGGCGACCTTGTAGTCCTGGGTTTCGGTTGCGGTTGCGCTGCTTGAAGTCATTCGAGAAAGGTAGCGTGCCGGTCGTGAGTTCGGCGGACGAGGAGAAGCGTCTGGCGGCGGAGGCCGCCGCGGAGCTGGTCGAGAGCGGGATGACGGTCGGGTTGGGCACCGGATCGACGGTCGCCTACCTGCTGCCGGCGATCGCCCGCCGCGGGCTCGAGGACATCCGCTGCGTTGCCACCTCGGTCGCAACCGAGGAACAAGCCCGTGAGCTGGGCATTCCGGTCGAGGACTTCGACAGCCTGACCCGGCTCGACATCGCGATCGACGGCACCGACGAGGTGACGCCGGACGGCTGGCTGATCAAGGGCGGCGGCGGCGCCCACCTGCGCGAGAAGGTCGTCGCCGCCGCGGCCGAGCGCTTCATCGTCGTCTGCGATTCGAGCAAGCCGGTTGAGGCGCTGAGCTGGCCGGTGCCGCTGGAGCTCTTCGGCTTCGGCGCCGCTTCGACGCTGGAGCGGCTCGGCGCCGACGTGGAGCTGCGGGACGCGCCGCGCAGCCCCGACGGCGGCCTCATCGCCGACTACCGCGGCCCGGGACTGGACGACCCGGCGGCGCTGGCGGCGCGGCTGGAGGCCGACCCCGGCGTCGCCGCCCACGGGCTCTTTCCCCCACGGATGGTCTCGGAGCTGATCATCGGTCGAGGTACAGACGTTGAAGAGACTCGGTTTTCCCAGAATCCCTAGTTTGCGGCGGTAGCAAAATGAGGAAATAAGGAAAATCTATGCTAGTTTTCTCATTTCGCTATGACGGCAAACTTGGAAAATCAGGAAACTTCTGCTCTGCAGTGGGCCGCTGGCTGGCTAACCGCACGGCTCCCTGATAGCTGGAGCGTCCATTTAGACGCCGAGGACAATCTCGGAGCCACCGACGGTCGACTTGTGATCCAGTCCCCCAGCGGCAGCGCCTGGATCGCGATCGAGGCACGACGCTCGCTCTCGCCCGCAGAGGCAGGGAACCTGTTGCCGCGCCTGGCCCAGATCCTGCGCTCGATGAGCGGCGACTCTCCAGTTCTAATCGTCGCCCCCTGGCTCAGCCCTCGCACCCAGGAGTTGCTCGCCGGGCAGGGGGTCAATTACCTCGACCAGACCGGCAACGCGCTCATCAAGCTCATCAACCCGGCTGTCTACATCGAGACCGAAGGCGCCGCGCGCAACCCCGATCCGAAGGAGCGAGGGGCGATCCGGCTGCGCGGTCCCAAAGTCGGGCGCCTGATCAGAACCTTGGTCGACGTTTCACCCCCTTACATGCTGAAAGACCTCGCCGATTCAACCGGGCTCGCCCCTGGCTACATCTCACGCATCCTCGACTCCCTCAACGAGGAAGCGATGATCAAACGTGCGCCTCGGGGACCGGTTGAGTTCGTCGACGCCCCTGCCCTGCTCCGGCGTTGGGCGGCTTCATACGACGTCTTCGGATCGAACCGGGCCACCACCTACATCGCCAGGGAAGGGTTGGAGGCCATCCGCGAAGCGCTGGCGATGGAGTCGCGCCAAGGCGCCCAGATCGCTGTCACCGGATCGGTCGCGGCGGCCCTGCTCTCGCCCGTCGCCTCCCCGACCCTGCTCCTCGCTTACACGCCGGAGCCCGAGCGCCTCGCCCAGCGCCTTGATCTGCTCCCCGCCGACGAGGGCGCAAACGTGGGGCTGCTGCTCCCTTTCGACACGATCGTCTGGAAGCGCACCCGCTGGGACGAAGGGCTCCAGCTCGCCGCCGCCTCGCAGGTCGCGGTCGATTGCTTAACTGGCAACGGTCGCATGCCGGCCGAGGGGGAGGCGATCCTCTCCTGGATGGGCCAAGACGAGAGTCTCTGGCGGTCGGACCAGCTCGAGGTCCCGGGGCACTGGTGAAATGAGCCCCGAACTGGATGAGCTTTACGTGCAGGCCCGTCGGGTCCTGCTCGACGGACTGGAAGCACTCGGTGAGCAGCGGCGATCGGTGATCGTCGCAGGGGCGCAGGCGATCTACCTGCAGGCAGGGCCGGGAGGCTTACCGGTTGCAGACACCACCTCCGACGGGGACCTAGCGGTCGATCCCGAGCTTCTGGCCGACGAACCGACCCTTGCTGGCCTGATGGAAGCCAAAGGCTTTCGCCTGCAGGAGCTGGGCGGGGCGCCGGAGCCAGGAATCTGGGAGTCGCCGGCGATCGTCGTCAACGGCGCCGAGGTCAAAATCCCAGTCGACCTGATCGTCCCCATCGGCGCCGCGCCTCCGGGCGGCTCTCGCGGCGCCCGGCTCGGCAGCCACGGAAAGCGGGCGGCACGAAAGGCAAAGGGGTTGGAGGCCGCCTTGGTGGACAACCAGAAGCGCCGGGTGGAAGCTCTCGATCCTGCCGATAGCCGGGAGATCGAGGTCAGGGTGGCGGGACCGTCGGCGCTGCTCGTCGCCAAGACCCACAAGATTGCCGATCGGGTGGCGAGCGGCCGCGAGGACCGACTCGACGACAAGGACGACTCCGACGTCCTGCGCCTGATGCAGCACTTCCCGCCCTCACAGCTCGCTCCGGTACTCAAGTGGCTCCTGCGCGACCCGGTGGCCGGTGAGCCGACGGGGCAGGCACTGGCGGCGTTTCAGGAGCTTTTCGGTGTAGCCGCCGGGCGGGGGATCGCGATGGCTTCGGCAGCCCTTCGAATCGCGATGCCGGCAGACAGAGTGCGCGCGATCTCCCTCGCCTATGCAGAGGATCTCGCCTTGCGGATGGCCTGAGCTTTGGCCCGGATAGGGTGGGCCCGACCCTGACAGAGGAGGCCTCCAGATGACCGACTTCAGCGGGCTGGCGATCGCCGGCCGTATCGCCACCCCCAACGACTCCGACTGGGACCAGGCTCGCCAGGCCTGGAACCTCGCCGCCGACCAACACCCCGCCGCCGTCGCCTTCGTCGAGAGCGCCGACGACGTCGCGGCGGTTGTGCGCTTCGCCGGCGAGAACGACTTGCGGGTGACGGCGCAGGGCAGCGGCCACGGCGCCCTCTCCCTTGGTGTGTCCGAGGACGCGATCCTGATCAAGACCGAGCGGATGCGCGGCATCGAGGTCGACGCCGATGCACAGACGGCGCGGGTCGAAGCGGGCGTGCTCTCGGTGGAGCTGGCCGAGGCGGCGGCGGCCCACGGCCTCGCCTCGCTGCCCGGCTCCTCGCCCGATGTCTGCGTCACCGGCTACACGCTCGGCGGCGGCCTCAGCTGGCTCGGCCGGCGCTACGGGTTCGCCTGCAACCGGGTGCGGGCGGTGGAGATCGTCACCGCCGACGGCAAGGCACGGACGGTCGACACCGGGAGCGACCCCGACCTCTTCTGGGCGCTGCGCGGCGGCGGTGGCGACTACGGCGTGGTGACGGCACTGCACCTGAACCTGGTCCCGCTCGCCGACGTCTACGCCGGGGCCCTGATCTTCCCGGCCGAGGTCGGAGCGGAGGGACTGCGCGCCTACCGCGACTGGACGGCAGGTGTCTCCGAGGACGTGACCTCGATCGTCCGCTTCCTGCGGCCGCCGGATATCCCCGACGTCCCCGAGTTCCTGCGCGGCAAAGCGCTGTTCGTCGTCGACGCGGCCTGCATCGGCGACCAGGCGGCGGGTGAAGCGACGATCGCGCCGCTGCGCGAGATCGGCGACCCGATCCTCGACACCTTCGGCCAGATCCCCGCACCGGGCCTCAGCCATATCCATATGGACCCCGAGAATCCTGTTCCGGGCAACGGCCACCACCGCGTCCTCCGTGAGCTTTCCGACGAGGCGATCGACGCCTTCGTCGGCATCGCCGGCCCGGACGCGGACACGCCGCTGCTGCTGACCGAGCTGCGCCACCTCGGCGGCGCCCTCGGGCGACCGGACCCCGACGGCGGCGCCCTCTCCCACCTCGACGCCGGCTGGGCGATGTACGGGGTCGGGATGGTGATGAGCCCGGAGATGGGCGAAGCGGTCGACGCCGGCCTCGACCGCATGCACGAGGCGATGGAGCCCTGGGCAGCCGACGGCGGCTACTTCAACTTCGCCGAACGCCCCTGCGACACCGACGCCATCCTCCCGCCCGAGACCTGCACCCGCCTCGTCAAGGTCAAGCGGAAGTACGACCCGGACGGTCGCATCTTCGGCAACCACGCCGTGTCGTTGGACTCGGCTGTCTAGGTGAGTGTCGAGTTTGTAGCCCTATAGGGGGACAAACTCGACACGCGCTCAAGTGCCTGCGGCTGCCTCGTCGGCGACGACGATCATGTTCTCGTTGCGGACCCGGCCGGCGGGGATCGACTCGTCTCCTGCCAGGAGCTTTTGCAGCGGCTCGACCTTGTCGGGGCCGGTGATCAGCCAGACGATGCGGCGGGCTTGGCTGAGGGCGGGGTAGGTGAGGGTCATGCGGGGGTGGCCCTGGTAGTCGCCGGTGAGGGCGACGCGGCGGTCCGAGACGACGAGGACGGGGTCGCCGGGGATGAGGGAGGCGGTGTGGCCGTCGGGGCCGAGGCCGAGGTGGATGAGGTCGAACCGGTCGGGCAGGGAGGCTTCGTATTCGCGCGCCGCCGCCTCGAGGTCGCGCTGGGTGACCGGCATCGGCCGCAGCGCCGCTTGGTGGTCCATTGAGAGGCCGAGGACCATGTGGGTGAGGTTGCGGTCGGGGCTGCCTGGGGAGGCGACGCGCTCGTCGACCTGGAACAGCTCCGTCTTCTCCCAGGGCATCTCCTCGAGTTCGCCGAGGATCGCCAGCATCGCCCAGGGCGAGCGGCCGCCGCTCATCGCCACCGTGAAGTGGTTGCGCTCCTGCTCCGCCTCCCCTCCGGCGGCGGCGATCAGCTCGGCGGCGCGGCGCGAGGCCGCCTTTTCGTCGCCGGCGACCTCGAGCTCGATCGGCACGCGCTCAGCTCGCCTTCTCGTCGTGGCCGCCGAACTGTTTGCGCATCGCCGAGAGGACCTTGTCGCCGAAGTCGCCGAGCCCGCGCGAGTAGAAACGCTCGTGCAGGGCGGTCGTGAGCACCGGCGTCGGCACCCCCTCGTCGATCGCCGCGATCGCCGTCCAGCGCCCCTCGCCGGAGTCCGAGACGCGGCCGGTGAACTCCTCGAGGTCGACCGATTCCTGCAGCGCCGCCGCGGTCAGGTCGAGCAGCCAGGAGCCGATCACGCTGCCGCGGCGCCAGACCTCGGCGACCTCCGGCAGGTCGAGGTCGTACTGGTAGTACTCGGGGTGGTCGAGCGGCGCCGTCTCGGCGTCGGCCTCGCGCTGGACCTTGCCGGCGTTGGCGTTCTTGAGAATGTTCAGCCCCTCGGCGTAGGCGGCCATCACCCCGTACTCGATCCCGTTGTGGACCATCTTCACGAAGTGGCCGGCCCCGTTCGGGCCGCAGTGGAGGTAGCCCTGCTCGGAGGGCGCGACCTCGCCGTCGCGCCCGGGCGTGCGCTCAGCCGCCTCGACCCCCGGCGCCAGGCTGGCGAAGATCGGGTCGAGCCGCTGCACGGCCTCGTCGGGCCCGCCGATCATCAGGCAGTAGCCGCGCTCGAGCCCGAAGACGCCGCCGCTGGTTCCGCAGTCGACGTAGTCGATCCCCTGCTCGCCGACCTTGGCGGCGCGGCGGATGTCGTCGCGGTAGTAGGAGTTGCCGCCGTCGACGATCGCGTCGCCGGACTCCAGCACGGCGGCGACGTCGGTGACCGTCTTCTCGGTGATCTCGCCGGCCGGGACCATGATCCAGACCGAGCGCGGCGCGCTCAGCTTCGCGGCCAGGTCCTCGAGGGAGGAGGCGCCCTCGGCGCCCTCGCCCGCCAGCTGCGAGACCGCGTCCGGGTTGACGTCGTAGGCGACGATCTTGTGGCCATCGCGCATCAGGCGCCGGGCCATGTTGGCCCCCATCCTGCCGAGACCGACGATTCCGAGTTCCATGTGACCTCCGCTGGGTGGCGATGAAGGGATGAGCGGACGATAGCCTCCCGGCGATGAGCGATGCGGCCGATGTTCTCGCGATCTTCGGGATCAGCGGCGACCTGGCGAAGAAAATGACTTTCAGGGCGCTCTACCGGCTGGAGGAGCGCGGCAAGCTCGACTGCCCGATAGTCGGCGTCGCCATCGACGAGTGGGACGACGAGCAGCTGCGCCAGCACGCTCGCGACGCGATCGGCGCCACCGTCGCTGAGCCAGACGAGGATGTTTTCGCCCGCCTCGCCGAGCGCCTCACCTACGTCCAGGGCGATTACGCGGACGCCGAGACCTTCAAGCGGGTCGGCGAGGCGATCGGAGATGCGAAGCGGCCGGTCTTCTACCTGGAGATACCACCGTCGCTCTTCGCCACCGTCGTCCAGGGCCTCGGCAAGGCCGGCCTGACCGAGAACGCCCATGTGGTGATCGAGAAGCCCTTCGGACACGACCTCGAATCGGCGCGCAAGCTCAACTCCGAACTTTGCGCGGTCCTGCGCGAGGAGCAGATTCTCCGCATCGACCACTACCTCGGCAAGGAGCCGGTGCTGGACATCACCTACCTGCGCTTCGCCAACGCGATGCTGGAGCCGGTCTGGAACCGGGAGCACGTCTCCCACGTGCAGATGACGATCTCCGAGAACTTCGGCGTCGACGATCGGGGGCGCTTCTACGACGCGGTCGGAGCGATGCGCGACGTGATCCAAAACCACGCCCTGCAGGTGCTCGGGATCATGGGCATGGAGCCGCCGACCGGCAACCACCCCGACAGCGTCCGCGACAAGAAGCTCGAGTTCTTCAAAGCGATGCGCGCGGCGGACCCCGAGCGCTATGTACGGGGGCAGTACGAGGGCTTCCTCGACGTCAAGGACGTGGCGGCGGGCTCGACCACCGAGACCTTCGCCGCGGTCGAGCTCGAGGTCGACAACTGGCGCTGGGCCGGGGTGCCGTTCTTCGTCCGCGCCGGCAAGTGCCTGCCGGTGAAGGTGAGCGAAGTCTCCGTCTTCTTCAAGCGCCCGCCGCGGCTCGGCGTCGGTCCCGGCAAGACGCCGGAACCGAACCAGCTGACGATCCGGATCGAGCCCGAAGCGGGCGCCCGGATCCGGCTCTACGCGAAGGAAGCCGGCAAGGAGGCATTCCAGCCCGCCGACCTGCAGGTTCTGTTCGAGCGGGTCAAGGGCGAGGACCCCGAGCCCTACGAGCGCCTACTCGGCGACGCGATCGCTGGCGAGCACCAGCTGTTCACGCGCCAGAGCGCGATCGAGGAGACCTGGCGGGTGGTGCAGCCGCTGCTCGACAAGCCGGGCCCGGTCCACCCCTACGAGCAGGGGACCTGGGGACCGCAAGAGGCCGAGAAGCTGGTCCACGGCACGGGCCAGTGGGCCCAGCCCTGGCTTCCCTGACGACTTAATCCCTACCGTCCTGCTAGGTTTTCGGCCGCCCTAATTAGGGTGGCCTAACACCAGTTGCCAGGACCCCTTGCCTCCGCTGACCAACATCACCCGTCGCCGCCTGCTGGCTTCCGCCGGCGTGGGCGCCGCGGCGGTAGGTCTCGGGGGCGGGGGGTTCCTGGCAGGCCATCAAGTCGCCGAGGCAAACGACGAGGGCACCGGCAGCGTCCGCTTCTACGGCGAGCACCAGGCGGGGATCGGCACCGCGGCCCAGGATCGCCTCCACTTCGCCGCCTTCGACCTCCTCACTGAAGACCCGGCGGAGCTGCGGGAGCTGATGCGGCTGTGGACGCTGGCTGCGGCCGAAGCGAGCACGGGCGAGATGGTCGGCGACGTCAACAATGTGCCGCTGGCGCCGCCTGAGGACACCGGCGAGACCGTCGGCCTGCTCCCCTCCCGCCTCACGGTCACCTTCGGCTTCGGCCCGAGCCTCTTCGAGAAGCCGGGGCTTGGGCTGGCTGGGAAGCGCCCGCCGGCACTGCGTCCGCTGCCGGCGCTCCCGGGGGACGAGCTCGACCCGGCGGGAAGCGGCGGCGACATCTGCGTCCAAGCCTGCTCCGACGATCCCCAGGTCGCCTTCCACGCCATCCGCAACCTTGCCCGGATCGGCCGCGGCGTCGTCGCGGTGCGCTGGTCCCAGCTCGGCTTCGGCCGCACCGCCTCCACCAGCCGCAGCCAGGACACCCCGCGCAACCTGATGGGGATGAAGGACGGCACCGCCAACATCCGCAGCGAGGACGCCGAGGACATGGAGCGCTTCGTCTGGGTCGGCGGCGAGGGGCCGGCCTGGATGCGCGGCGGCACCTACATGGTCACCCGCCGGATCCGGATGCTGCTGGAGGTCTGGGACCGCGCCTCGCTGCAGGACCAGGAGCGGACGATCGGCCGTCACAAGTACAGCGGCGCCCCGCTCGGCGGCAGCGAGGAGTTCGAGCCGCTGCCGCTGGAGGCGCAGCGCAATGGCCATCCGGTGATCCCGGTCGACGCCCACGTCCGCCTCGCCTCGGCGAAGGAGAACGATGGCGCCCGCATCCTCCGCCGCGGCTACTCCTTCACCGACGGCGTCGACGAGAGCCTCGGCGAGCTCGAAGCCGGGCTCTTCTTCATCAGCTTCCAGCGTCACCCGGAGCAGTTCGTCGCGATCCAGCAACGGCTCGGCTCCCTCGACGCCCTCAACGAGTACATCAAGCACGTCGGCAGCGCCCTCTTCGCGGTGCCGCCCGGCGCCACGCCCGGCGGCTACGTCGGCGAGCAGTTGCTTGCTTGAACGCCACCAGTCACAGAACAAAGGAGAAACGCACCACATGCACCGAAACCTCGTCCGCACCCTGCTCTGCGCGGCTGTCCTCGGCGTCCTCGCCGTAACCGTCGCCGCCTGCGGCTCCGATGACGACGACGCCACCGCGACCGAGAGCAAGACGCTCGCCTTCACCCTGACCGACGCCGGCTGCGACCCGGTCGACGCCAAGGGGGCGGCGGGACCGATCACCTTCGAGGTCGAGAACGCGAGCTCCAACCCCGACCTGCACGAGCTCGAGGTCCTCGATGGGGAAACGGTGCTCGGGGAGACGCCTGACATCGCCGAGGGCGACAGCGGCACCTTCACCCTCACCCTCGAGGCGGGCGAGTACACGCTGCTCTGCCCCGGCGGCAGCGGCGAGCCGGGCGTCCTCACGGTTAGCGGCGAGCTGGAGACTGAGAACAGCGCCGCGGTCGAAGGCGCGATCGAGGACTACCGCTCCTACCTCGAGGAAAACACGGCCGAGCTGGTGAAGGCGACCGAACCGTTCGTCGCCGCCGTCGTTGCCGGGAACGTCGCCGAAGCGAAGTCCCTCTACGCGGCCGCTCGCATCCCCTATGAGCGGATCGAGCCCGTGGCCGAGTCCTTCGGCAGCCTCGACCCGAAAATCGACGCGCGTGAAAACGACGTGCCGGCGAGCGAATTCGAAGGCTTCCACCGGATCGAGAAAGCGCTCTGGGAAGAAGGCACCGCCGAGGGCATGGCCCCGGTCGCCGAACAGCTCCAGGCCGACGTGGAAGAACTGGCGCGGAAGGTGAAGACGGTCGAACTGCAGGCGGTGCAGATCGCCAACGGCGCCAACGAGCTTCTCGGCGAGGTCTCGGCCTCGAAGATCACCGGCGAGGAGGAGCGCTACTCGCACATCGACCTGGTCGATTTCGAGGCCAACGTCGAAGGCTCCGAGGCCGCCTTCGAAGCGGTGAAGCCGCTGCTCGACGAAAGCGACCCGGACCTCTCCGGCGAGATCGAAGCCGACTTCAAGATGGTCTTCAACTCGCTCGAGCCCTACCGGACCGCCGACGGCTTCGTCTCCTACGCGGAGCTGACCAAGGCGGATACGAAGAAGCTCGCAATCGCGATCGACACCCTGGCGGAGAAGCTGAGCCTGGTGCCGGCGGAGATCGCAAGTAGCGAACACAGCTGAAGCGGGGCGCCGGTCAGCCGCCTAGGCTGACCGGCCCATGCTTTCTCACGGCGAAAGAGCAGATGCGCTGCTGCACGAGCTGGGCTACGCGCAGTGGCGGGACGGGCAGCGCGAGGCGGTAATCGCCGCCCTGGAGGGGCGCGATTCGCTGATCGTGATGCCGACCGGCGGCGGCAAGAGCCTCTGCTACCAGCTGCCCGGACTGGCGAGCGAGGAGCTGACGATCGTCGTCAGCCCGCTGATCGCGCTGATGCGGGACCAGTGGGGGAAGCTCAACGCCGGCGGCCACAGGGTCACGATGATCACCTCCGGGATGGAAGATTGGGAGGTCTCCGAGTCCCTGGAGATGGTGCGGGGCGACGCGCGGATCGTCTACTGCGCCCCGGAGCGCTTCGCCTCCAACGTTTTTCTCGAAGCGCTCGCGCACCGCACGGTCGACCTGATCGCGGTCGACGAGGCGCACTGCGTCTCTGAGTGGGGCCACGACTTCCGGCCCGACTACCTGCGGCTGCCGCAGGTCGTGGAGCGCCTGGGGCGACCGACGGTGATGGCCTGTACGGCGACGGCGACGGTGCCGGTCGCGCGGGAGATCGCCTCGCGCTTCGGGATGAAGGACCCGCTCCAGGTCCGCTCCGGCTTCGACCGTCCCAACCTCTCCTTCGACGTCGTCGCCCTCGAGGGCAAGGGCTCGACGGCGCGACGGCAGGCGCTGCTCGAGGCTGGGCTGAGCGATCCGGCCAACCTGCCGGCGATCGTCTACTGCGGCACCCGTAAGCAGACCGAAGAGGTCGCCGCCGAGCTGCGCGACGCCGACGTCGCCGCCGTCGCCTACCACGCCGGCCTCGAACCGAACCACCGGACCGCGATCCAGGAGCGCTTCATGGCGACCGAGAGCGGCGTCATCTGCGCCACCAACGCTTTCGGCATGGGCGTCGACAAGGCCGACGTGCGTTCGGTCTGGCACGTGACGATCCCGACCAGCGTCGAGGCCTACTACCAGGAGGCCGGCCGCGCCGGCCGCGACGGCCTCCCCTCGCGGGCGGTGATGCTGGCCCTGAAAGCCGACCTCGGTCGCCTCGTCCGCTTCAACGAACAGCGCGCCGGTGACGACCTGGCCGTCGCCCGCGAGCGCGGCTGGCGCGCCTACCACGCGATCAAGGCTTTCATCTACGGCCTCGACTGTCGCCGCCGCGCCCTCCTCGACCACTTCTCAGACCGCACCGCCGGGGCGCCGCTGGAGCGCTGCTGCGACGTCTGCGACATGCTCGATTGGCTGCCGGATCCCGACACCATCGCGGTCCGCAAGCCGACCCGCGCCAAGGCCGCCGCCGCTCCCGCCCCGGACCTCTCCCCTGCCGATGCGCCGCTCTTCGAGGCGCTGAAGACGTGGCGCCTCGGCGCCGCCGAAGGCAAGCCCGCCTTCACCGTGGCCGCCAACAAAACCCTCACCGCGATCGCCGCGGCCCGCCCGCAGAGCGAGGAGACCCTGCTCGCGATCAGCGGAGTCGGCCCCGCCTTCATCGAAAAGTACGCGCCGGAAGTGCTCGAGATCGTCGCCGAGCACTCCCAACCCCTCGCTGCCTGAGCGCAAACCGGGTTGCATCCCACCCTCTCGTGAGAGGGCCGCTGGGTCTGGCTTGCCACCATGGAGCGCTCGGTGCCCGGCCCGCTCTCTTTCCGTGCCGCACTTGCGGTTGCCCTCGCCAGCGCGCTCTCGCTGGCGCTGCTGGCTGCGCCCGCGCTGGCCTTCAGCCCGCTGAAGCCGCCCAAGAACAAGGTCTACTGGGGCGTCTCGGACACCGGCGACCCAGCCGACTTCGGGCAGTTCGCCGACGTCCTCGACAAGCACCCGGCGGTGATCCAGTCCTTCCGCACCTGGGGCACCGACTTCGACGAGGTGATCCGGCGCTGGCAGACCGCCAACGCGCGGCCGATGATCCACCTCTCGACCGCCGATAACAACACCGGCGCGGAGCTGATCACGCCGGCGCAGATCGCCGCCGGCGCCGGCGACCGCTACCTCGTCCGCCTCAACAAGCTCCTCTACGAAAAGGAGATGCGCGCCTACGTGCGGCCGCTCGGGGAGCCGAACCGCTGCCTCAACGTCTGGGCCGCCTATGACTGCGCCGGCGCCTCACGCGGGCCCGAGCACAGCACCCGCGCCTACAAAAAGGCCTTCCGCCGCATCTACGTCGTCGTCCACGGCGGCGGCAAGGCGCGGGTGATCAACCGCCGCCTCGCCGAAGCAGGGCTGCCGCCGCTGACCGTCAACCTGCGGGCGATGCCGAAAGCTCCGGTGGCGATCGTCTGGAGCCCGCTCCCCGCCGGCTCCCCCACCGTGCCGCAGAACCGGCCGAAGCACTTCTACCCCGGCTCGCGCTGGGTCGACTGGGTCGGCACCGACTTCTATTCCGGCTACCCGGAATGGAAGGCGCTGACGGGCGTCTACAAACGCTTCTCCGGCAAGCCCTTCGCGATCACCGAGTGGGCGGTCGAAAGCGGCGACGACCCGACCTTCGTCAACAAGCTCTTCGCCTGGCTGAAAAGCCACCGCCGCACGCGGATGCTCGTCTACTACCAGGACTTCGGCGACAGCAACAGCTACCGGATCCAGAACTACGGGTCTAGCCTTGACGTCCTCCGCGACCGCCTCCACTCCGGGCTTTTCCCGTCTTACGCGCGGGGCGCGCCGAAGCTACCGCCGCCACCCCCCGGTGGGGTTGGAGCGCCGTAATCGACGAGTAGCCGGTCAGGTAGATGCGGCGTCCGTCGGAGATGACCGGCGTGTAGGTCCCCTTTGGGTAGCGGAAGACGCGCTTGCCGCTGCGCATCATGAAGCCGCTCGTCGTTTTGTTGGTGAACTCGGCGACGTAGACGATGTCGCCGATCGCCGAGAGCGAGCCGACCACCTGGCCGCCGGCCGAGCGGCTCCAGCGGACGCTGCCGTCCTTGGCATCGAGCGCGTAGATGTTGCCGTCGAAGGAGCCGATGAAGACGGTCGGCGGGCTGTGCTTGGTGTTGGCGACGGTCGGCCCCGAGTAGGCGTAGCCACCGGTCGAGTAGGACCAAGCGAGCTCACCGTTGGCGGTGTCGTAGCTATAGACGCGGCTGTCATTGTTGCCGGCGTAGACGCGGCCGTAGGCGACGGCCGGGGTCGAGTAGAAGGCGCCGGAGCCGCCGAAGCCGGGGCCGAGCGAGCCGCTCTGCCAGACCAGCTCGCCGCTCTTTGCATCGACTGCGTTCATGTAGCCGCCGTAGTCGCCAACGAAGAGCTTGCCGTCGGAGTAGGCCGGGGCTGACTTGATCGCGCCGCCGAGCGGAGTCGACCAGCGGACCTGCCCTTTGCCGGTGCTCATCGCGAACAGTTCGCCGTTCTCGCAGCCGAAGTAGACGGTGCGGTCGATGATCACCGGCGAGGACTCGGCCCGTCCCGGCAGGTCCCGTTTCCAGATCACCCGGCCGGTTTTCGCGTCGAGCTTGACGATGTGGCCGGGGACGAGGTTGACGATGTAGAGGCGGTGTTTGTAGTACGCCGGCGAGGAGGCGTTGAGGCGGCCGATCCGCCGTTTCCAGAGCTCTTTTCCGGTGTCGGCGTCGAGCGCGTAGGCGTAGCCGTTGTTGTTGACGAAGTAGAGCTTGCCGCCGACGTAGATCGGCGGGAACTCGAGCAGCGGCCGGTCGGTGAAGCGCCAGAGTTTGTCGAAGGGCGGTTTGATCCCCTTCACCGGCAGGTACCGCGTGCGGGCGGGGTTGAGCCCGAAAAAGGGCCAGTTGACCGTCTTCGGCTCCTTCGGCGGCGGCGGCTTCTGCGGCTTGAAGTTGCGGATCGCCTCCTCGTTGTGGACGTCCCCCGGTCGCTTCAGCGACTCGTAGGCGACGATCGCGCCGCTGACCAGAATCGCCAGCGCCAGCAGCACCACAGCCAGCATCCGGTTCGAGCGATGCTGGAGGTGGAGTTCGAAGAAGCGCTTAACGCGCATCGGCGGCGCGGCGCTCTGACTCTTTCGCGACCCCGCCGATCAAGTCCCGGATCGCTTTCTTCAGGCCGAGCATGAAGACGGGGCCGGCGAGCGGGATCGTCGGCGTCGTCTTCACCGCGTAAACGACCTCGGTCCCCTCTCCCGAAGGCTGCATTTCGACGGTGCCAACGTGGTCGCGGACCGGCAGCCCGGAGAGGAGCTTGTAGGCGAAGCGGGACGGGCGCTCGTAGGCGATCACCTCCTCGCGCATTGGCGGGCCGAGGACAGTGAGGGAGCGGATCGCGCCGAGCCCGTTCGGCTCCGGCTCGCCCTCCCGCTCGAGCTCCGCCTTGCGCAGCGGCGTGATCTCGGGGTAGCGCCGGTGGTCGGTGAGGACGTCGAAGACGACCTCGGGCGGGGCGGCGACCTGGCGCACGTATCTGAAGCTCGCCATCGCCGACAGGCTACGTGAGGCGCCAGCGCTGGGGGTCGGTGCCCTCGACCCGCTCGACCCGGCCGGCGATCGCTAGGTGGTCGAGGCAGGAGAGGACGATCTGCAGGACCCAGGCGCTGGCGGGGGTTTTCACCATCTCCGGGCCGATGATCTCTTCGACGATTTCGAAGGCAGATTTCTCTCCGTCGGTCAGCGCCGCCGGCACTTTCCTCAGCAGCTCCTCGACCTGGCGGCGGGACTCGGCGATCTTCGCCTCCGGGTCGCGGAAGGTGCGGCCGTGGCCCGGGATGACGAGGCCGACGTCGAGCTTCTCGACGGTCTCCAGGCTGCTGAGGAATTCGCCAACCGGGTCCGGGCTATGGCCGTGATCGAAGAACAGGACCGTGCGCCCCAACAGGTGGTCGCCGGAGATCAGCAGCTTGCGCTCGGGCTGGTGGAGGACGACGTGCGAGGGGGCGTGGCCGGGGGTCTCGTGGACCTGCCAGGTGCCGAGGTCGGTCTCGACCTCGACCCCGGGAACGAGGTCGCGGTCGGGCTCCTTGAGGATGTCGATCCCGGTCTCGTCGTCTTCTTCGCGGCGCTCGCGGTAGCGCTCCAGCGACGCCGGCGGCACCCCGCTCTGCCGCGCGACCTCGATCCGCGCCTCCAGCGCCGCCGCCGAGTCTTCGGCCAGCGGCCGCACGTGCTCCCAGCGCGGGTGCATCCAGAGCTCGCAGCCGGCCTCCTTGACGATCGAGCCGGCGAGCCCGTAGTGGTCGGTGTGGGAGTGGGTGCAGACGACGAGGCGGACGTCCTCGACCCCGAAGCCGGCCTGAGCCAGCGCCAGGTCGAGCTGCCGCAGCCGCCCCTTGCCGCCCATCCCGGTGTCGAACATGACAATGCCGCCGTCGCTCTCCACCGCCCAGGCGTTCCCGTGCGGGACCCCCGGCCAGGGAAGCGGCAGCCGCAGCCGCCATATCCCGGGCATCAATTTTTCGGTCCGCGGCGCCTCCGCGCGTCCATCACTGGCCACGTAGCCAATCCTTTCAGAGCCTGCGTCGGAACCCGCGTGTGCGGCTGGCAAGTGCCGGACCGAGCGGGGGTAGGACGCAGGGAGGCCGAATGGCAGCGCCATTTGGCCGACCGAGGACGACGCCCCGCGAAGTGTGTCCGGCGCCGCCAGACGTGCGCGGGGGGTTCCGACGCAGGCTCTATGGACGCTCGAACTCCTGCATCGCCCCGGCCACGGCGAAGCAGGCGGCACCGACGAAGCAGCCCCAATTGGCAATGCCGACAGCAAGCTCATCGCCGGTCGAGGGCCGGATGAAGGCGGCGATGGCAGAGACCATGAAGAGGACCGAGCCGAGCTGGTTGACGACGACGATCCACCAGCCGAGGTCGGCGCGGGCCCCGGGCGGACGGTCGCGGTGCATCTCGGTCAGGGCGAGGTGGCCGGAGACGAGGAAGAGCACGCAGCCGATCACTTCAGGGCTCCAAACAAGCCGGTGCTCCTGGGCAGTGGTGAGGTCGCCGAACAGAGCCACCGCGAGGCTGGCGCCGAAGTAGAGGGTGCCGACAAAGAGCGCGACCGCGCTAGCCCAATCCAACCGCCCCGGCTCAGTCGACCACCAGCGCCAAGCCTCCACCCGCACCACCCCATCCTCATCGGCCCCACGCGGCGCATTGGCCACCTGCAGAACCGAGGCATACCCACCGGTAGTGAAGAAGACCCCACCGACCATGAACACGGCGGCAGCAAGCTTCGGCCCACCAACGTGCGCCTGAGCCAACAGCGCCCCGATGCAGAACAGCGAACCACCAACAACGAACGCGGTGGCGGCAACAGCGTTGATCCGAATCAGCCGTCGAGCCGTCGCCGAATCCGCCCGTCCCTTCTCCTCTCCCCCCGCAACGAGTACGCCCCGCTTCCGCAGCACCCGCCGATCCATGCCCGAAGCGTATTCAGCGATCACGGGAGGGGGCGGGGTGCCCCCTCCCCCTCAACCAGCGCTGAACGTCCCGGGATCCGGCCCAATCCGCTCGCCGGAGTCCAACCGCTCGATCGCCGCCAAATCATCCTCACTCAGCTCAAAATCAAACAACTCAAAGTTCTCCCGAATCCGCTCCGGCGTAGCCGATTTCGGGATCACGACGTTGCCGACCTGAAGGTGCCAGCGAAGGATCACTTGGGCCGCAGTCCGGTCGTGATGGGCGGCGATCGTTTCGATCGTCCCGTCCTCGAGCAGATCACCCTGGGCGAGCGGGCTCCAGGCCTCGGTGGCGATGCCGTGGTCGGAGTGCCAGGCGCGCAGCTCGGCCTGCTGGAAGCGTGGATGCAGCTCGATCTGGTTGACGGTCGGCCGCCGCTCCGCCTCGGCCTCGAGCTGCTCGAGGTCCTCGACGCGGAAGTTGGAGACGCCGATCGAGCGAGCGCCGCCCTCCTCCTGGATCCGTTCGAAGGCGCGCCAGGTCTCGAGGAAGAGTCCGGCGTCCGGCCGCGGCCAGTGGATCAGGTAGAGGTCGACGTTGCCGGTGCCGAGCCGCTCCAGGCTCTTCTCGAAGGCGCGAAGCGTCGAGTCATACCCCTGCTCGGAGTTCCAAAGCTTGGTGGTGACGAAGACGTCCTCGCGGCGGACCCCGGTGGCCGCGATCGCCGCCCCGACCCCGGCCTCGTTGCCGTAAGCGGCAGCGGTGTCGACGTGGCGGTAGCCGACCCCGAGCGCCTCCTCGACCGCCTCCTGCGTCTCCTCCGGCGGAATCTGGAAGACGCCGAATCCCAGCTGCGGGATCTCGACGCCGTCGTGCAGGGTCAGGACAGGAACGTCGGTTGCGTTGGTCATGCGACCTCGGCTACCCCTGGGGCAGCCCTCGCAATCGAGACCGGCGTTAAGAGGTGGCTAGACCGATTGCGAGCAGCGGGAACGCGGCCATCAGACCCAGGTAGGCGCCGATCGCGGCGCCGCTGCCGAGGCTGCCACTGCGCGAGCGGGCGCCGGAAATCGCGCCGACGAGAAAGATGACGGCGGCGATTCCAAATCCGAGCCAGAAGACCTGAGGCATTGCGGCGCGAGAATACCCGAAGGCGGGGAGGAATCGCCGCCCGAATGGCAAAGGCGGGGGCCATGAACCAGTCACCAGCCCAGAACAGCAAGCTGATCCTGGCGGCGATGATCTTCGCCGTCTCGATGACCTTCATCGACCAGACGATCGTCGCGATCGCGATCCCGACGATCCAGGACGACCTCTCGCTCTCGGCGACGGGCGTGCAGTGGATCATCAACGGCTACCTGCTCTCGCTCTCGGCGCTCTTCGCCTTCGGCGGGCGCCTCGCCGACATCGCCGGCCACCGTCGCATGGTCGTGCTCGGCGTCGTCATCTTCGCCACCGCCTCCGCCCTTTGCGGCGCCACCCCGACCGGCTCGCTGGACGAGACCTGGCTGATCGTCTTCCGGGTGATCCAGGGCGCCGGCGCCGCGATCATGTTCCCGGCCGCCCTGGCAATCGTCCTCAACGCCTTCCCAGTCCGCCAGCGCGGCCAAGCGATGGCGATCTTCTTCGCGATCGCCGGCGGCCTCACCGCGGTCGGCCCGCTTGCCGGCGGCTTCCTCGTCGAGTGGAGCTGGCGGGCGATCTTCTGGGTCAACATCCCGGTCGCGATCATCGCCCTGGTCCTGATCGCCAAATCGAAGCCGGCCGAAGAGCGCCACCCGGCGCAGCTCGACTACAACGGCACCGCGCTGATCACCCTCGGCATGGGGCTCTCGGTACTGGCCCTGCAGCAGTCGAGCATCTGGGGCTGGGGAGACGTCAAGACCTGGGTCTGCCTCGCCCTCGGGCTGGCAACCCTCGCCGCCTTCGTCCTCTACGAGCTGCGGGTCGCCAACCCGCTGCTGCGGCTCTCGGTCTTCAAGGACAAAGCGTTCGCGGTGGACAACATCGTCCTCTTCCTGCTGATGATCCCGTTCGTCCCGCTCTTCTTCTTCGCCAGCATGTACGCGCAGATCTCGCTCGGCGAAAGCGCCTCGGAAACGGGCCTCTACCTGCTGATCTTCTTCGCCGGCTTCGCCACCGCCTCGCAGTGGGGCGGGAAAATGCTCGACCGGGTCGGAGCGCGCCCCGCGGTGGTGATCGGCTGCGCCGTGGCCGCCGTCGGCTTCTTCCTCTGGGGCCGGTCGCTGACCGAGCTGTCGGTCTCCGAGCAGTGGTTCTACATCGTCATCGCCGGGGCCGGGGTCGGGCTCGTCCTCAGCCCCGCCAACACCGACGCGCTCAACCGGGTCCCGCGCGAGCGCTACGGCGAGGCGACCGGGATCACCCAGACGGTCCGCAACTTCGGCTCCAGCCTCGGGCTCGCCGTCCTCGGCTCGATCCTGATCCTCGAGAACCGCTCCAACCTGGAAGCGACGGCTGCCTCCAGCGGCATCCCGAAGCAGGTCGGCAGCGAAATCGCCGACGCGATCAGCCAGGGCAGCACCGCCGGCGAATCGCCCCAGCACCTGCCGCCGAAGGTGCAGAAGGTTGTCGACAGCATCCCCCACGACTTCGCCCTCGCCTCGCGCACCGTCTTCTACGCGATGGCCGCGGTGATGGTCGTCGCCTTCCTCGTCTCCCTTGTCGGGATGCCGGGCGGCAAGGTAGAAGAAGAGGTGTGATCCGCCGCCTCGCCGCGTTCAGCACCGCCGCGCTGGCGCTGCTGGCGGGGCCGGCGAGCGCGGCGGTCAGCGAGGCGCCGCCGGCGGACCCGGCCGCGCAGAAGTTGGCCGAGAGGTACGTGCCGATCACGATGCTGCGCGAACAGCGCGACCCTCCCTGCAACAAGAAGGAGGAGCAGTACCAGCCGACCAGCGTCGAGACCGTGCTCGGCAACCCGACCGTCACCCTCACCCACGAAGAGCCGGACGGCCGGCTCGTCAACGTCAAGACGGCGCCGACCGCGGCCGACATCGCCGGCCTGCGGGACGGCTACTACCTCGACTACGAAGGCAAGGTCCTCGGCGACACCTGCGTCTACGCTCGCGCCTTCCGCAAGCTCGTCGCCGAAGGCAGGGCGCCGGCGATCACCTACGCCCACGTCGCCCGCGAACCCAACCACGACGGCTTCGCCCTGCAGTTCTGGTTCTACTGGTACTTCAACCAGTTCAACGACCTCCACGAGGGCGACTGGGAGGGGATGCAGATCACCTTCGAGTCGAACACGACCGCCGGGGCGCTCGAGGAAGAGCCGAGCGAGGTGATCGTCTTCCAGCACGCCGGCGGGGAGCGGGCCGAGTGGGAAGACGGCAAGGTCCAGAAGCAGGGGACGCACCCGGTGGTCTATCCCGCCGCCGGCTCGCACGCGACCTTCTATGACTCCGCCGTCTACCTCGGCAACGGCCAGAACGGGTCTGGGGTCGGCTGCGACAACACCTCCGAACCGCTGCGGGAACTGAAGCTGCGGCCGGTGCTGCTGCCGGAAACGGCGCCCGAACGCGGCGCCTTCCAGTGGCTCAGCTACCGCGGCCGCTGGGGGGAACGGGAAAAGGGCTACAACAACGGCCCGACCGGGCCGGTGACGAAGACGGTCTGGCGCGAACCGTTCGCCTGGATGGAGGGGCAGCGCTCGACCAGCCCCCGCCTACCCGGCGGCTCGGTCGTTGGCGGACCGGTCACCGGCGCCTTCTGCGGCGCTGTGGTCGCCGCCACCGACCTCACCCATTTGGCGACGAAGTCAAGGGCGGCGGCGATCGGGCTGGTCGCCGGGGTCCTCCTCGTCTTGGTGCTGCTCTTCGGCCTCACCCGCTGGGGGCCGATCGACCTGACCCACCTGCGGGCGCGCCGCGCCTTCGGCCAGATTCTGCGCACGGCGCGCCGGCTCTACCGGCGCCACTGGTGGCCCTTGATCCCGATCGGGCTGATCGCCTTCCCGATCGTCGGCGGCGTCAAGCTGCTCGGGGAAGCGGTCGCCAACGGACGCAGCGTCGACGATGCCGCGGGGCGGGCGGGGGTCCACCTCGCCTTCGCCGACCTGGTCGAAACGCTCGGCCCGCCGGTTGCCTACACGCTCGTCGCCGCGATCGTGATCGTCTTCGTCCGCGAGCTGGCGCGCGGGCACCGGCCCGGCGTTCGCGACTCGGTCCGGGGGATGCTGGCGCGGTTCTGGCGTGTGGTCGGCGCCCAGCTGATGGTCACCTTCGCCCTGCTGCTGCTCCTGCTGACCGTGGTCGGGATTCCGATCGCGGCTTGGAAATACGTCAGCTGGCTCTTCGTCCAGCAGGAGGTGCTGTTCACGGACAAGTCGATCCGCGAGGCCTTCCGCGGCAGCTCGGCCCTGGTCCGCGGCCGCTGGCTGCACACGGTGCGGGTCGCCGGCGTGCTCTGGCTGCTCAGCGTCGCCGCCGGACCGCTGCTCGGCTTCGCGCTGATCTTCAGCGGCTTCGACCTCGTCTGGATCAACCTCCTCGGCTCGGTCGTCTTCGCCCTCTTCATCCCCTACGTCGCCGTCGGCCAGACGCTCCTCTACTTCGACCTGCAGGTGCGGGCTGAAGAGGAACCGGTGCCGAAGCGGCGGCTGCTGCGACGGCTGCTTCCGAGCCCGGCCACCAGCTAGGTTTCAGGCATGAAGATCCTCGCCTTCAGCGACCTCCACTGCGACCTCGAGCAGGCGGCGAAGCTGGTCGCGATGTCCGACGAGGCCGACGTGGTGATCGGCGCCGGCGACTTCGCCTCGATGCACGAGGGGCTGGCCGGGACGATCGGCGCCCTCTCGGAAATCGTCAAGCCGACCGTCCTCGTCCCCGGCAACAACGAGACGGTCGACGCCCTGCGCGAGGCAGCCGCCGAGTGGGAGGCCGCCACCGTCCTCCACGGCGAGGGGACGACGATCGACGGCACCGAGTTCTTCGGCCTCGGCGCCGGCATCCCGGTGACGCCGTGGGACTGGAGCTTCGACCTCGACGACGAGGCCGCGACCGAGAAACTCGCCGGCTGTCCCGAGGGCGCCGTCCTCGTCCTCCACTCCCCGCCCAAGGACCACTGCGATTCCGCCGGGGGCGGCGGCAACTTCGGCAGCCCCGCCCTCCTCCAAGCAATCGAAGAGAAGCGCCCCCGCCTCGCCGTCTGCGGCCACATCCACGAGTCCTGGGGCTGCGAGAGCCAGGTCGGCGAGACCCCAATCCGCAACCTCGGCCCGAAGGGCACCTGGCTCGAGGTCTAGCTTTGTGCGTTCTCCAGCTGCTCGGTCACCAGCCGGTACAGGGTCTCGGGAGCAATGTCGGCGCCGTTAGGCCAAACGATCGTCCCTAGCTCCTCGTCGAGCTCAACCCTGCAGAAGTAAGCGGGGTCGGCAAGCGGTGCGAAAACCCCTTTCCACCCATCGTTGGAAAGGTCAAGCTCTCCCGAGGTGCCGTCCTTGAACCGCAACTGAAGGCGGTGTCCACCCGGACACTGCACCTCAGTAACAGGAACGATCCTCTCCATGCAGACGATGCTAGGGAAGCGGCTCAATGTTTTCCAGAGCCTCCTCGCGCTGTGCTCTATCCCAATTCTCGAAGAGCTTTTCCTTGTGAAGAGCTGCCCACTTTCTGACCAGGCGAAGAGCCCGGGACGGAAACGAGCCGGCTAGAAGCTCCAACGAATCGATGGCGATCGATGCTTCGAACTCCCCGTAATAGGCGTGGAAGTGCGGCACCCCGTGCTCCCGGTGGTACATCGCGATGACAATCCCGTAGAAGGAGGCGAGTCTCGGCACCGGACGAACCTAGGTAGCCCCGGCGCACGAGTGGCGCGCAGGATGTGCCAATTGTGGGACGGCATACTTGCGGGCATGTCACATCGCCTCCTCAGAGCCACCGACGCCTTCTGGCGGCGGTCGAACCAGATGAAGACGCCGAACACGGATCTCGGCGGGCAGCTCGAGGCGACGCAGATCGGGGCGCGGATGTGGCGCTTGGAGCCGGGGAAAGCTTCGACCAGGCACCGGCACTTCACCCAGGAGGAGCTCTACGTGCTGCTCGAGGGCGAGGGGCGGGTGCGGATCGGCGAGGAGGTGCTGACGCTGGCGCCGCTGGACACGCTCCTGGTTGAGCCGGATACCGATCGGCAGCTCTTCAATGACACCGACTCCGACCAGCTCTGGCTCGTCGTCGGGGCGCCGCGGGAAGAGATCACCAGCACGCTGGAGATGAGCGAGGAGCAGCTGCGGCACATGTACCCCGAAGGGCCGAAAGCGCTGCCGCCAGAGCTCGGCGGCGGCCAGGCGGACTACCCCGACGAGGGTTAGAGGGCGAGGGAGACCGGCTCCTCGAGGAGCTGCTTGACCCGGGCGAGGAATTCGGCGCCCTCGGCGCCGTAGAGGATGCGGTGGTCGCAGGAGAGGGTCGCTTTCATCAGCTGCGCCGGGACAACCTGCCCGTCGCGGACGGCCGGGACTTCGCGGATCGCGCCGACCGCGAGGATCGCCGCCTGGCCCATGTTGATGACGGCGTCGAACTCGTCGATCCCGAACATCCCCAGGTTGGAGACGGTGAAGGTGCCGCCGGAGAGCTCAGGTGGGGTCACCGAGCCGTCGCGAACCTTGGCGGCGACGGCTCGGGTGTCGGTGGCGATCTGACGCAGGCCCTTCTTGTCGGCGTCGAAGACGGTCGGCACGACGAGGGCTTCCTCGGCTGCCACGGCGACGCCGACGTTGATGCGCGAGTAGAGCTCGAAGCGGCCGTCGCGGTAGCCGCTGTTGGCTTTCGGGAACTCCCGCAAGGCGATCGCGCAGGCCTTGACGATCATGTCGTTGAACGAGGGCACGACGTCGCCCTCTTTCGCCGCGGCTTTGATCGCCCCCCGTGCCTCGACCGCCTTCCCCATGTCGATCTCGATCGTCAGGTAGAAGTGCGGCGCAGTCGCCTTCGACTCCGCCATCCGCCGCGCGATGGTCTGCTGCAGCTTGTTCGGCTCCCGGGTCTCGACCTCGCCCTTGGCGGTGCCACCGGTGGCGGGGGCAGGTGCGGCTGGGCTCGGAGCCTCCGCCTCCTCCACGTCGTGCTTGACGATCCGCCCACCCGGCCCCGAACCATGAAGCGACTTGAGGTCCAACCCTTTGTCCTGGGCCAAGCGCCGCGCGAGCGGAGACGCTTTGACGCGCTCGCCGTCCGCATACTCATCGAGTCCGCGAGAAGCGTCGCTATCCGACGGTTTTCGCGGACTCGCGTCCTCCGCCTCTGCCGTGGGTGGCGACGATGCGGGACCCGCGGCCCCAGCGCTGGGTCCCTCACCATTCGAGCTATCCCCGATCCGAGCAATCGGCGACCCGATCGGCAGCGTCTCCCCCTCCTGGGCCAGGATCTCCGTAAGCGTCCCCGCCTCGTCCGCTTCGTAAGCCATGTTCGCCTTGTCGGTCTCGATTTCGACCAGCTCGTCCCCGACCGCGATCTCGTCCCCGACCTGTTTCAGCCAGGTGAGGATCGTCCCCTCCTCCATCGAGTCGGAGAGGCGGGGCATCACCACCTCACTCATGGGGCAGCTCCATGCCTACAGATTGCCACTTCGGCCCGGCGGCTCTCACTGGCCGGCGAAGATGGCCCCGGCGAGGAGCGAGGCCGCCGCCTGGCGCAGCACGTTGGCGCGGACCTCGCCCATCGCAGCCTCGGTGCGCGCCTGCAGCTTTCCGACGGTGGCGATCGGCTCGACGTCGGTGCGCGGTTCCGGCGGTGCGGTCGCCACCGCCTCCCCGTAGGCGAGGCAGCCCTGGATGCCCTGGGCAATCAGCTGGGCGCGGTAGTCGGCGCCCTCTTCGACAGGGTGCAGGTTGTCGGCCTGCATCAGGTCGGGACGGGTGGCGACCGTCCCCGCCCAGTCGGGCACCTGCGTCCCCGGCCGCGAGGCGGCGAATTCGGCCACCACCCGGTTCTTGCCGGTGTTGTCCACACCTTCGACGGTGAAGCCATGGATCGTCGGCACGACCATGCAGCGGTCGCCGACGGTTTCCGCCACCTTGGCCAGGTTGCCGGCGAGGATCTCCGGATAGGACGGGTTGTCGTTGGTCCCGGCGTCGAAGACGACTACGTCGACGGAGGGGTCGTAGCTTTCCTGGAAGAGATCGAAGATCTGGAAGCTGTTGTAGCCGCCGACGGCGTTGACCGTCAGTTCGACTCCGGGCAGGTAGCGGCTGAGGTACGGCGAGGTCAGCTCCTCGAGGCTGTCGCCGACGACGAGCACGTGCGGCCGCGCCTGAGCCGGGGAGGCGGGGGCGAGGAGCAGCAGAGCCGCCATCACCACCGTCCCGAAGCTGCCGATTCGCCGCACGGAACGGGTTTCTACACGACGGCTCCTCCTAAACTGCCGCGCGTGTCCGCCGTCGGTCGGGTTCTGCTCCTCGGTTGCGCCCTCCTGGCGGCGCTGCTGCCGGCCGGCTGCGGGAGCGGGGACTCGACCGGGGAGGCGACGATCGCGAGCGATGCGCCCGTGACCACGACCGTCGAGGCGTCGAAGCTTCGGCAGCTCGAGGAGCATCCGAAACGCCATCACGTCGCCGCCGGCGACCTCTGCCAGAGCCAGCTCGGCAGCTTCGTCGGCTCGCTCGACGGGCTACGGCGGCGGCTCGCGGTCGGCGTCACCTACGACCAGTACGTCGCCGAGGTCCGCGGCATCCGCTCGACCTACGGGAAGATCCCGATCGGCGAGCTGCAGGTCGACTGCCTCAGCCTCGTCGCCACGCCGGCCGAGAAGACCTTCAACCGCTACATCGAAGGCGCCAACGAGTGGGGCGAGTGTGTCTCCGAACTCGGCTGCGGGACGACCGAAATCGAACCGGTCCTGCAGCGCCGTTGGCGCGTCGCCTCCCACTTCCTCTCCGAAGCGCAGGACGGCCTGCGGGCGATCGCCGGCTGACCCGGACGCAGTTGTCCCCGGTATGCGGGGAGAACTGCGTTCGGCGCCTAAAGCGCGAGAGCCGCCCCGGAGGACGGCTCTCGCCTGGTGCAAAGGAACGGACGCGGGAACTGCGACCGAGCGGGACAAAACTCGGCTCCCAACGAGCCGCCGGTGCCCGGGGTGGATTCCGCCGGGCGCCCAAACCAGTGCGGCGCCTAGCGGCCCTGCACCTCCAGAGTCCCATCAAGCATGTGAATCAAGTTAGGACCACCTCCTTTCTCTGGTCTCAGAAGTGAAGCAAATCCGGAAGTCGGCCTCTACACCCTGGACATTGCGTCCGGCTCCCTCGTCCTCGAAGATTCGCCGATGCAGGGCAACGGCTCGACGATCGTCTTCTTCCCCGAGGGGGCGTTCGGGCCGACCAACAACTGCGTCGGCATCGGCGCGGTCCTGCGCAGCCGCGGCCACCGGGTCGTCTTCATCGTCGAGGAGTCCTTCGCCGGCACGCTCGAAGAGAAAGGCTTCGAGGAGCGGCTGATGCGGCTGACGCCGCCGCCGGAGACCGAGGAAGCGCCGGGTCAGTTCTGGAAGGACTTCATCCGCGACACCGCCCCTGTCTTCCGTAAATCGACGACCGAGCAGCTGGGTGAGTTCATCGCCCCCACCTTCGAGGCGCTGGTCGACGGCGCTCGCTACGTCGACGATCGCCTGCGGGAGATCATCGATGAGCTGCAACCGGACCTGGTCGTCGAGGACAACGTCGTCAGCTTCCCGGCGCTGTTGGCCAGCGGCCGGCCCTGGGCGCGGATCGCCTCCTGCAACCCAGCGGAGATCAAGGATCCCGAGGTGCCGCCGGTCTTCTCCGGCTTCCCAAGCGACGACCGCGGCGGCTGGGAGGAGTTCCGGGTCGCCTACCGCGACGCCCACCGCGGGCTGCACGCCTCCTTCAGCGAGTTCTGCCAGGAACGCGGGGCGCCACCGCTGCCCGCCGAAGACTTCATCCACGAGAGCGAGTGGCTAAACCTCTACCTCTATCCCGACGAGGTCGACTACCCGCGGGCGCAGCCGCTCGGCGAGCGCTGGCACAACCTGCAGACGAGTGTGCGCACGACCGACCCCGCCTGGGAGCTGCCGCCGGCGCTGCGCGACCGCGAGGGGCCGCTCGTCTACCTCAGCCTCGGCTCGCTCGGCTCCGCCGACGTCGAGCTGATGCGGAAGCTGATCGCCAAGCTGGCCGAGGCGCCGTGCCGGGTCGTCGTCTCGATGGGCCCTCAGCACGCGGAGCTGCAACTGGCCGAGAACATGGCCGGCGCGGAGTTCCTGCCGCAGACCGAAGTCCTGCCGCAGGTCGACCTAGTAATCACCCACGGCGGCAACAACACCGTCACCGAGTGCCTGCACTTCGGCAAGCCGATGGTGGTGCTGCCGATCTTCTGGGACCAGCACGACAACGCGCAGCGGATCGCCGAGACCGGCTTCGGCGCCCGCCTCGACACCTACCGCCACAGCGGCGAGGAGTTGACCGGCGCTATCGACCGCCTGCTCGCCGACGCCGAGCTGCGCGCCCGCCTCGCCGCCACCTCGCAGCGGCTGCAGAGCGCCCGAGGGACCGAGCGGGCCGCCGACCTGATCGAGGCGACCGTGCGCGAGGCCGCGCCCTAGCTCGCTGCCGTCAGCTCCTCCGGCAGCTCGTCGCCGAGGATGTCCTTGCCGCGCCGGCACTGGAGCCGGCGCCAGCCCTCGAAGGCAAGCCCGACGGCCGCCACGCAGGCAAACGAGGTGGCGAGCGGCAGCCAGAGGCTGTCCTGGAAGGTCTCGCCGCCGAGGTAGCCGAGCATCGAGACGTAGACCGCCCAGACGCAGGCAGCGAGCGCGTCGGCGGCGACGAACTGGCGGTAGGGCATCTCCAGGGTGCCGGCGGCGAAGGTGGTCACGGTGCGGCCGCCCGGGATGAAGCGGCCGACGCCGATCACGATCGCGCCCCGGCGCCGCAGCGCTTCCTCGGCCCACTGCAGTCGCGCCTGCCCCTTCTCGTCGTCGAAGAGGCGGTCCGCGACCGGGTCGCCGATCTGGCGGCCGAACAGATAGCTGAGGTTGTCGCCGAGGAAAGCGCCGACGGCGACTGCCGGCACCAGTAACCAGATCGATAGTTCGCCCTGTGCAGCCAGGACCGAGGCAGTGATCACGATCGTCTCCGAAGGGATCAGCGGCAGCAGCACATCGGCACCGGCGGCGAAGCCGACGACCGGATAGGTGAGGGCGCTGTGGGAGACCTCGTGGGTGAGCCAGTCGAACATCGGCTCCTGGCTACCCCGGATCGGGTTGGTTTACCAATCCCTGGACGGGTAAAGAAGGGGCATGTCAACGGGATTGATCATCGCCATAGTCGTCGTCGCAGTCGTGCTCCTCGTGGTCGCCGTGATGGCGGCGCGCAGGCGCAAGGCCCAGCGCGAAATCGAACGCCAACGCCTCAGCGAACAGGCCGGCGGCCACCGCCAGGAGGCGGACGTCCACGCCAGCAAGGCGCAGGAGCACGAGGAAACGGCCCAGGAAGCGGCCGAGCGCGCCGAGCGCGAGCGCAGGCTTTCCCGCCACCACGGTGAGAAAGCCGACGACCTCGAGCAAAAGCTCTAGGTCAACTCAACAAAGGGAGAACACCCAAATGGTTATCGGAGTCGTCGTTGGAATCTGCGTCCTGCTCTTGATCCTCGGCTTCCTCGTGCCCAGGCTCTCCAATCACGCCAAGCGCGGCACGGACAAGGGCTTCGGCGCCGGCCAGCGCGCCGGCAGCAAGGCCCCCGGCCCGATCGGCACCCTCCTCAGCAAGTCCTTCGGCAAATCCCAGAAGGCCGCCGACAAGAGCCACTCGACGGGCAAGTCGGCACGCGAGAAGCTCCCCTTCTAGCTGGAAGAACCGCTCAGTAGCAATTAGGGTGGCGCCATGAAAACTTGGCGAGCCACCCTCAGCGCGGTGGCGGCGGTCTTCGCCGTCGCCGCCTTTCCTGCCGCCTCGGCGGCAAACGACCTCTTCACCCTCGACGCGAACGCGGTCTCCGACGGGCATGTGATCGTCGACGGCGCCGGCAACGCGTACGTCGCCTGGGTCAGCGATGGGGCCGGCACCGCTGTCGATCCGGTGAAGTTCTGCAAAATCGCGCCGGGCGGGAGCTGCTCGCCGATCACCCTCTCCTTCCCCGGGGCCACGAGCATCTCCGACAGCGCCGCCGGTGCGTTCCCGGTCTTCGGGTCCGGCAGCACCGTCTACGTGGTGGCCCCCCGTTACGCCCGCGACGACGTCATCTACTGGACCTCCTTCGACGGCGGCACCAGCTTCGACGGCGGCACCGAAAACGAAAACTATTCGAACAAGACGGACCCGACCGACGTCTTCCTGCAGGGCTCGAACTTCCTGATCGGCGCTTACAACCCGGGTCTCGGCTTCAGCACCGCCGAAGTCGGAGGCCTCGGCGGAGGCGGGCTCTCCTTCGCCGACCCCGGGGCCGGCGGCGTACTCAGCTCGAGCATGGCGCTCGACGGCGCCAACCCGGTGATCGCCTACGCGAACTTCAGCGACCCGTATTCGCTCTTCTTCTACCGCTACAAAGGCTCCGGCTCGCTCAACCTGGAGAGCAACTGGACGGCCCGGACCTCTATCGCCAACGGCTACGCGCCGAGCCTAGCCGGCGGCTCCGCGGGGCTCTTCATGGCCTCATACGAGTACAGCGGCGGTGCGAGCGCGAACGCGGTCACCGTCCGCCGCTTCGACGGATCGAACTTCGGCTCGGCGAAGACGCTCGCGGTCGACTCGGCGACCAACCTCTTCGCCGGCGGGGCGATCGCCCAGTCGTCCAGCGGCCGGCTCGCGGTGGCCTGGCCCGGCAAGCGCAGCGGCGACGACGCCTACGTGATGCGCCTCTTCACCTCGACCGACGGCGGCGCCACCTACAGCGAAAGCCAGGTCGCCCACATCGGCGACGGCTATGGCCTGCACGCCAACGCCGACCTCGCCACCACCGACGGTGGCAGCGGCTGGCTCGTCTTCAGCGATGCCTCCGGCCTGCGGCTCGCCGACCTCAACCCGATCGCCGGCCCGCCGCCCGGCGAACCGCCGCGGCCCGGCATCTACAAAGGCAAAACGAAGACCGTGGTCAAGAAAGTCGGCAACTTCCTGATCGTCCTGCGGCTGCCGAAGAGCTGCCTGCAGTCGCGCCAGCGCTTCTTCGTCGGCGTCGGCAAACGCAAGCGCAAACAGCTCTCGAAACGGCTCGGCGGCTCGATCCGCTTCACCAAGGTCGTCTTCATCTACGACGGCAAGAAACTGAAGGTCAAGAAGAAGATGCCCTTCCGCTACCTGATCGATCCCGGCCCTCTGGCCCCACGCTCGGTCCACCGGGTCAAAGCCAAGGTGACCTTGATCCTGACCAAGGGCGAGAAGGAAAAGAAGATCAAGCGGACGATCAAGGGCACCGTCAGAGCCTGCTGAGGCGGAAACTGGAAAAACTGGCCAGCTAGCCAGTATGCTTGCGCGGCGTGGCCGACCAAGCTGAGATCGCCGCCGGAGGAGGGAGCGTCGAGGACGCTCTCGTGCTCGAGCGCGAGCACTGGGAAAATGGGCCGCCGCAGGAGCTGTTCAAGCGGATGCGCAGCCAGTGCCCCGTGCACTGGACCTCGGAAGTGACCGAACTGCCACAGGCCAAGGGCTTCTGGTCGGTGACCCGGGCCGACGACGTCCACAAGGTCAGCCGTGACTGGGAGACCTACTCCTCCGAACGCGGCGGCGTCGTCGTCATCGACGAGGTCTTCCCGATCGAGCTGGCGCGGGCGATGTTCATCGGCATGGACCCGCCCAAGCACGATCGCCTGAAGGCGCTCTTCCAGGCCGGCTTCACGCCGAAGCGGATCGCCGCCCACGAGGAGGAGATCCGGAAGATCGTCGTCGGCGTCCTCGACCGCCTCGAGGGTCGCGAGACCTGCGACCTCGTCACCGATGTCGCCCAGCCCGCCGTCTCCCGCGTGATCGGCAGCTTCATGGGCATCCCCGAGGAAGACGACGCCACCTGGGCTGAGCTGATGAACATGGCGCTGGCCGCCAACGACCCCGACTACAGCCCCGACGTCGAGAGCGTCCAGGCGACGATCGAGGCCGCGCTGCAGCAGATCTTTGCGCGCTGCGGGACGATGATCGCCGAGCGCCGGGAGAACCCGACCGACGACCTCACCAGCGTCCTCGTCCACGCCGAAGTCGAAGGCCAGAAGCTGGAGGAGCACGAGATCGTGATGGGCTTCTTCCTCCTCGTCGCCGCCGGCAACGACAGCACCAAGGCGACTTACTGCAGCGCGATGCGAGCGCTGATGGAGAACCCCGACCAGCGCCGGCTCCTGGTCGACGACCCCGCCCTCGTGCCCGGCGCGGTCGAGGAGGCGCTGCGGATGTTCCCCGCCTTCGCCCACTTCCGCCGCACCGCCACCAAGGACGTCGAGCTCGGCGGCCAGCAGATCAAAGAGGGCGACAAGGTGGTCATGTGGTACGCCTCCTCCAACCGCGACGAGAGCCGCTACGAGGACCCGGACCGCTTCGACGTCCTCCGCAATCCCGACCACCAGGCCTTCGGCGCCGGCGGCCGCCACTTCTGCCTCGGCGCCGCCCTCGCCCGCCTGGAGCTGAAGATCCTGCTCGAGGAGACGCTCGCCCGCTACCCGGAGATGGAGATCGACGGCAGCCCCGTCTTCGTCGAGTCCGGTTTCCTCAACCAGCTGAAATCGCTGCCGGTCCGGCTCAGTCGGTAAGCCAGAGCCTGACCGGCCGGTGGTCGACGGTCGCCTGACCGTCAGCCGCGGTGAAGAGGACTCGCACCCCGAAGCGGGTGGTGCCGGTGCGGAGCAGCTGCCGGCGACACCGCCCCTTGGCGACGATCTCGAAGTCGACGCTGCCGGCGGCGCTCACCTGCAGGGAGCGCGCCTGCTCGGGGCCTCCGACGCAGGGACCGTAGATCGTCACCGATCCCGGTCCCGGCACGAGGACCGGCAGCGAGGCGCTGCCAGCGGCGAGGTCCACTGCCGGCTTGCCGATGCCGACGACCAGCGGCGCGGGAGGCGGCGGCTGGGGTGGCGAAGGAGCGAGCGCCGGGACTCCCTCCCCGGAAAGGGGGACGGAGGTCGGTTCAAAGCCCTCGCCGGCCTCGAGGACGAGCTCTGCCTCGGCCGGGCCCACGGCGTTCGGAGAGAAGGAGACCGAGACCGAGCAGACCGCGGGATAGCTCAGCTGCGGACCGCAGGTGCTGCTCTCGATCGCGAACTCATCGCCATCCGCGCCCTCGATCGAGGGGCTGAAGGAGCCGAGAGCTTCGTCCGTCATCACCCACACGTCGACCGACCGATTGGCGTGCGAGCCCGCTTCCACTTGCCCGAAGTCGAGTTCCTGTCCATAGGTCCGCAGCAACGGCGAGAGGTCGCCGATGAAGGCTTCCCCGATCGGCCCGAGCGTTCCGTCGGCAGTCAGCTTGCGGGCGCGGAGGTCGATCCGGTTCGGTTCGTGGCTGAACAGGTGTCCCCAGATCAGGGTCCCGGAGCCGTCGTCGAAGAAGGCCGATTGCCACCAGGCGAGGGACTTCCCCTGGTCGACCAGCTGCGCCTCGGCGATCGACCCGTCCGACTGCAGGGTCCCGAAGTAGAGGCACCACTCCCCTTCGCAACCGCTCCCCCAGAAGACGTAGCGGGTTCCATCCGGGGCGATCTGGAGCAGCGGCTCCTGTCCCTGCCATTTTGGTTCGGCGGGGAGGGGGTCGCCTTTGTAGGTGATCAGGTGCGCCTCCCCCGGGATCCCGTCGCTGTCCAGCGAGAGGACCTTCATATCGGGCTTGGCTTTCCAGATCACCGATGCCGATCCGTCGGGGGCGACGGCGAGCCGCGGGAATCGATATTTGGTCGAAGCGTCGAAGCTGTCGAGGAGCTGGGGCGGGTCGAGGCTTCCGTCCGGGGCGATGCGACGGGACCAGAGCTCGTCCACGGCGCCGCGCGTCTCCCAGAGGACGATCGCCGATCCGTCGGCGCCACCCCCGATTCGCGGTTCATCGAAGTAGGGCTTCGGGTCGAGTCCCTCGTTCGAGGCAACGACGTTGGTCGCCACCAGCGTCCCGTCCGGTGCGATGCGGCGCTCGAGCAGGAGGGCGTTGCCTGCTTCGTCGCGGTCGCTCCAGACGACGGTCGCGGTGCCGTCGGGGGCCATCGCCATCTCCGGCCACCATGCCGTTGAGCCAGGGGCGCTGAGGACTTGGATTTCGTCCTCCGGCGTCCCGTCGGGGGCGATACGCCGGGCCACGAGTTCGTTGCCGGGGGAGCTGAGGCGATTCCAGACGACGGTCGCCGTGCCGTCGGGGCCGACGCCGAGCCTGGCACGGGTATGGATCTCTTCGCCGGAGGCGAGCTCGACCGGCTCGCCCAGCGGGGTCCCGTCGGGGGCGATCTGCCGGGTGACTATCCGGGCCTGACCTTCGATGTTCAGCCAGACCGCGGTGACCACTCCGTCCGGAGCCACGCCGAGGTCCATGAGATGGCTCTCTTCGGGGTTCAACCGGTCCGAGGGAAAGTGCGGTTCCGGCGAGATGTCGTAGACCTCTCCGTCGGGAACGCCGTCAGCTCCGATCCGGGTGACTTCGACGTCTCCCCAGGCGAGGATCACCGACCCGTCCGGCTCGACCACCTGCATTGCCGATGCCGGGGCCGCGCCGACCGCGGCGGCGCAGGCGAGCAGCGTCGACGCGAGGACGATCCGTAGGAACCGCCGGTAGGTCCGGGTGCCCGCCACCTTCATTAACAGGAACTCTAGTGTCTATTCGGAGATCGCCCGAGCTTGCGATCAGGGAAGGGTGACCGGCGTCGCGGGCGGAGCGCCGCTCTTCAGCAGCGTCGCCAGGTAGATCACGACCGGGACCTTGCCGCGATTGGCGGCTTCGTGGATGTCGGAGGGCTGCTCGACCAGCCACTGTCCGGGGCGGATGCGGGCCGTCTGGCCGGCGGCAATCGTCCGCACCAGCCGCGGGTCTTTTTCCGCATCGCCTTCCCGCACCACCGCCGACCCCTGCCGCACCGTGTAGGTGAGGGTGCCGGAAGCGATCCGCGAGATCTGCGTGCCGAGGTGGTGGTGGAGCGCCAGCTGCGCGCCCGGTTCGACCACTACCCGGCTCAGCACCATGCTCCGGTTCGGAGCGCCCTGCACCTTGTCGGTCTGGGCCAGCGCGGTTCGGACCGCCGTCGGCGCGCCGTTCTCCGCCAGCGCGCCGGGCAGGAGAGCACCGAGCGCGAAGGCAACCAGCAGCACCGCAACCAGGCAAGCGCGTGAGCGAGTGATTCCGAACACGGTGAGGCAGCCTAGGTCGAGAGCCGGATGGCGCTCATGGGTTCAGTTCGTCCATCGGCTTGTCGAATCCGGGCCTGTTCGTTCGTCGCCTGGGTAGAGGAGGCTCAGAGGAGCTTCCGCGAGCAAGGAGGATCGAGATGGGCAAGCTGATCGCCACCACGCAAGCCACCGTCGACGGTGTCATCGACCCGGTCGGCGAGTGGGTGGAGCCGGAAGGCGACCACGGGGACCATTCGTTTGAGCGCCAAAACAGGTCTGCCGGGTTGGTGTTGGGACGGAAGACGTACCAGGGGCTGGCTCAGTACTGGCCCGACCAGACCGGCAGGTGGGCGGACATGGTCAATCCGATGCCGAAGTACGTCGGCTCCAGGAGCCTCAGCGGCGAACTGGAGTGGAACGCGACCCTGCTCGAAGGAGACCTCGAGGACTCAATTCCGGCGTTGAAGGATGAAGTCGACGGAGACTTGTTCATGCACGGCAGCGGCGAGTTCGCCTACGCCCTCGCCGAGAAAGGCTTGATCGACGTCTACGAGATCTACCTGAACCCCATTGTCTGGGGCCAGGCCAACCTCCACGTCCTCGGCGACAGGGGAGCCATCCGGCTTACGCTCGAGGACGTCCAGCGTTTCGATTCGGGTGTGGTCCTGCTCACCTATCTCCCGCGCGCGGGCACTGCCTGAATCCAGTCCCACGGCTTGCCGCAGAGCTGTCTCGCCGCGGCGGCCGGGACCGAAACCAGCTCCCCCCGCTCCTCGCCGCTGGGAGCGAAAAGCAGGCGCTCGATCGGCGGCCGTGGGAAGCCGCCGCTGCCGGGATGGAGGTCGGCTCCCCCGAGCTTGAGCTCGGCGCTGTGGCGGCCGGGGGCGAGGAGGACCCGGCCGAGCTCGACGAAGCCGCCCTCGTTCTGCAGCTGGTGCCGCGCCGAGCCGACCTCGCGGCCGTCGACGAGGAGCCGGGCCTCGCCGCGGAAGGAGCCCTTCACCCAGCCCGCGTACTCCCCCGCCCGCGGCACCGTGAAGGTGCCGTCGCTCACCTCGAAGACGGGGGCGTGCCGGGCCGCCAGCAGCCACGCTTCGACGCCGTCGATTGGTTCGGCGGCGAGGTCGAGCACCACCGGGCAGCTCGGCACCGCCGCCGGCGCTTCGCGGGTTCCCAGCGGCAGCTGGACACCGAGCGGGGCCGTCTCGCCTTCGGGGCGCTGCCAGACCTCGTAGTAGCGACCCTCCCAGACCAGGCGGTAGGGAGCCGGCGGGCGGCTGCGCACGGGAGAGCGGCGCAGGACCAGGGTCCTATAGGTGAAGAGGGCGCTGGGCTCGATCTCATCGGTGTCGACGGCTTCGCCCTTTTTCGCTTCGCCGCCGGCCCGCAGCGGCACCGTGCGGTTGCGCAGCTCCGAGGCCCCTTCCCCGTCGAGGTTGCGGAGGAAGTGCCGGGCGCCGTAGGGGTTGTACTCGGTCATCAGCGCCGGTCCCTCGCCGGCGAAGCGCTCGCCGATCCACTCCAGGTCCCGCAGCTGCCCGTAGGGGGCGAGGTCGGCGCCGCCGTAGGCGAGCACGTTCGACCAGAGCACGCCGCCGGCGAGGACGATCGCCAAGACCCAGCCGGTGATGCGGTCGAGGCGCATCGCCGCGACCGCGCCGAGGACGGCCAGCGAGAGCAGCGCCGGCGAAGCGGTGGCGAGGGCCTTCCCCCCTGCCCAGGGGGAGCCGAAGATGACGATCGCCGCACAGGTGGCGAGCGCGCTCGCGTAGAGGAGCGGGGCGAGGCCGCGCCGCCGCCAGAGCGCCCAGAGCGAGATGAGGATCGTGCAGGCCGCGAGGGCGAGGAGGACGGCGGTGGCGACGGTGCCGTCGGGGTCGACCCGGAAGTCGCCCGCCGGCCAGATCCCGATCGCCTGCAGCGGGTTGAGCGCCCCCAGCAGGTTCCCTTCGCCGTCGGAGCCGACGAGCGGTTTCGAGGTCGGCGGGACGAGGCCGGAGGTGATCGACGGGATCGTCAGGACGACCAGGAGGGCGACGAAGGCGAGTGCCCGGAGACCGGCCTCCCGCAGGCCGAGGCGCCGGTAGACGAGCAGGGCGACGAGCAGCAGCATCGGCCCGACCCAGAGGACGCCGCCCGCGCTCAACACCCCGACGATCGCGGCGGCCGTCAGCGCCAGGGGAAAGATGCGGCGAAGCGCCCCCCCGGGTTCGAGCGCCCCGGGCGCGAGGGCCGCGGCCAGCGCCACAAGGGCCGCCGCGGCCACCTCCTTCACCCCGCCCCACATCGCGTAGCCGTAAAGGAGGGTCGGCTGCGCCGCGATGAAGGCGGCGGCGGCGCGCGCCGGCCGGCGTTGGACGAAGCCGCCGAAGAGCTGCCAGAGACTGAGCGCGAGCAGCGCGGCGAGGAAGGACAGGTAGGGCTGGAACACCCAGGCGAGGTCGCCGCCGACGAGGGCCCCCGCCGTCCCGAACGGGACGAAGACGCCGATCGGGTAGCCGCCGGCGAGGTTGAAGTCGAGCGTGGCCCGGTAGCTCGAGAGGTCGAGGCCGGAGAGGCTGCGCCCGTGCTCCATCACCCGGTCGGTCATCGCCAGCCAGGTGGCGGTGTCGTCGAGCTTGATGAAGCCGCCGAAGGTGGGGTCGCCGGAGAGGACGGCCGGCGCCGCGAAGACGGCGAAGACGGCGACCGCAACCGCCGCCGGCAGCGGGTCGGTCTTGAAGCGCCAGGGCCAGGAGAGGCCCGCTCCCGCCACCGCGAGGAAGACGACGAGGGGCACGGTCAGCGGCGCCGTCGCCTCGAGCGCGGTGGTGAACTCGCCGACCACGACCATCGCCGCGAACCCGACCGGGATCACGAGCGCCCCCGGCAGGGACCGGCCCGCGAGGAGGTCGACGAGGAGCCCGAGGCCGCCGCAGAGGAGCGCGAGCACCAGCGGGTAGACGATCCAGGCGAGGAGCATGCTCATCGGCGGCGCCCTCCCCGGGCTACTTCACGGGCTCGACGCTGCCGGAGAGCGCGGTTTTCAGGGCCAGTGCCGGCGATGGGGCGTAGACCTCCACCTGCACGCCGTCGGCGGGGTCGGCGGGGTCGGCGAAGTAGACGCTGTTGGGAGCGTTCTTGTCGTAGAAGACCTTCGTCCCGTCCTCGGCTTCGCGGGCGACGGTGCCGGATTGGGCGGCGAACTGCCGCAAAGCCCCGGCGGGATCGGGCAGCGGATAGCTGGCGACGGTCAACGTTTCGCTGCCGTCCTCCCCCACGTACTTGACCCGCACCCCGTCTTCGAGTTCTTCCAGTTCGATGGTGGTCGCGGCGACCGGACCCGCCCAGTAGATCGGCTGCCCCAGCAGGGCGCTCGCGTCGACCAGTTCCTCCTCGCCGGCCACGCGGGCTGCGGGTTCGGCTGCAGCGGGTGACGCATCGTCGTCGCCCGTCGCCGCCCAGGCGATCACCGCGGCCAGCAGCGCCACCGCAAGGACGGCGCCGCGCAACATCCAGACCTGCCCGGAGGAGAGGTTCTCCTCGTGCGGGCCGCCGGTCCCCTGCTCCCCGTGGGCTCCCATCAACGCAATCGAATCAGGGCAAGCGGCGCGGCCAGGGCCCCCGACTCCTCGTAAAGCGACTCCAGCTCGACGAGAGCGGCGACGACCAGCGCCGCGAGGATGAAGATGCCGATCAATATGCCGAAGACGAAGTTGGTCATCGTGAGTGCTGAAGACCTGACTCTATAGTCGGGATATGGCAATCAAGCGACTGGACAACGTCCTCATCGTCGTCGAAGACCTCGAGGCCGTCAAAGCCTTCTTCGCCGAGCTCGGGATGGAGCCCGAGGGCGAAACCACGGTCGAGGGGCAATGGGCGGGGAGCGTCATCGGCCTGGACGACGTCCGCGCCGACATCGCGATGATGCGGACCCCTGACGGCCACAGCCGCATAGAGCTGACCAGGTTCCACACCCCACCGGCGGTCCGAGCTGAGCCCGAAGACGCACCGACGAACGCCCTAGGCCTCCGCCGCATCATGTTCACCGTCGACGACGTCGACGACACCGTCACCCGCCTCCGCCCCCACGGCGCCGAGCTAGTAGGCGAGATCGCCCAGTACGAGGACATCTACCGCCTCTGCTTCGTCCGCGGCCCCGAGGGGATCGTCGTCGGCCTAGCCGAAGAGCTTCGGTGAGGCGCAGCAAAACGCGCCCGACAGGATTTGAACCTGTGACCCTTCGGTTTCGTAGACCGAGGGTCTTAGAGGAAGGCTGAAGGGAGAAGATTCCGAAAACAGCTGGTGGCCGCCATCGAGCAGCCGCCTCAGCACTCGACACCCCGACCATGGTCCTCATCAGGGCGTTCGAAGTCCCGATCCTCGCCGACCTGGGGCATCACAAGAAGCATCTCCTTCAACGATTGAGTCGCCCTGTTCGATCCGAGCGCATCGCGCAGCATCCGGCGCGCAGATGTCAGCTGGCTATATAGACCATGCCAGCTTCCTCAGACAAAACATCCCTAAGAGCTGCTAGCTTAGCTCGCCGTGCAAGCGGGAAAGAACGACCTCATGATCCTTGCGATCGCTCGCAGCGAGCGCCTGCAGAGCGATGGCCGTCCACGGTTCGACCTCTCTGAAGAGGAGCTGGAGCGCTCCACCCAGACGGCGATGCGGCTGGCGGATGGCGCTCTCGGCGATACGATTTCCCTTATGACGACGAGGGAGAAAGCGCACGCACTCCTCGATGAGCTGTCCGACGCCGAGCTTGACGAGGTGGTCAAGCTCATCGAGGTGCGCCACGAAGAAAGCGCAGAACCCGAGATGGCCGAGTTGCCGGAGGCTTGGCGCCGACTTCCATCAGGCGCGCCCGCCCCCAACTGGGTCGCCGCCGTCGATGAGGCGCGGCGAGGCCATTAGTGCTCGTCATTGACGCCAACGTCGCAACGGCGGCGTGCGGCGGTGAGGGCGGCGGATTCGAGACACTCGGCGATGAGCTGGCCAGTGCCCCGCTCATGTGGTCAGAGGCCCGGGCTGCTTTACACCTGAAACTCCACAAAGGAGAAATCGGCCGTGAAGACGCCGAGATCATCCACGCTCGGCTGGAGGGCTGTCCGGTCGCGCGCATAGACCCACCTGAGCTTGGAGCCGAAGCCTGGCGGATCGCCGAGGAATTTGGCTGGGGTCGTACCTACGACGCGGAATATGTCGCCTTGGCGCAACTCCTTGAGTGTCGACTCGTGACCCTGGACGCTCGCCTGCGGCGAGGAGCGGAGCGGCTCGGACTCGTGGTCACGCCAGCTGAGCTCTAGACGGCTTGGGTCGGCTGGCCAGGCAAACTGGGCGTACCAATTCGGTCCTTCAACTCCGCCGAAAGGGTGACTAGGCTGTTTACATGGCAGAGAATACGGAGGCGGCAGAAGACTCGGGCTACAAGTTGCTCCTCACCGGCGATGGCATCAGCATCGACCGCAAGCTAGACAGCCCCACCGCATTAGCCGTCGTCGAGCTAGTCATGGGGGGACCTGCCGCCAAGCCCGCCGTGAGGCCTGCATCAGGGCGCTCCGGCACCACGCGCCGGCGAAAAAACATGGAATCGAAAAAGGGTGGCGCCCCACGAAAAGCACGCAGTCGAACGGGATCTCCAAGCATGGTCAGGGAACTCAGCCTGCGTCCAAAAGGGAAACAGGGGTTCATGGAGTTCGTGGAGGAGAAGCAACCCCGCAATCATTTTGAGAAACAGGCAGTCGCGGTTTGCTGGCTTGCAAGGATCGCCGGAATGCAGGAGGGAATCACCGTAGATCACGTAAACA
>DASTYZ010000116.1:0-22666 GCA_035764545.1 Solirubrobacterales bacterium | reverse complement strand
CAGGACGTCCCCGGCTTCATGGTCGGCTCGAAAGTCGAGCACGCCGGGATCATCCGCCACGGGGCGAAGATGCTCTACGCGGTCAGCCGCGCCACCGTGCCGAAGGTGACCGTCGTCGTCCGCAAGGCCTACGGCGCCGGCTACTACGTGATGTGCGGGAAGGCGTACGAGCCCGACCTGATCGTTGCCTGGCCCGGGGCCGAGATCTCGGTGATGGGCGCCGAGGGCGCGGTCGAAATCATCGGCCGCTCGATGATCGAGGCCTCCGACGACCCGGAGGGGACGCGGGAGACGATGCTGAACGCGGTCCGCCAGCAGATCGACCCCTACATCGCCGCCGGCAACGCCGTCATCGACGACATCATCGACCCGCGCGAGACGCGGCCGACGATCGCCAAGGCGCTGAAGATGGCCCGCAACAAGCGCGTCGAGAAGCCGAAGAAACGACACGGCGTGATGCCGGTCTGAGGAGGACGAGATGAGCTCTTTCGACGACCCGGTGATCATCAGCTGCTCGATCAGCGGCGTGATCGCCAACCGCGACCAGTGCCCGGCGATCCCCTACACGCCGGAGGAGTACGCGGCTGAGGCGCGGCGTGCGGTCGACGAGGGCGCCTCGCAGATCCACATCCACGCCCGCAAACCGGACGGCACGCCGTCGTACGAGATCGAGGACTTCAAGGCGATCACCGAGGCGATCCTGGCCGAGGTCGGCGACGTCATCGTCAACTACTCGACCGGGGCGATCGGGATCCCGATCGAGAAGCGAATCGAGTACCTGCGCGCCTGCCGCCCCGACGTCGCCGCGCTCAACATGAGCTCGATGAACTACGCGAAGTACTCGCGCCGGCGCAAGGACTTCGTCTTCAAAGCCGTCTTCGAGAACAGCTTCGACACGATCATCGAGTTCCTGACGGCGATGAAAGAGATCGGGGTCAAGCCCGAGCACGAGTGCTTCGACTCCGGCCACGTCGCCAACCTCGATCCGCTCGTCGACATGGGGTTGCTGGAGCCGCCGCTGCAGATCTCGCTGGTGATGGGGGTGACCGGCGGCATCCGCCCGACCCCGCGCAACGTCACCCTGATGTCCGATCAGATCCCCGGCGGCCCCGAGGGACCGAACCAGTGGCAGGTGATCGGGATCTCCCGCGACCAGTGGAAGCTGCTCGCCTCCTCGCTGGTGCTCGGCGGCAACGTCCGTGCCGGGGTCGAGGACAACCTCTACCTGCCGAACGGCGAGATGTGCAAGTCCAACGGCGAGCTGATCGCGAAGGCGCGGCAGATGGCCGAAGACATCGGCCGCCGCCCGGCGAGCGTCGCCGAGGCGCGCGAGCTGCTCGGGGTGCCGAAGCGTGAGCGCTCTCCCGCTTAGCGACGTCAAGGTCCTAGACCTCACCCGCCTGCTGCCGGGCGGTTTCTGCTCGCTGCTGCTCGCCGACCTCGGCGCCGAGGTGCTGAAGGTCGAGGACACCGGCATGGGCGACTACATCCGCTGGGCGCCGCCCTACTACGGCAGCGACGAGCAGCAGGCGCTCGGCACCCGCTCCTCGCTCTACCTCTCGCTCAACCGCGGCAAGCGCTCGGTCCGACTCGACCTCAAGAGCGAGCGGGGGAGAGAGGCGCTGCTGCGTCTGATCGCCGAGCACGACGTCGTCTTGGACGGCTTCCGCCCCGGCGTCCTCGACAAGCTCGGCGTCGGCTACGAGCGGATGCGGGAGGCGAACCCGCGGGTCGTCTACTGCGCGATCACCGGCTACGGCCAGGACGGCCCCTACGCGCAGCGGGCCGGGCACGACATGAACTACCTCGGCCTCGTTGGACTACTTGGGCTGACCGGGGCCAAGGACGGGCCGCCGGTCCAATCCGCCGGCCAGATTGCCGACCTCGGCGGCGGCGCCCTGATGGCCGCCTTCGGGGTGATGGCGGCGCTGCATGAGCGCGAGCACTCGGGCGAGGGGCAGATGGTCGACGTCTCGATGGCCGATGGCGCCCTCTCCTGGCTGGCGATGGTCGCCGGCCGCTACTTCTGCGACGAAGAGGTACCCCGCCGCGGCGAGCAGATGCTCGCCGGCGGCATCGTCTGTTACCTCCCCTACGAGGCCGCCGACGGCTACGTCACCTGCGGGGCGCTGGAGCCGAAGTTCTGGGCCTCCTTCTGCCAGGGCGTCGAGCGCCCCGATCTGATCGAGAAGCAGTTCGAGGCGCCGGGTTCGGAGGCGTGGCAGGAGGTCGCCGCGATCTTCAGCTCCCGTACCCGCGCTGAGTGGAAAGCCTTCAACGACGAGCGCGACTGCTGCATTGAGCCGGTCCTCGACCTCGACGAAGCGCTCGACTCCGAGCTGGTTCGCTCGCGCGAGATGGTCGTCGAGCTCGAGCAGCCCGAGCTGGGGACGGTGCGCCAGCTCGGCCACCCGGTGAAGTTGAGCCGCACCCCGGCCGACCCGACCCGGCCGGCGCCCGCCTTCGGCGAGCACACCGACGAGGTGTTGGCGGAGGTCGGCTACTCGGCCGAGGAGATCGCGGCGATGAAAGAGTCCGGCGCCGCCGCCGGACCGGCAGCCGCGCCGCAAGGGGAGTTCCGCGCATGAGTACCAGTGGCACCCAGCAGGACGGCCTCCTCCGCATGCGCGAGCTGGCCGAGGCCTCCGGCGTCCCGGCGCCGACGATCAAGCACTACTTGCGCGAGGGCCTGTTGCCGGAGCCGGTCAAGACCAGCCGCAACATGGCCTATTACCCGCCCGAGTTCGTCGACCGGATCAAGCTGATCAAGCAGCTGCAGGAAGAGCGCTACCTGCCGCTGAAGGCGATCAAGGAGGTCCTCGACTCCCAGGAACGGTCCCGCACCAGCGCCACTGAGGTCCGCAAGCGCTTCGGCGTCCCCAAAGAGGTGCTCGACCGCCTCGCCGAGCTCGAGGTCCTGACCCCGAACAGCCGCGGCTACTCGCCCTCCGACGTGAAGATCATCGAGGCGATCAGCCGCTTCCGCGCCGGCGGCTACGACGAGCAGATCGGCTTCACCGTCTACGACACCCTCCGCTACAAAAACGCCCTGCAGGAGCTGGCGCGCCAGGAGGTCGACGTGGTGATGGAACGGCTGGCCGGAGAGGTCCCGCCCGAGCGGGTGGTCGAGATGCTCGAAGCCGGCGCCCAGCCGCTGAAGGACCTGATCGCGGCCCTGCACACGAAGCTGATGGTCGCCGAGCTGGAGCGGCGGAGCTGAGCTTCAGCCGCGGTTGCCGGCGCCGATCAGCGCCATCTGGTCTTCGATATCAATCAGGCAGGTGTGGGCGCTCGTCTCCTGCGCCACCCGCCGTGCCTCCTCGAGCGCCTCGAGCGCACCGTCGCGGCCGGCGGCGTGGCGGGTGCGGCCGAGCGCCAGCAGCGCGATCGGCAGCGACCAGCGCAGGCCCCGTTCTTCGGAGGTCCGCACCGCCCATTCCGCCTCGGTGACCGCCTCTTCGGTGCGGCCGACGCCGGCCAGGGCGCGGGCCCGCAACTGCGAGCGCCAGGCCTCCATCTCGCCGCCGATCTTCATCGCCTCGCGGTAGGTGCGGTCGGCTTCCTCTATCGAGTCCAGCGCCTCCTGGTATTCCTCGGCCGCCAGCTGGGCCCAGGCCAGGTTGGCGATCGCGAGGCTGCGGGAGAAAACGTCGCCGATCCGCTCGGTCAGCTCGCAGTTGCGCCGCGCGACCGAAAGCGCCCCCTCGACGTCGCCGCGCAGCGCCATCAAGCCGGCCTGGTTGCTGCGGACCCAGCTTGCGGTCTCCGGGTCGTCGGCTTCGGCGGCGATCTCCAGCGCCCGCTGGAAGTGGACTTCGGCCCCGTCCAGGTTCCCCTGCTCGCGGTGCGCCATCCCCTTGCCCATCTCCGCCCAGGCCAGGGGCGTGTTGAGAATGATCCCGGAGCCAATCGTGATGTCGCCGTCGGCCAGCTCGACGATCTCGTCGAGGGCGCGCTCGAAGCCGGCGAAGTCGGCGGAGATCAGGTACGCGTAGGCGCCCGCGGCCCGGATCGCCACCTGCAGGTGCGGGTCGCCCGCTTGGTCGGCGAGCCGGTTCATCTCCTTGACGTGCTGCAACCACTCGTCGGTGTGGAGCTGCAGCCCCGGCCGGCCCGAGGCAGACATCCGCAGCAGGACGAGGGAGTGCAAATCGCCCCGCCGGTCGGCGATCTCCTCGGCTTCGTCGAGGAGCTGAGCCTGTTCCTCGAGGTCCATGCCGACGCGCCAGGCGAACTGGATCTGCGCCAGCCGGGAGGCGATCCCGAGGGCGTCGCTCTCCTCGTTCACCTCCAGCTTCCCGGCCAGTTCCATCACCTCGTGCCAGAGGCGCATCGCGTCGCGGGGGCGGCTGTGTCCCGCCCAATGGGCGGCGCGGGCCGACCAGCGCGCCGCTTCCAGCGTCTCGCCGCCCTGCTTGAGGTGGTCGGCGATCTGCGCCGCCCGCTCGTCGTGGCGCTCGGGCGGGATCAGCTCGATCATCGCCCTCGCCGCCGCCGCATGGGTCGCCTGCCGCTGGCTCGCCAGCTGGGTCCCGTAGGCGACCTCGCGGGTCAGCGGGTGGCGGAAGGCGAAGCGCCGCTGCGGGTACAGCTCGGCTTCGTAGAGGAAGCCGGCGTCGATCAGCGCCCGCAGCGCCGCCTCCATCTCGTCTTCCTCGAGGCGGGTGGTCAGCCGCAGCGCTTCGGCGCTGACGTCCTTGCCCACCACCGAGGCGACCTGCAGCAGGTGCTTCGCCGTCGGGTCGAGCCGGTCGATCCTGGCCGCGAGGACCGCTTGGACGGTGACCGGCACGCCGGCATCCTCGATCGGCTTCGCCAACCGGTAGGCACCGCGCCCTCCCTCGAGGTATCCGGACTCGGCGAGCTCGCGGACGATCTCCTCGATGAAGAATGGGTTGCCGCCGGTCCGCTCGTGGATCGGCTCGTCGATGCCGTCGAGCGAGGGGTCCTCGCCGGCGATGTCGCGCAGCAGCTTCGCGGTGTCGGCCCGGCTCAGCGGTTGCAGCTCGATCGTCTCGTAGGTGTCCGAGCCCGACCAGGCCGGGGTGTACTCGGGCCGGTAGTTGACAAGGACCAGCGTCGGCGTCCCCACCATCCCTTCGACCAGCCCGTTCAGCATCGTCTGGCTGCCCTCATCGATCCAGTGCAGGTCCTCGACGACGAGGACCAGGACCTTCTTGCGGCCGGGGTTGCTGACCAGCCGGCAGAGGAAGTCGGCGAGCGCCCGCTGGCGTCCCTCTGGATTCATCTGCGGCACCGGCCGCTCCGGGTCGGGGACGCCGAGGAAGTCGAAGATCAGCGGCAGGTCGGCGGCGAAGGCGGGATCCAGGAGCAGCGAGCGGCCGGCGATCTTCTCCCGCGCCAGTTGCTCAGCATCCTGGTCGGAGATTCCGTAGAAGGAGCGCAGCATCTGCAGGATCGGCATAAACGGGATCGACTTGCCGTGGGCCTGTGCCTGGGCCTCGAAGACCTCGAGGCCTTCGCCGCGGCAACGTTGGACGAACTCGAGGTAGAGGCGGCTCTTGCCGATCCCCGGTTCGGCGACGACCCCGAGGGCGGTGGCCTCACCCGCCTTCGCCCGCTCCAGGGCCCGCTCGAGTTGGGCCAGCTCCGCCTCGCGGCCGACGAAGCTGGAGAAGCCGCGCTCGCGGGCGAGGTCGAGCCGCGAGCGGGCGGCGCCTACCCCAGCCAGCTCGAAGACCTGGACCGGGCGGCTCGCCCCCTTGATCTCGAACTCGCCGAGGTCGCGGAGGTCGAGGTAGCCGCGGGCAAGCTCGGCGGTGCTCTCGGTCAGGTAGGCCTTGCCCGGCTCGGCGAGGGCCTCCATCCGCTGCGCCAGGCCGACCGTGTGGCCGATCGCGGTGTAGGCGGAGCCGCCCCCGCCGTCGATCGCCCCGGCGACGACCTCGCCGGAGTTGATCCCGATCCGGGTCGAGAAGTTGAGCCCCTTCGCCCGCCGCAGCTCACCCGCGTACTCGGCAACGTCCTCGAGCATCTGCAGCGCCGCGTAACAGGCGCGCCTGGCGTGGTCCTCGTGGGCGACGGGGGCGCCGAAGACCGCCATGATCCCGTCGCCGGTGAACTTGTCGACGGTGCCCTCGAAACGGGTCACCGTGTCGGCCAGGGTGGAGAAGAAGCGCTGCATGATCTCGCGCCACTCCTCCGGATCCTCCTGCTCGGCCAGGTCCATCGAACCGCTCACGTCGGCGAACAGGACAGTGACCTGCTTGCGCTCGGCGTCGTCCTTGATGGTCTCGTGCACGAGAGCACAAAGGTTACGCCCCCTGCCGCTGCGACCACCCATCCCATCCGGTTCTTGCCCCAGCGGGCTGGGGTCAAAGTCGGATGCGCCTCCGGAGCATCGCCATCGTCTTGGTGAGCTCCGCGCGAACACGCCTGGGTTCGTAGCGGACCTCGTAATGCGTGAAGCGCAGCGGCGTCATCCCCGCCATCACGTGCGCTCGGTCGCGGCGTGCGTCTCGAAGCTGCGCGGATGGGGTGCGGTGATAGCGGAGGCCGTCCGTCTCGACGACGAGCCCGAGGTCTGGCCAGAAGAAGTCGACCTCGAACCTGTTCACGCGTTGTTTGGTGAGTGGCAAAGGGAGATTCGCCGCTCTGACGATACGGCGGAAATAGATCTCCAGGTCCGAGTCCGAGAGCCGGAAGAAGAGTTTGTCGAGCAGGTGGCGCAGGGGACGGATGCCGGGTTCGCCAGCAAAGCGGCTGAGGTCGTCCCGCAATGCTTCGGGATCGATCAGGTCGCGCTTGTCGGCGTCGTTGACCGCTCGCTCGAGCGCGACCGGGTCGAGTTCGGTTGCGAGGTCGACAAGCGTCTGCGCGGGGGAGGTGACAGGAATGTCATCCCGGAGCACCGTGTCTTCAACCGCCAGGCTCGGCCGGCCGCGGAACCGAATGCCCGGACTTCGCAGTTCACAACGCCGTCGAACGCTGACATCGATCCAGTCGCCCTCCGCGCCGATCTCCCACAGCGCTGCCGCGCTGCAGTGACCCAGCGCCGCGCCATCTCCGCCCGCCAGGACCGCCGCCATCCACTGCCTCTTTTGGCTGAGCGCCGGCCAGCCCACCGCGTAGACGCCGAGACTCACCCGGAAGAGCCGCCCCCGCGCGAGCCGATGTTCGATCGACCTCCGCCCGAATCCCAGCGCCAGCAACTGCTGGCGGGTGACGATGCCGTGCTGTCTCGCCGCAAGCTCCCAAGCTCGCTTGCTTCGCGTATCCGTCTCTTGCCCCACCCTGTTGTGTCAAGAATCGGAAGCGCCAAACTCTCCCCCCTGTAGCCTCGTTCCGATGCGATCCGTCCTCGTGACTGGAGCCTCCACCGGCATCGGCCGCACCACGGCGCTGCGGCTCGACGCCGACGGCTGGCGGGTGTTCGCCGGCATCCGCAACCCCGCCGACGGCGAGAGCCTGCGCGAGGCCGCCTCGGAGCGCCTGCTGCCGGTGACCCTCGACGTCACCGATTCCGCCCAGATCGCCGCCGCGGCGGAGCTGGTCGAGCGGGAGGCGCCGGAGGGGCTCGGAGGCCTCGTCAACAACGCCGGCGTGGCGATCCCGGGTCCGCTGGAGACGATCCCGCTGGAGGACTTCCGCCGCCAGATCGAGGTCAACCTCGTCGCCTATGTCGCTGTATCCCAGGCGATGCTGCCGTCGATCCGTCAAGCCGAAGGGCGCATCGTCTTCCTCAGCTCGATCGGTGGCCGCGTCGCCTTTCCATTCGGCGGCCCCTACCACGCCTCGAAGTTCGCGACCGAGGCGATCGGCGACGTCTTCCGCCAGGAGCTGCGGCCCTGGGGGATCAAGGTCGCGCTGATCGAGCCCGGCTCGATCGACACCCCGATCTGGGAGCGCGGCCAGCGCACCGCGAACGAGATCGAGGCGAAGTCGCCGCGGACGAACCTCCTCTACGGCGCCGCGATCGAGAAGTTCCGCAAGGTGATCGAAGACACCGCGGAACGGGGAATCTCACCGGAGAAGGTCGCCAACGCGATCTCCCACGCCCTCGAATCGAACCGGCCGAAGAGCCGCTACCTGGTTGGTCTCGACGCGAAGGTACAGGCGCGGATAAAACCGTTCATCCCGACGTCGCTGTTCGACAAGATCGTCGCCCGCCAGCTCAACCTCTAGAGCGCAAAGGCGCCCTGAGCGCTCATATACTGGCCCTGCCGATTGACTGGTCAATCAACGAAGGGCGATCGTGCGGGCAGCAGCTGTACAGCTCAACTCCAACGGGGACAAGGACAGGAACCTGGCGACGGCCGAGCGCCTCGTGCGCGCCGCCGCCGGCGACGGCGCCGAATTCATCGCCCTGCCGGAGAAGTGGAACCTGCTGGGCGGGGGCGAGGAACTCGTCGCCGGAGCGGAGCTACTCGACGGGCCCAGCCTCACCGCCGCCCGGGGATGGGCGCGCGAGCTTGGCGTCCACCTGCTTGCCGGCAGCATCTCCGAGCGTGGCGAGGGGGGAGAGAAAGCCTCCAACACCTCGGTCCTGATCGGGCCCGACGGTGACGACATTGCCGTCTACCGCAAGATCCACATGTTCGACGTCGACGCCGGCGGCGTCTCCTACCGCGAGTCCGAGTTTGAGCGGCCCGGCAGCGAACCCGTCGTCGCTCCCGTGCACGACCTCACCGCCGGCCTCACCGTCTGTTATGACCTCCGCTTCCCCGAGCTCTTCCGCATCCTCGCCCTCCGCGGCGCCAAGCTGATCGCGGTCCCCTCGGCCTTCACTCTCGCCACCGGCCGCGACCACTGGGAAGTGCTGCTGCGGGCGCGGGCAATCGAGAACCAGCTCTTCCTCGTCGCTCCCAACCAGGTCGGCGAGGCGCCGCCGCACTACAGCTCCTTCGGCCGCTCGATGATCGTCGACCCCTGGGGGGTGCTGCTCGCCACCGCCCCCGATGGGGAGTGCTTCGTCGCCGCCGAGCTCGACCTCGGGGCGCAGGAGCGCGTGCGCGCCTCGCTGCCCTCGCTCGCCAACCGCCAGCCGGGCGCCTACATCTGGCCGCAGCCCACCGAGGGAGAGAGCTGATGGCGCAGGCGCCGCCCGCCGACAAACGCCGCCTCATCCTCGACGCCGCGATCCGCGTCTTCGCCCGCCAGGGCTTCCACGCCACCCGCGTCTCCGACATCGCCGACGAGGCGGGGGTCGCCTACGGCCTCGTCTACCACTACTTCAGCTCCAAGGACGAGGTCCTGAACGAACTCTTCATCGAGCGCTGGTCGCTGCTGCTGGCGGCAATCGACGAGGCCGACAAGACCGCGGCGAGCCCACGCGAGAAGCTGGGGGCGGTCGCCACCTTCATCTTCGACTCCTACCGCCACGACCCCGAGTTGATGAAGGTGATCATCGTCGAGGTGACGCGGGCGGCCAACTCCTTCGGCAAGACCCACCTCGAGCAGATTCAGCGTGCCTATGAGTCGATCGCCAAGATCGTCGCCGACGGCCAGGAGAGCGGCGCCTTCCGCGGCGACGTGGCGCCGATGTTCGCCTCGATGTCCTTCTACGGGGCGATCGAGCAGCTGCTCTCGGGCTGGATCTTCGGCACGATCCCCGCCTCCGCCGCGGACTTCGACCAGGCGCGGGATCTTCTTGTCACCACGATCTGTGACGGCCTCGAGCCGCGCGGATAGGGTTTACTGCCGACTCCGCATGGGGAAGGTTCGAGCTAATGGATAACGAGTTGGTCAAACGTCTCGTCTGGAGCGGCCTGCTGGCCGCCACCGGCGCCCTGGCGAGCATCGTCGCCGCCCGCGCCTCCGGGCTCCTCTACCGGCGCATATACGACGAGGATCCACCCGAGTAGGGAGCGAGCGATGCAGGAGCCACCCCAGAACCCGCCGCCCATCCCGCCCCCGGGACCGCCGCCACCGCCCGAGGACCGCACCCTCGCCGACCTCGTCGTCGAGGTCTCCGAAAACGCCTCGACGCTGGTCCGCGAGGAGATCGAGCTGGCCAAGGCCGAGGTCTCCGAGAAAGTCAGCAAACTCGCCCGCGGCGCAGGCGTCGGCATCGCCGCCGGTGCTTTCGCCTTCCTGGCGCTGATCATGATCCTGCACGGGATCGCCTGGGTGCTGGGCGAAGAACTGTTCAGCGGCAACATCTGGGCCGGGTACTTCGTCACCGCAGCGATCTTCCTCCTGCTTGCCGCTCTCGCCGGCTGGATCGCCTCGAAAGCGCTGAAGTCCGGGGCGCCGCCGGTGCCCGAGCAGGCGATCGAAGAGGCGAAACTGACCAAGGAGATGCTGGAAAGGGAGACTTCGTGAGCACCCCGCCCGCCCCCGGCCGCTCCCCGGCGGAGATCCGCCGCGACATCGAGCTGCGGCGACGTCAGCTCGGCACCTCGGTCGAGGCGCTTCGCACCAAGGTCAACGAGCTGACCGACTGGCGCCGTCAGGCCGAGGAGCACAAACAGCAGCTGATGGTCGGCGCCGCCGCCATCGGCTTCTTCATCGGCGCACGAGCGATGCTGCGCCGTCGCAAGAACCGCTAGCGCCCCGCCTACTAAGCGATCAGGTCGGTGCGGACGCTGCCGACGCCGAGTAATCCCGGGCCGACGTGAGCGCCGAGGACGGGGCCGACCTCGGAGATGAAGGCGGGCTCGCAGCCGAAGATCTCGTAGCAGTCTTCGATCAGCGCGTCGGCGGTCTCTTTGTCCTGGATGTACTGGACGACCCAGCCGTCGCGGCCCGATTCGTGGCGCTGGCGCGCGTAGCCGCGCAGCCGCTCCAGCGAGCGGGCGCGGGTGCGGACGCGCTCGACCGGGGTGATTTCCTCCTCCAGGGTGAGGATCGGCTTGATCTTCAGGGCGCCGCCGATCCAGGCGCGGGCGCCGCCGATGCGGCCGCCGCGGCGCAGGTACTCGAGGGTGTCGATCGCGAACCACATCTTCAGGTCGTTGCGCGTCTCCTCCGCGCGGGCGATCGTGCCTTCCGCATCGGCGCCGGCAGCCGCGGCCGAGGCGGCGCCGAGAGCGCAGAGCCCCATCCCGCCGGCGGCCGAGCGAGAGTCCAGCAGGTGCAGGCGCTCGCCCCCCTTGTCTTCCTCGATCAGCCGCTCCCGTGCCTGCCCGGCGGCCTCGAAGGTGCCCGAGATGCCGGCGGAGATATGGACCGAGACCACTTCCCTGCCTTCGGCCAGCAGCGGTTCGTAGACCTCGAGGAAGTCGCCGATCGAAGGCTGTGAGGTGGTCGCCCCGCTTTCGGAGGCCCGCAGTCGCTCGTAGAAGTCGTCGAAGTCGGAGATCTCCGACTCGCGTTCCAGCTCGCCGTCGGCAGCGACATAGAGGCTAATCTCCTTGATCCCCCGCTCGGCCAGTAGGTCGGTCGGCAGGTAGCAGGTCGTGTCGCAGACGACCGCGGTCTCGGCAGGCGAGCTCACACCGGCGATTCTAGACGCGGAGACCAACCGGGATGTGGGCGTCGACCGCTACACTTTGTGAAGTGACCGATTCTCCTCAAGCAGCAATCACCCTTACCGACAAGGCCGCCGAGAAGATTGGCGAGCTGCTCGGTTCGCAGGCTGACGGCACCGAGCAGGCGTTGCGGGTCGCGGTTCGGGGTGGAGGGTGCTCGGGTTTCCAGTACGCGCTCGCCTTCGACAAGGCCAAGGATGACGACCACGTCTTCGAGGTTGACGGCGTCGCCGTCATCGTCGACAAGGTCAGCATGCAGTTCGTCTTCGGCTCTGAGGTCGACTACGTCGAAGGCCTTCAGGGCGCCGGCTTCCAGGTCAATAACCCGAACGTGGTTGCGGCCTGCGGTTGCGGTTCCTCTTTCCAAGTGAAAGAGGACGCGGCTGAGCAGGCAGCGGTCTAGCCAGACCGCAAGAGCTTCTATTCGATCTGCAGCGGGGGGGACTGCGCCGGGGGCGCGGGCTCAGTGACCTTCGCCTCGGTCGGTTGCTCGACGCCGAGCGCCTCGGCCAGCTCGCCGGACTCGAACATCTCCTCGATGATGTCGCAGCCGCCGAGCAGCTCGCCGTTGACGTAGAGCTGGGGGAAGGTCTGCCAGTCGGAGATCTCGGTCGTCACTTCGCGTAGCGGCTGCAGGGCGGGGAGGACGTCGATCGCGCCGTAGTCGACGTCGACCTGGTCCAGTACCTGGACCACACGCATCGAGAACCCGCAGCGCGGCATGTCCGGCGTCCCTTTCATGAACAGCAGGACGGGGTTCGCCTGGATCAGCTCTTCTACTTTGGATTTCAGCTCGGGGTCAGCCATGGGGGCATTGTAGGGAGGCAGGTCGTTCGACCTAGAGCTGCGTGGCGATCAGGCCGATGATCGCCGCGAGGACCGCGACGAAGGCTGCGAAGATCCCGCCTCCTACGAGCATGATCGTGTGCTGGAGGGCGTCCATGCGCCCGGTGAGGCGCGTGTCCAGATCGCTGACCTGGCCCTTCAGCTCAGTCACTTGGGTCTTGAGATCGTCGAGCCGAGAATCGGTCCAGGTGGATCGCATTGCCTCCATGCCTCCAAGCTAAAGGGAAAGTTCCTACGCGTGGCGCATGCAAGTGTAACTTTTTGTCAGAAGAGGCGCGGGGAAGTGTGACTTCAGCCCGGGAGGCTGGTCTTGACCGAGAGCGCGTGGATGGTGCCGTCGTCGAAGCGCTCTTTCACCGCGGCCTTGACCAGGCGGTGCTGGTCGATCCGCGAGAGGCCGTCGAACTGGGGGGCGGCGACGGTCGCTCGCAGGTGGTCGCCGGTGCCGGTTTCGTCGATCACCTCGACCTCGGCGCCGGGTAGGGCAGCCGCGATCATTCCCTCCAGCTCTGCGAGGTCTGCGGGCACCCGATCAGCCGGCGAGGCGCTCGCCGACGGTCTCGAGCATCTCCTCGACCCGGACGAACTTGACCCGCGGGCGGCCGTGCGGCTCGCCGCGGCCCACCTCGGCCTGGTCGATCGCCTGCCAATCCTCGAAGCTGATGTAGCGGACGCCCTTCTCCTGCAGGAGGTCCTCGACGGCCACCGGGTCCGGGTTCTCGGGACTCAGCAGCTGCGCGGCCTCGGCGTCCTCGAAGAGGTTCTGGACCGTCTCCAGCGCGTCTTTCTTGTTCGTCCCGATCACGCCCGAGGGGCCACGCTTGATCCAACCGGCGGTGTAGTGGCCGGTCTTGTGGCCGGCGTCGTGGGAGTCGAGGATGCGGCCGCCCTCGTTGAGGATGAGCCCGCGCTTCTCGTCGAAGGGCACGCCCTCGATCGGGATGCCGGTGTAGCCGACCGAGCGCAGAACGAGCCCGCACTCGAGCTCTTCGCGCTCACCGGTGTCCTTGGCGCGCAGGGTTCCGCCTTCCTCGACCAGCTCGTTGCGGCCGACGACGATCGATTCGACCTTGCCGTCGCCCTTGATCTCCACCGGGGAGGCGAGGAAGCGAAGGACGATCCGCTGCTTCTTGCCCTCCGGCTGGCGCTCGGAGAACTCCTTCAGAGTTTCGACGTTGACGCGGGTGGTCTTGTCGACCTCGTCGGACTCGAGGAACGCCTGGCTGGCCGGGTCGAGCTTGACCTCCTGCGGGTCGACGACGACGTCGGCGTCCTCCATCTCCCCGAGCTCTTTGATCTCCGGGTTGGTGAAGGCGGCCTGGACCGGCCCGCGGCGGCCGAGGACGACGATCTCGCGGATCTGCTTGGCGTCGAGCGCCTCGATCGCGTGGTCGGCGGTGTCGGTCTGGCGCAGCTCGTGGTCGGTGAGGGCGAGCATCCGGGCGACGTCCATCGCCACGTTGCCGTTGCCGATCACCACGGCGCGCTCGGAAGAGAGGTCGAACTCGCGGTCGGCGTAATCGGGGTGAGCGTTGTACCAGCCGACGAAGGCGGTGGCGGCGTGGCTGCCGGGCAGGTCCTCGCCCGGAATCCCGAGCTGGCGGTCGGTCTCGCAGCCGACCGTGAAGACGATCGCGTGGTAGAGCTTTTCCAGCTCCTCGACCTCGATGTCGTGGCCGATCTTGACGTTGCCGAAGAAGCGGAAGCCGTCGCGGGCCGCGGTTTTTTCGTAGACGCGGATCACCGACTTGATCTTCGGGTGGTCGGGGGCGACGCCGCCGCGGACCAGCCCGAACGGGGTCGGCAGGCGGTCGAAGAGGTCGACCTGGGCGTGCAGGTCGCCGTCTTTGAGGATGTGCTCAGCGGCGTAAAAGCCGGAGGGGCCGGCGCCGACGATGGCGACGCGGAGGGGGGTGTCTTCGGTTCCGATCTTGCTCATGGGAGCGCGAAAGAATAGGGAACTCGGCGCGTCAGCCGAGCGCCGAGGCGCTCGTGGCGACGGCGCTCGGGGTGCCGTCGAGGGCGTCGAGCGCCTTGCGGGCCGACATCGCGACGCAGGTGAAGATCGGCGTCTCGCGCTCGGTGAACTCGCTCGACTCGGTCGGTCGCAGCTCGTTGACGAGGTCGAGGAACATGCCCGGGTCGTCGCCCTCGAAGGCGACGACGAACTCCTGGTCGTCAAGCCCGAACGAGTAGCTCGTGTTGATCGTGATCTCCGGGTAGCGGCGGCCGACTTCGATGTGGCTTTTCATGATCCGGCCGCGCTCCTCCGGCGGCAGCCCGTACCAGCGGCGCTGCTTGACCATCGGGTAGAGGAAGAGGTACTTGCGCTCCGACGTGCAGATCTCCGGCCGCGCGTCCTCCTCGGAGTAGGGCGAGCGTTTGGTCATCGAGAGGAAGGAGTGGGGGGTGGTCGTCCATTTCGCCAGCCCGCTCTGGCCGAGGACGACATGGAAAGTGTGGATGTCGTTCAGATTTGGGCTCTGGGCGAGGAGGACCAGGTCGACGTCGCCGCGCGTTCCTATGGTTGAGTAGGCGCGCAGCGAACGGTCGACGCCGAAGTCCTCGCAGGCGGCGAGGAACTCCTGCTTGTCGACAGCGCGCAGCTCCGGGTCCCGACGACGCCAGGCTGGATCGATCTTGAAAAACGTGAACTTGGCGAACGTGCGATCGGCCATCGGGGCCACGATAGCGCTCGCCCTGCTCCTGGCTCTGGCGCCCGCCGCGGGAGCGAAGGGGCCGCCCGCGGTCCACGTACTTGTGCTGCCGTCGGCGACGAGCGTCGAGGAACTCGCCGAAGCGGGTTTCTCGCCTGGCCTGATGAGCACCGGCCTCGGCACCGTCCCGGCCGAGCAGACTTATCTCGACATCGGCCAGGGCAACCGGGTCTTCGATTCCCTCTATGACGATGACCTGCCCGAACTGAAGCCGGGTTCCGCCGCCTGGTGGCGCGACGTGTTCGCCCGGGCGGAGTCGGCGCCTGCGGACATCGTCCCCGGCCTTCTCTCGACGACGCTGAGAATGGAAGGCCTGCCGCCGCCGCGGTTTGAAACCCGGCCGGCGGTGCCGGAACCCCGGTCGCGGTCCCAGGGGCTGCTGATCGCGCTGGCGCGACCGACCGGGGAGGACGACGACCTGCTGCCGATCGGGGTCGCCGGACCGGACTTCGACGGCAACCTCACCTCCGGCAGCACCAGGATGGACGGCTACGTCCTCTCGACGGACATCGCGCCAACGATCCTCGACTACTACGGCGTCGAGGTTCCGACGGAGATGACCGGCCAGCCGATCGAGTCCACGGGGACGGTCGACGCGGCGGCGGTCGAATCGCTGGGGGCCCGGATGGCGGTGATCTCCTCGCGCCGTGGACCGGTCGTCGGCCTAAATGTCGTCGTCTGGCTGCTGGCGCTCGCTCTCGTCGTCGCCCTCAGCCGCGGCCGCTTGGCGCGACCGGCGGTGCGGGTGATAGGGCTTGCGATCGTCTATCTACCGCTGATCCTCCTGCTCGGAGCGGCGTTGGAGCCGGGAGAGACGGCGGAACGGTTGCTGGTCTTGGCGCTCTCGCCGCTGCTGGCCGGTCTGACGCTGCTGCTGTTGCGCGGCTACGCCGCGCTTGCCGTCGCGGCGGCGGCGACCGTCCTCGCTTACGCGATCGACGTGATCGCCGGCTCGCCGCTGACCTCGCTCTCGCTACTGGGTCCGAATCCTGGGCTTGGAGTGCGCTTCTACGGGATCGGCAACGAGCTCGAGGCGCTGCTGGCGGTGCTGGTGGTGGCCGGCGCCGGCGCCGGCCTGACCGCTTTCGCGGCGGATGCTTCGCGGCGCGCTGCGGTGATCGCATTCCTCGCCGTGGGGCTGTGCGCGGCCGTGGTCTTTGCCGCCGGCCGGTTCGGCGCCGACGTCGGCGCCGCGATCGTCTTCCCGGTCGGTGCCGCGCTCGCTGCCACTGCGATTGCGGGCCGCGGCAGGCGCCCCCTCTTCCTCGCCGTCGTGGCAGCCCCGGTTGCCGTCCTCGCCCTGCTCGCCCTCGTCGACCTGGTCAGCGGCGCCAACGCGCACCTCACCCGCTCCGTCCTCGATGCCGGTGGACTGGGGGACTTGGCGGACGTCGCGCAGCGGCGCCTGCAGCTCTCGGCCCACAGCTTCGGCCGGCCGGTGCTCCTCGCCTTCCTGCCGGTCGTGATCGCGATCGCCGCGCTTGCGTATCTGCGGCGGGACCGCCTCCAGGCCTGGCTCGCCGAAGTGCCGGCGATGCGCGCCGGACTGCTTGGTGCGGTGGCGGCGACGATCGTCGGGACGCTCGCCAACGACTCGGGTGCACTCCTGTTGGAGATCGGCACCGCCTACCTGCTGGTCTTCACGGGATTTGCCTGGGCTGAGAGTCCCGCAGAATCGGCAGAAGACATAACCTCAGACGAAAAGTTACAATTTCGTGCGCCACGTGTATGACTTGATCCCGTAGCTTGGAGGCATGACGCCGATGCGCTCAACTTGGACCGACTCGCGCTTGGACGACCTGAACGGTCGGGTGGGGGAAATGAGAGAAGAGCTTCGCGACGTGCGGAGGGACATCGGCGACCTCAAGCGGATCATGATCCAGCTCGGCGGGGGTCTGATCGGGACGCTCCTGATCGGCATGCTCGGCCTCATCGGCACCCAGCTCTGACGGGGTTCCGGAAGGCGATCTCGCCGCTCGGGCGCCTGCCGGACGATGATCTAACCTTGATCGTCCGTGCGCATAGGTCTCGTCTCGCCATATTCCTGGTCCTTCCAGGGAGGCGTCAACCGGCACGTTGAGGCGCTCGCCGAGGAGTTCCTGCGGCGAGGCCACGATGTCCGCGTCCTCGCTCCCGTAGACCCTCCGGGTCGGCTCAGCCGTGCCCTGCACCGGGCGCCGGCCGAACGGCGGGAGCTGCCGGATTACCTGATGCCGCTGGGGCGGACGATGGGCTTCGGCGCCAACGGCTCGGTCTCCAACCTGGCGCCGTTTCCGGCGGGCGGTGTCGTCGCCCCGCGCCGGCTCGTCCGCAGCGGCGAATTCGACGTCATCCACGTCCACGAGCCCCTAGTCCCTTTGGTCGGCTGGAACGCGACCCTGGGCGCCCGCGACCCGGTCGTCGGCACCTTCCACGCCTACGCGACCAAGGCACTGCCGAACTACATCGCCAACGGCCTCGGTGCCCGTCGCGTCTTCAACCGCCTCTCGGCTCGGATCGCCGTCTCCGAGGCAGCCGCCTGGACCGGCCGTCGCTGGTTCGGCGGTGAGTACACGATTGTCCCCAACGGGGTTGATGTCGACGCTGCCCCGAGCGGGCCGAAGCCGACTGGCGAGGAGCTGCGGATCCTCTTCGTCGGCCGCCCGGAGGAGCGCAAGGGCCTGCCGATCCTCCTCACTGCCTTCAACGCCCTGGTCGAACACGTGCCTTGCCGCTTGACCGTGATCGGCGCCGATCGCGAGGACGTCCTCCGCTACATCGCCGATCCGGAGCTGCTGCGCTTCATGGACATCCGCGGCCGCGTCTCCCGCGAGGACCTCTGGACCGAGCTGCACCAAGCGGACCTGCTCTGCGCGCCTTCGCTCTCGGGAGAGAGCTTCGGCATGGTCCTGACCGAGGCCTTCGCCGCGGGCACCCCGGTGATCGCCTCCGCCATCGCCGGCTACAGCGACGTCGTCAGCGACGGCGTCGACGGGCTGCTCGTCCCGCCCGGCGACCCGCAGCGTCTGGCTGAGGAGCTGCAGCGCGTCCACTTCGAGCCCGAGCGCCTGCAGGCGATGGGGGAGGCCGCCCGCCGCAGCGCCCAGCGCTACGCCTGGCCCCGGGTCGCCGACCAGGTGACCGCCGTCTACGAGCGCGCGATCGAGGTTCCCCAGCCGGCGACTGCCGGGGAGCGGCTTGCCCACTGGGCGGGGTTTCGACCCGCCGATGGCGGCCCCAAGCGTCCCGCCGAGCGCCTGCCCTCGCTCGACCCGGCGCCAGCGCAGGCAGGGAGCAGAGGCCGCGCCGTCGCGCGACGGCTCGGGCTTGCCGTAGCGGGGTTGCTGGGCGTCGGTCTGACGGTGCTCGCCGCGCAGAAGATCGGCGTCGACAATGTCGTCGAGAGCATCGTCCGCTCGAACCTGACCTGGGTCCTGATCGCCTGCGCGCTGATGGCGAGCTCCCTCTTCTTCCGCGCCGCCTCCTGGTACTGGATTGCCCGAGCGGCCCTCCCCAACAGGCCGATCCGCCGCCGCGACGTCACCTCGGCGACGATGATCGGCGTGCTGATGTCGGCGACGCTGCCGGCGCGGCTGGGGGAGCCCGCCCGCGCGCTCACCCTCGCCCGGCGCACCGGCCGCATGCGGGAAACCTTCCCGGTGCTGCTCGGCACCCTGGTCCCGCAGACGATGCTGAACCTCCTCGCCCTCCTCATGCTCGGCGGGATCATCGTCGCGACCACGCCGCTCTTCCATTCGGGAACGAAGCAGATCTTCGCCTTCAGCCTCCTGCCTTTAATCCTTCTCCTGGTGATCCTGATCGCGCCTTTGCTGATGCGGCGCAACGGCGACGGCAGGCTGGCGAGGGCGGGGGCATGGCTGCACCGGGCCCTGGTCCAGGTGCGGGCCGGTCTCGCGGTCTTCCGCGACCCGCGCCACGGCAGTGCCGCCGCCGCGGCCCAGCTGAGCGCCTGGGCGATCCAGCTCGCTGCCTGCTGGGCGCTGCTCTACGCACTCGACCTCGATGGTCAGGCGGGGATCGGCGCCGCCGCGGCTGTCCTCTTCGCGGTCAACGTCACCGCTGTGGTGCCGGCGACGCCCTCAAACATCGGTGTTTTCCAACTGGCGGTGATCAGCGTTCTCCACACCGGCTTCGACATCGGCAAAGCCGATGCCCTCGCCTACGGGGTGATCCTGCAGGCGGTCGAGATCGCGACCGCCGTCGCCCTCGGCTTGCCGGCCCTCGTCCGCGAGGGCCTGACCTGGAGCGACCTGCGGATCCAGGCCCTGCAGACGGCGCCGGTGCGCCTCGAGTCGAAGCCACGGGCGCGACCCAGCCACACGCAGCCCTAGCTCCCGTCTTAAGCTTTCCTTTAGCGATAAATAAACCTTGATGTATTTGTCTAGGATGGGGGACGGAGGCGTGCCGCCACCATTCCCAGGCCGGCACTTCTCAGTACCCGGGAGGGCGGTTGGAGGCGCCAGTTCCATCCGACGGGCTGCCACTCCGCCCTCTCGGGCATGACTTCTTAGCCGGATCGACAAGGTTCCTTGACGGGTCTGCACTAATGTGCATAGAGTCGAGCAATCGGCCAATTACTCACGCGAACTGGGGGAAAGGGAGCGGTGAGATACGACTCGGCAGTTTTAGAGAGGGTCGCGCAACGCTTCCGGCGCGACATGTGGGATTCAGTAGTCCCGGAGGCGATCTCCGAATCGGGGGTCGAAGTAGAGAGGTTTGGACCAGTCCAGGCGACGGCTTTCGGCGATTTGCCGGAGGTGCATCTCCTGCAGCAGGTCCAGGGAGCAGCAGAGCCGGGAGCGGTTGAGGGAGGTCATCTCGCCGCCGCGGTGGAATGGATGCGAGCACGGGAAGTCGACTACCGGATTCCGGTTGCCGCAGGCCGGCCCGGCGCGGCGGAAGCCGAAGCCTGGCTGGGGGTGCGCGGCTACGAGCGTGGCGGTGGCTGGGTGAAACTGGTCCGCGACGGCTCGCCGCCGAAGTTCCAAGTCGACCCCGGCATCGTCGTTTACAGGCTTGGGCAGGACGAATGCGAAGGCGAAGGGCTGAGCACGATCGCGGCGGAAGCCCTGGAAATTCCGCTGGTGGCGGGAACGCTGTTCTTCTCGCTGCCGCAGCAGATCGGATGGCACTGCTACACGGCAGCACTGGGGCCCGAAGAGGTCCCGGTTGCGACCGGCTCGATGCTGATCGTGGATGGCGTCGCGCAGCTTGGGGCGGGGCAGACCCTCGCCACGGCGCGCGGCTTCGGCTGCAACGCGGCGCTGCTGCACCGGCGTCTCCTCGACGCGCACCGGGCGGGCTGCCACACGGTCTTCGTCGAGGTCGGCGAATGCGACCTCGGTTCCTGGTCGGCAATCACCCGCAACCTGCGCCGGGCGGGCTTCGAAGAGGCCTACGAAGGTCGCAACTGGCAGCGGCCGGCGCTGCACCCAGCTCAGGTGCCAGACAGGTTCAGCGGCTGAGCTCGGGGGCGGGGGCAGCCTCGGAGCCCTCGCCTTCGTCGCCGGGGTCCGGATCGGACTCCGGCGGCAGCTCGCCCCCGCGGGCGGTGCCGGCGATCAGCTCGTCCGGCGCCTTGCGCTCGGGGATGAAGCCCGACTTCATCCCGAAGTAGACCGCCTGCGGATGGTGGGCGATGATCGCCACGGTCGACTGCTCCGGCATCACCGCGTAGCCGCCGGAGAGGGTCATCCCGATCTCCTCAAGGCCGAGCAGGCGCCAGACTTTCTCGTGCTCTGACTGGTCTGGGCAAGCCGGATAGCCCCATGAGTAACGGCGACCCTGGTCGAGGTCGATCGCGAGCTGGCGGCGGACCTCGGAGTGAAGCCACTCGGCCAGGCCCTCGGCTGATTGGACCCCGAGGCCGTGGACGTAGAGCTGCTCGGCGAACTCGCCTTCGCGCTCGAGCTTCTCAATCAGCTCGGTCACCTCGGGGCCGACGGTCACCCCCTGCAGGGCGACGACGTCGCGTTCGCCGCTCTCCAGCGGGCGGTAGAAGTCGGCGAGGCAGATGCGGTCGTGCCGCGGCTGGCGAGGAAAGACGAGGCGCTCGAGCTCGCGCTCAGGGTCCTCGGGGTCGAAGACGATCAGCTCGTTGCCGTCGGCGTTGCAGGGGAAGTAGCCGAGCCGTGCCCGGGGTCGGAGGTAGTCCTGCTGGCGCCACATCCGCTCCAGGCGCGCGGCGAAGCCCTCCTCCTCGGCGGTTCCCTCGACGAGCTGGCGCCAAGCCTCGCCCTTGACCCCGCGGCCGCCCCAGTGCAGCTTGAAGAGCACGTGACGGTCGAGGTAGGGGAAGACATCGTCGAGGTCGGTCTCGACCTCGCGTGCTCCCCAGAAGGGTGGCTCTGGAATCTGCACGTCGGTCGCGGCGGTGGAGCGGACGCTGTCGTCGCTGGTCGGCGGCGCGTCGTCGACCACAACCGGCTTCTCGCGCAGCTGCTTGGCCTCGCTCTTGATCCGCTCGACGAGAGCGGCCCGAGCCTCCTCGTCGACGAGCGCGTCCATCGTGTCGAGGCCCTGGAAGGCGTCCTTGCAGTAGAAGACCCCGGGCTCGTAGACCTCATCGGACTCTTTGCCCTTCGGGTAGAGCGTGCGCCGGCCGAAGTCGCGGTTGATCGCGGCGCCGCCGATCAGGACCGGGAACTCGAGCCCGCGCTGGTGCAGCTCGGCGATGCAGGTCGGCATCTGCTTCGAGGTCGAGACGAGCAGGGCGGAGAGGCCGATCGCGTCGGCCTCGTTCTCGACCGCGGCCTCGATGATCGCGTCGACCGGGACCTGCTTGCCGAGGTCGATCACGGTGTAGCCGTTGTTGGTGAGGATCGTGTTGACGAGGGACTTGCCGATGTCGTGGACGTCGCCGAAGACGGTCGCGATCACGACCTTGCCCTTGGTGTGGCCCTCGATCCGGTCGAGGTGGTTCTCCAGCTGCGCGACCGCGCGCTTCATCACTTCGGCTGACTGCAAGACGAAGGGGAGGATCAGTTCGCCGGCGCCGAATTTGTCGCCGACCTCCTTCATCGCCGGCAGCAGCACCTCGTTCAGGGTCGGGACAGCGCCGATCTTCTCGACCGAGAGGTCGATCTGGTCCTCGACGCCGTCGCGCTTGCGGCGCAGGATGTGGAAGTGCAGCGCCTCCTCGGGCTCCATGCCGGCGGTCGGGTCGGCGGTCTCGGCCTCTGCCTCCTCGCCCTTGGACTCGAAGTGGGAGATGAAGCGCTCGAGCGCGTCCTCGCGGCGGTTGAAGACCAGGTCGTCGGTCAGCTCCCGCTCCTCCTCCGGGATCTCGCCGTAGGGGGTGATGTGGTTGGGGTTGACCATCGCCAGGTCGAGCCCGGCGTCGACGCAGTGGTGGAGGAAGACCGAGTTGAGGACCGCGCGGGGTCGGGGGGAGACGCCGAAGGAGACGTTGGAGACGCCGAGCGAGGTCTTGACGCCGGCGATCTCGGCCTTGATCCGGCGGATGCCCTCGATCGTCTCCACCGCCGAGGGCTTCCACTCCTCGTCGCCGGTGGTCAGGGTGAAGGTGAGGGCGTCGAAGATCAGCGCCTCGCGGCCGAGCCCATGCTCGTCGCACAGCTCGGCGATGCGCTTCGCGATCTCGAGCTTGCGCTCGGCTGTCTTCGCCATGCCGACCTCGTCGATCGTCAACGCGATCAGGGTCGCGCCGTG
>DASTYZ010000115.1:0-44578 GCA_035764545.1 Solirubrobacterales bacterium | reverse complement strand
GAGAGCACGATCGCCGCCCGCCTCACCGTCGAGGAAGGGCTGCAGGCGTTGGGTCTCACCACCTCGGACTCGCACGCGAACTTCTCCTGGGTCGATCTCGGCGAAGCTGACGAAGCCGCGATCCTCGCCGGCCTCGCTGAGCGCGACATCGCCGTGCGCCCCGGCAAGGCCCTCGGCGACGCCGGCCACATCCGCGTCAGCTACGGCACCGCGGCGGAGAACGAGCGCTTCCTGCGTGGCCTATCGGAATTACTTGACTAAAAGCGCGCCCGTGATACAACCTCCCAGTGAGGTTCAAAGAGGCCACATCCGCGACCGGCACCGCTGCGTACGAAGCTGCCGTCGCGCATGGCTACCTCACCTATTGGCGATTTAGCTAGGCGACCGGCCCGGCGATGACCCGCCGCGCGAAGACCAGATCTTCCGGCCGGGCGCCAGGCCCAGTCCGCGTCGCGTGCGCGCCGACCAACCACGGCAGCGAGCGACCAGAAAGTACGATTTCCCTGGTTTGGAGAAAGGCGAAGGCAAAATGTTCATTGGCATGGAGGGGGCGAAGAGAGACGGCGTCCGTGATCAGCGGATCGCGAAAATCGTTGAGCTGGCACCGCCGCAGCGGCTGCTGGCGGAGCTGCCGCTCGGTGAGGAGCGGGGCAAGGCGGTAGTCCGCGGCCGCGAAGAAGTCCGCGACGTCCTCCAGGGCAAGGACCCGCGCCTGATGGTCGTCGTCGGCCCGTGCAGCGTCCACGACCCGAAAGCGGCGATGGAGTACGCGACGAAGCTGAGCGCGACCGCGCGGAACCTGCGCGAGGAGCTGCTGGTGGTGATGCGCGTCTACTTCGAGAAGCCGCGGACGACGACCGGCTGGAAGGGGCTGATCAACGACCCGCACCTGGACGAAAGCGGCGACGTCAACGCCGGCTTGCGGATTGCGCGGAAGCTGCTGCTCGAGGTCATCGACACCGGGCTGCCGATCGGCTGCGAGTTCCTCGACCCGATCACGCCGCAGTACATCGCCGATTGCGTCGCCTGGGGGGCGATCGGGGCGCGCACCTCGGAGAGCCAGACGCACCGCCAGCTCGCCTCCGGCCTCTCGATGCCGATCGGGTTCAAGAACCGCACCGACGGCAACATCCAGATCGCCGTCGACGCGGTACGGGCGGCGGCTGCCTCGCACGCCTTCGCCGGCATCGACGACGCCGGGATGCCGGCGATCCTGCACACGACCGGCAACCCCGACTGCCACCTGATCCTCCGCGGCGGCCACGGCGAGCCCAACTACTACCCGCCCGAGGTCGAAGACGCGCTCGTCACCCTCGGCGTCGCCGGGCTGCCGGAGCGGCTCGTCATCGACGCCTCCCACGACAACAGCGGCAAGGACCCTGAGAAGCAGTTCTTCGCCGCGGGCGACATCGCCGACCAGGTCGCCGACGGCAACAAGGCGATCGTCGGCGTGATGCTGGAGTCGTTCCTGGTCGAGGGCCGCCAGAACCTGGTCCCCGGCGAGGAGCTGACCTACGGGCAGTCGATCACCGACGCCTGCATCGACTGGGGGGACACCGTCTCCGCCCTGGAGCGCTTCGCCTCCGCGGTAGAGGCGCGCCGCGGTTCATGAGGAGCACCACCCGCCGATGAAGATTGCTGTCCTCGGGGTGGGCCTGATCGGAGGCTCGATCGGGCTCGCCGCACGGCAGCGCCTCGACGCCGAGGTGATCGGCTGCGGGCGCAGCCCGGAGCGGCTGCAGCGGGCGGTCGAGCTGGGCGCGATCGACCGCGCCGCCAGCTCGCTGGCCGAGGCCTGCGCCGAGGCTGACCTCGTCTTCTGCGCCGGGCCGGTGGCGGCGCTGCCCGAGCAGGCGCGCGAGGCGCTTGCCGCCAGCGGCCCCGAGGCGGTCGTCACCGACGTCGGCTCAACCAAGGGGGAGCTGGTCGCTGCCGTCGGCGCCGACGAGCGCTTCATCGGCGGCCATCCGCTCGCCGGCGCCGAGACGGCCGGAGTCGAGAACGCCCGCGCCGATCTCTTCGAGGGTGCCCGTTGGTACCTGACCCCGACAGAGCGCTCGAGTGGCCTCCACTACGACCGCCTGCAGCGGGCGCTGACGGGGCTGGGCGCGCGGCCGCAGGCGATCGACCCGCGCGGCCACGATCAGCTGATGGCGACCGTCAGCCATCTCCCGCACGTCCTCGCCAACGCCCTCGCCTCCGAGGCGGCGCACTCGCTGACCCAGGGCTCCGAACGGCTGCCCGACGTCGGTCCGAGCTTCCGCGACGCCACCCGCGTCGCCGGCTCCAACCCGGCGATCTGGGCCGACATCTTCGCCAGCAACCGCGAGGCGGTCGCGGGCTCGGTCGACGCGGTCGCGGAGCGCCTGCGCGAGGCCGCGGAGCTGATCCGCAGCGGCGATCGTGAGGCGCTTGCCGCCTGGCACGGCGCCGCCGGCGAGGACCGCCGCCGCCTGCTCGAAGGCGCCTCGGAGGCGGGCCCGCTGCGGGAGCTGCGGATCGTCGTCGCCAACAGCCCCGGGACGATCGCCGAGCTGGCGCTGGCGCTGGGCGAGGCCGGGGTCAACATCGAGGACATGGCTCTGCACCCGGCGCCGGACATGACCTCGGGGGCGGTATCGCTCTGGGTGGCGGGCGAAGAGCAGGCGCGGAAGGCCGAGGCGCTCGTGCGCGAGCTCGGCCACACCGCCACGGTGCTCGACGTCGACGAGTCGTAGGTAGGGTCGCGCGATGAGCTGCACCCGCTTCACTCCTTCTAGACCCCTGCGCGGCAGCCTGCGGCCGCCCTCGGACAAGTCGATCTCCCACCGGGCGGCGCTGATCGCGGCGATGGGGGAGGGGGAGACGACGGTCGAGGGCTACCTCGACGCCGCCGATACGCGCTCGACCCTGGCGGCGGTGGAGGCGTTGGGAGCAAGCGTCCAGGGCGATCCTGCCCACGGTCTCCGCATCGGCGGCGTGGGCTTGCGCGGCGCCCGGCCGGCGATGATCGACGTCGGCAACGCCGGCACCTTGCTGCGGCTGCTGCCGGGATGGTTGGCGGGGCAGGAGGGGGGGCGCTGGACGCTCGACGGCGACGCGTCGATCCGCCGCCGCCCCGTTGACCGGATCGCGATCCCGCTGCGCGAGATGGGCGCCGACCTCTCGGCGCGTGAGGATCGCCTGCCGCCACTGGAGATCAAGGGCGCCACGCTTCACGGCATCACCTACGAGATGCCGATCGCCAGCGCCCAGGTGAAGTCCTGTCTGCTCTTCGCCGGTCTCCTCGCCGAGGGCGAGACGCGGGTGGTCGAGCCGCTGCCGAGTCGCGACCACAGTGAGCGGATGCTGGGGGCCGCTGGCGCCTCGATCGAGCGTGACGGCGATGCGGTGGTGATCCATCCCGCCGAGCGGCTCGAACCGGGTGCGATCTCCGTGCCCGCCGACATCTCTTCCGCGGCCTTCTTCGTGGTAGCGGCAGCTCTGATCAAGGGCAGCGAGGTGGTGCTCGAGGAGGTCAACGTCAATCCGACCCGCACCGGTCTGCCGGCGATCCTGGAGCGGATGGGAGCGAAGATCGAGATCGAGGACGGGCGTGAGGTCAGCGGCGAGCCGGTCGCGGTGCTGCGAGTTCGCGGGGCTTCCCTGCGCGGCACCGACGTCGGCGGCGCCGAGATCCCGCTGGCGATCGACGAGCTGCCCCTCGTCGCCCTCGCCGCCTGCTTCGCCGAGGGGACGACGACGATCCGCGACGCCGAGGAGCTGCGCCGCAAGGAGTCCGACCGGATCGAGACCGTGACGGCAGCCCTACGGGCGCTCGGCGGCCATGTCGAGGCGACCGAGGACGGGATGGTGATCGAGGGCACCCGCGGCCTGCGCGGTGGTTCGATCGACTCTCACGGCGACCATCGGATCGCGATGCTCGGCGCCGTCGCCGGGCTCGCCTCGCGCGAGGGCGTCGAGGTCCACGGCATGGACGCCGCTGCCGTCAGCTATCCGGCCTTCGAAACTGACCTCGCCGCTCTGAGCAGCCGCTGACCTTCGTCAGTACATACCCTCCCCCCATGGTGATCGCGATCGACGGCCCCGCCGGGGCCGGCAAGTCCACGGTCGCGCGCGCCGTCGCGGGCGAGCTCGGCTTCACGTATCTCGACTCGGGGGCGATGTACCGCTGCGTGGCGCTGGCGGCGCTCTGGCGCGGCGTCGACCTCGACGACGGCGAGGCCCTCGGCGAGCTGGCGGAGGAGCTGGAGATCGGTTTCGACGGCTCGCGGGTGCTGCTGGGCGAACGAGACGTCAGCGGCGAGGTCCGCACCCCCGAGGTCAGCGCCGCGGCTTCCCGCGTCTCCGTCCACCCGCGGGTCCGCGCCGCGCTGGTCGCACGCCAGCGCCACCTGATCGCCGCCGGCCGCTACGTCGCCGAGGGTCGGGACATCGGCACCGTCGTCAGCCCTGACTCGCCGCTGAAGGTCTTCCTCACCGCCTCCGAGGAGGAGCGGGCGCGGCGCCGCGCGGCGGAGACGGGGGAGGACATCGAGTCCGTCCTGCAGGCGCAGCGCGGACGCGACGCTCGCGACACCGAGCGCGAGCACGGCGCACTGCGGCCCGCCAATGACGCGGTCGGGCTCGACACGACCGGGCTCGCTCTCGAGGAAGTCGTCGCCCGGGTGGTCGCCCTCGCCCGTGAGAGGAGCCTGGTATGAGCCTCCCGACCGTCGCCGTCGTCGGCTTCCCCAACGTCGGCAAGAGCACGCTCGTCAATCGGCTCGTCGGCGGCAATGAGGCGGTCACCTCCCCGGCGCCGGGCGTCACCCGCGACCGCAAGCGCTTGGCCACCGAATGGAACGGCGTTGCCTTCGAGCTCGTCGACACCGGCGGGATCGATCTCGGCGACGAGGCCGAGCTGGCGCGCGACGTGCAGGCGCAGGCGCGGGTCGCGATCGCCGAAGCCGACGCGATCCTGATCGTCGTCGACGGACGCGCGGGCCTCCGCGCCGGCGACGCCGAGCTGGCGAAAACGCTGCGCGGCGCCTCGGTTCCGGTGCTGCCGGTCGTCAACAAGGCCGACCGCGCCAACGACTACGGGATCGCCGCCGAGTTCCACGCCCTCGGCCTTGGCGAGCCGCTCCCCGTCTCCGCCACCCACGGCCTCGGCACCGGCGACCTCCTCGACGCGATCACCGGCGCGATCGGCGACCGCGCGCCGCAGGCAGACGCGGACGAGACGGTCCGGGTTGCGGTGATCGGCCGGCCCAACGTCGGCAAGTCCTCGCTCGTCAACGCCTTCCTCGGCTCCGACCGGGTGATCGTCTCCGACATCGCCGGCACCACCCGCGACGCGATCGACACCCGGCTCGAGGTCGACGGGCGGCCGGTGATCCTGGTCGATACCGCCGGGTTGCGGCGCCGCTCTAAGGTCGCCGGCACCGTCGACTACTACGCGCAGCTGCGCTCGGAACGCGCGGTCGAGCGGGCCGACGTCGCGATCGTCGTCTGCGACGCCTCCGAGGGCGTCACCGCCGAGGACCTGCGCGTCTCCGAGATGGCGATGAAAGCCGGCTGCGCCAGCCTGCTGGTGCTGAACAAGTGGGACATCACCGATACCGACATCGACGACGCGCGGGCGCGGGTCGAGCGCAAATTGCGGCTGCGCCCGGCGGTCATCACCGTCTCGGCGAAGCGCGGGCGGAACGTCGGCGCCTTGCTGCCGCGGGCGCTGCAGCTGGCCGATCGCGCTGCCGAGCGGATCCCGACGCCGGAGCTGAACCGCTTCGTCGCCGACACCGTCGCCAAGAACCCGCCGCCCTCCCGTCGCAACAAGCGGCTGCGCCTCTATTACTCGGCGCAGGTGGGGGAGAGCCCGCCCCGGATCGCGATCCAGGTCAACGATCGCCGCCTGATCACCCGCGATTGGGCCTACTACCTGGAGAACCGGATGCGCGAGACCTACGAGCTCGAGGGGGTCCCGCTGATCATCGACTTCGTCCCCGCGTCGGGCCGCCGCCGCTACGGCGACTGATCGGCGCCCGCCACTCTAGGTTCCTTTACTCTTCCGCCATGCCTACTTCCAAGCCTCTCGCCGAGGGCGAGTACCTCTTCACGTCGGAGTCAGTCACCGAGGGCCACCCGGACAAGGTCGCCGACCAGATTTCCGACGGCGTCCTCGACGCGATCATGCGCGAGGACCCGGGCGGCCGCGTCGCCTGCGAGACCCTGGTCAACACCGGCATGGCGGTGGTTTCGGGGGAGATTTCCACCAGCGCCCACCTCAACATCCCGGACATCGTCCGCGACACCGTGCGGGAGATCGGCTACCAGGGCGGCGGCTACGGCTACGACTGCGACCACATCTCGGTGATCGTCTCGATCGACGAGCAGTCGCCCGACATCGCCCAGGGTGTCGACCAGGCCTACGAGACCAAGGTCGACCCGAGCGACACTGACGAGCTCGACGTCGCCGGCGCCGGCGATCAGGGAATGATGTTCGGCTACGCCTCAGACGAGACCGAGGCGCTGATGCCGATGCCGGTCCACATTGCCCACCGGCTGGCCGAACGGCTGGCGGCGGTGCGCAAGGACGGGACGATGGGCTACCTCGGCCCCGACGGCAAGACCCAGGTCAGCGTCCGCTACGCCGACGGCCGCCCGGTCGCGGTCGAAAAGCTTCTGATCTCGACCCAGCACGACGAGGGAATCGACTCGCAGAGCCAGATCAAGCCGGAGCTGTGGGAGAACGTCGTCCTTCCCGTCCTCCAGGCCGAGGTCCCCGGCCGCTTCGACGAGGGCGAGCTGCAGAGCGAGTTCCTCGTCAACCCGACCGGCAAGTTCGTGATCGGCGGGCCCGTCGGCGACGCCGGCCTTACCGGCCGCAAGATCATCGTCGACACCTACGGCGGCATGGCCCGCCACGGCGGCGGCGCCTTCTCCGGCAAGGATCCGTCCAAGGTCGACCGTTCCGCCGCCTACGCCGCCCGCTACGTGGCCAAGAACGTCGTTGCCGCCGGCCTCGCCCAGCGCTGCGAGGTCCAGGTCGCCTACGCGATCGGTGTCGCCCACCCGGTCAGCCTGATGGTCGAGACCTTCGGTACCGGCAAGCTCCCCGACGCCCAGATTTCCCAGCTGGTCGAAAGCGAGTTCGACATGCGCCCCGGCGCCTTCCGCGAGTACCTCGACCTGCACCGGCCGATCTTCCAGAAGACCGCCGCATACGGCCACTTCGGCCGCAGCGATGCCGACTTCACCTGGGAGAAGACCGATCGCGCAGATGCACTGCGAAACGTTGCCGGGGCGGAAACCGCCGCCGCCTAACGGCTCCAATTTGCCAGGTTGTCTGGCCGGCGCCATCCGCACCGTTTTATAGGCGCACCATTCTGTTGGACCTCAGATGCAGGAACAACAGATACGACGGCTACGTTTTCGAACCTGAGACCAGGTTCCACCACAGATTGTTTGATTCTCGATAGCAATCGTGGAGATGCTCCCTCCTGAACGACGACCGCTGGGGTTGTCAAAAGAAGGGAGAGCTATGAAACGGTTCAAGTGCGGATTGTTGTTGATGCTGGTCTTGGCGTTCGGCGTTGCAAATGCGTCTACCGCTGCTGCCGTCCAGTTCCACTCAGAAGCTGAAACCACCAAAATCACCGGATCGCAGACGACCACCGCCAAATATACGTCGACAGCTGGTGAAATTACATGTGAAAAAGCCACCTACACTGGCACGGTCGTAGGCAAAACAGTGAGCTCCGTCAGGTTGGCCGGAACCGTCAGCGGCTGCCACATCATCATTTTCGGGAGCACAATCTCGGCCACTGTGAGCCAAAACGGCTGCGAAGGTATTGCCTATGCCAACGGTGAAGGGGAAATGGTCTGTCCGGAAGGCAAAAACGTCGTCGTTACCGCATCCGGCTGCACGATCACGATTCCCCCTCAGAAAAACATGGGCGCCAAATACACCAATGTCGAAAACCATATTTCTGTGAGCGGCAGCGCCTCGGGAATCAGCTACTCCCATTCGGGTTTCACCTGCGGCACCGGCTCTGGCACCAACGGGACCATTTCGGGATCATCGACAGCGAAAGGCACGAATACAGCGGGCGTTCCTGTGAGAATCTGGGTCGAATAGATCCTTGAACGCGGCGTCTCTCCGGTTTTGCTTTCTGCTGCCGGTCGGACGTGGGGCGGCCGGGCCCGGTGTTGTCGGCCCGGCCGTCGAATCGCATTGGTTCCACTTCTGCCGTCTCACCTGCCCGAGTATCGTCGGTGCGCGCTTGTGCCAAATCAGGGCGTGCGCGTTTCCAACGCAGGGAAAGTGCAGGAGAGGCCAAGGCCAGCCTCGGGAAGTTGCGGCCTCACCGCTTAGAAACGAAAAGGCTTTTTTGACCAACCTTTAACTAGCTGCGATGGATGCCTCCTGGCGGCCAAAAGGTCGCCTGGAAAAGGGAGAAACATCATGCGTAGCTTCAAGCGAGGGTCAATCCTTCTGCTCGCTCTTGCGGCTCTGGCTGCTGTGGGCGTACCAAATGCCGCCGCGGTCGAATTTCACTTCGAATCCGAAACGACCAAAATCAGCGGCTCTCAGGAAGGTGTCTCGACGTACACGATGACAGCGGGTGAACTCACATGTGAAACCGCCACCTATACGGGAGTGGCGACGAGCAAAACACAAAGCTCGTTCAAACTGGCCGGGACGGTCAGCGGTTGCCACCTGATCGTTTTCGGAAGCACAATTGCCGCGACGATCAACCAAAACGGATGCGAAGGGGTCATCTACGCGAACAGCGAAGGCGAACTGGTCTGCCCCGAAGGCAAAAGCGTCGTCGTGACCGCTCCGGGTTGCACGATCACGATCCCGCCGCAGAAAAAAACCGGAGGGGAAATCGTCAATAAAGGCAACCACTTTCATATGAGTGGCACCGCCACCGGTATCAAATACACCCATTCCGGGTTCACCTGCGGGTTTGGTTCGGGCAGCAACGGGACCATTTCCGGTGAAACGACAGTGATCACCACCGACACATCTGGAAAAGAAGTGAAAAGCTGGATCGAATAGGGCCTGGAGCTAACGGCCGGTGGGCGGCTGCGCCTCACCGAGACCGTGCGAACCCGCGGTGGAGACGCCGGTGGCTTTGTCAACCGCCTCGACGACTTCGCCCGGGTTCGCGACTCCGCTGAAGACGAAGTTGTAGTCGTCGCCCGCCGCGGTGTCGAAGTCGACGTCGCCGATCTGCATCAGGCGCTGGTAGACGCTCTGGCTGTAGTTGACGTTCTGAACCCGCTCCAGCCGCGTCTCCTGAACCTCTTTGGAGATGATCCCGCGCTTGATGTTGAGGCGGCGGTCGGTGATCGTGTAGGTGGTCGCCACCCGCTTGACGAAGCCGATCAGCAGGGTCAGGGCGAGGACGACGAGGATCACTATGAAGGCTGACGCCCCGCCGTCGATGAGGTTGGCGATGAACCCCAGGACGACGGCGACGAGAGCGCCTTTGAGGTAGAAGCCGAGGATCGCCCGCCAGGAGGGATGTCCCTCGAAGAGGACGTGCTCGCCGGGGTGGAGATTGAGGGCCACGGCGGCCAGCATATGACCTCGGTCGGCCGCAGGCCAGGCATCCCCTGCCCGGCATAACCTCGGCGCGATGGCGATTCTTCGGGTCGAGCCCCTGACCACCGCGCGCGCCCTGCGCGGCCCCTTCGACTACCGGCGCCCGGAGGCGATGGCTGAGGTCGACGTCGGCAGCGTCGTCCGGGTTCCCTTCGGCCCGCGGCGGCTGCTCGGAGTCGTCGTCGAGGTTGCCGAGGTCTCCGAGCTCCCACCCGAGCGTCTGGCTGAGCCGATCGAGGCGCTGGAGGCGGGGGCGACGCCGGAGCTGGTGCGCCTCGGCATCTGGGTCGCCGAGGAGTACTGCTCGACGCCCTCGCGCGGACTGCAGCTGGTCCTGCCGCCGGGCACGGGAACGGGGAGTGCCGGGCGCACCGTCCGCGCCAAGACCGAGCTGCGGGCGGCGATCCTGCCGGCGGGCGAGGCTGCCCTGGGTGGAGGCGAGCGGCTCGGACCCAAGCAGCGTGCGGTGCTCGAGGCGCTGCGCTCGGGGGAGATGTCCTCGGGCGAGTTGGCGACCGCGATCGGCTCCGACCGCCAAACGCTGCGTCGGCTCGAGGGTCGAGGGCTGCTCTCCACCCGCAGCGTCACCGTGCGCCGGATTCCCGGCGAGCCCGGTCTCTCCGCTGCCGCCGCCAGCCCCGAGCTCCTGCCCGAGCAGGCCGAGGCGGTCGCGGCGATCGTCTCCGCCCTCGATGGCGAGGCGGGCTCGTCGCGACAGCTGCTGCTCCACGGCGTCACCGGTTCCGGCAAGACCGAGGTCTACCTGGCGGCGGTCGAGGCGGCCCTGGAGCGCGGCAAGGGAGCGATCGTCCTCGTCCCGGAGATCGGTTTGGCGCCGCAGGCAGTCGCCCGCTTCCGCGCTCGCCTCGGCGACCGCTTCGCCGTCCTCCACTCGGCCCTCTCCGCGGGCGAGCGCTACGACGAGTGGCGGCGCCTGCGCAGTGGCGAGGCCAGCGTTTGTGTCGGTCCCCGCTCGGCCGTCTTCGCTCCCGTTCGCGACCTCGGCCTGATCGTCATCGACGAGGAGCACGACGCCTCCTACAAGCAGGAGGGCGACCCGACCTACGACGCCCGCACCGTCGCCCGCAAACGGGCCGCCGACAACGGCGCCGTCCTCGTCGCCGGCACTGCGACGCCGCGGCCGGAGACCTGGCTGGAGCTGCCGCGGCTGGAGCTGCCGCGGCGGGTCGACGGCCGGCGGATGCCGCCGGTCCACCTCGTCGACATGCGCGACGCCGACCCCCGCTCGGGCCCGATCCACGGCGAGACCTGGGAGGCGCTGGAGGGAGTGCGTGGGGCCGGCGCCAAGGCGATCGTGATGATCAACCGTCGCGGCTTTGCCCCCTGGATGACCTGCCGTTCCTGCGGCCATCACTGGAGCTGCCCCAACTGCGACGTCTCGCTGATCGTCCACCGCCACAGCGGCCGCCTCGTCTGCCACCACTGCGCCCATTCCGAACCCCAGCCGCGCGCCTGCTCGGAGTGTGGCTCGACGACGCTCTCACGGGCCGGGGCCGGGACCGAGCGGATCGAGGGGCTGCTGCGCGAGCGGCTGGCGCCGATGCCGGTGATGCGCCTCGACGCTGACACCGCCGCCGGGCGCGGCGCCCACGCCCGCATCCTCGCCGCCTTCGACGAAGCGCCCAGCGCCGTCCTCGTCGGCACCCAGATGGTCGCCAAGGGCCACGACTTCCCCGAGGTGACGCTGAGCGCGATCCTCGACGCCGACGCGACCCTGCGCTTCCCTGACTTCCGCGCCGAGGAGCGGACCTTCGCGATGGTCGCCCAGCTCGCCGGTCGCTCCGGCCGCGGCGAGGCCGGGGGAGAGGTGATCGTGCAGACGCTGGCCCCGAACGCCTCCAGCATCGAACACGCCGCCCGCCACGACTCCGCCGGCTTCCTCGAGCGCGAGTTGGAGCGGCGCGAGGTCCTGCGCTACCCGCCCTTCTCCTACCTGCTGCGGATCAACTTCGCCGCCGAGGACGAGGGCAAGCTCGACGAGGCGGCGCGTGGGATCGCCAGCGAGCTACGTCGGGCTTTGCCGAAAGGCTCGGAGTTGCTGGGCCCGGCGCCGATGTTCCGGGTTCGCAACCGCCACCGGCGGCGGCTGCTGATCAAGACCGAGGACAGGAGCGGGGCGGTTGTGGCTGTGCGGGGGGTCGTCGAGGGTCGAGCGGCCGACCGCTCACTGAAGGACGTTGCGATCGGCGTCGACGTCGATCCGCAGTAGGGCGGCCTCGGCGAGTGCGGCTGCCGCCCGCGGGTGCTCGCCCATGTAGAGGTTGGGCTCGATCAGCTCCAGCTCGATCAGGAGCAGGCTGCCGTCAGCGCCAGCGACGAGGTCGACTCGGGCGTAGAGCGGCGGCTCGGTGAGGTGGGCGATGGCTCGCTCGGCGAGTTCGAGACAGTCGGCGGCGGGCGTGGTCGCCTCAGCCTTCCCGCCCCAGATCGACTGGACCCGGAAGTCACCGGCGGCCGGGACCTTGCGGACGGCGTGGCTGAAGGCGCCGTCGATGAAGACCAGCGAGAGCTCGCCCTCTGCTTCCAGCGACGGCAGGAACGGTTGCACCATCCCGTCGCTCCGCGCCAGCACCGCCGCCAGCGCGTCGCCCGCGGCGCCGGCGCCAGCCCTCACCCGGTGCAGGTTCTTGGCCCCGAGATCGACGACCGGCTTGATCACCACCTCAGGCCAGTCTTCGCGGGTGAGGATTTCCTCGACGTCGGTTCCGGATCCGCGGTCGACCCAGACGGTTGGGACCGTCGGCACCCCTCGTTCGCCCAGCTCCCGCAGGTAGGTCTTGGCGCTGTTCCAGGCGATCACGTCGGCCGGGTTGTGCAGCGTCGTCGCCTGCGCCACCTCCTGCGTCCAGGCGAGGAACTCCTCGTGCTTGTCGTGGTAGTCCCAGGTCGAACGCACGAGACAGAGGTCGGTGTCCTGCCAGCGCGGCTGCGCGCCGTCCCAGACCACCGGCACCGCCTCGGCCCCGCGGCTCTCCAGCGCCTCGCCGAGCAGGCGGTCGTCGACCTTCAGCTCCTCGTAGGCCGCGCAGGTGGCGATCGCGATCCTCGGTCGACTCTTCCTCACCACGCAGGAAGTATCAGAACGGAAGCGATATTTAGACTCAGGGCCGATGAGCGACGAGGTGAGGACGGAGGAGCGCGAGGCCGAGGACCGTCGGGTCGAAATCGAGCTGCTGGAGCGTCGGGAAGCCGCGCTCGCGCATGTCGTCAAGTTCGGCGACCCGGTGCTGAAGAGCAAGGCCTCGCCGGTCTCCCGATTCGGCCCGGAGCTGCACGCGGAGGTCGAGCGGATGATCGAGATCATGCGGGACGGGCTCGGGATCGGGTTGGCCGCGACCCAGCTCGGGGTCCTGCGGCGCCTGTTGGTCTTCCAGGCGGGTCCGGAGAGCGAGCCGGCCGCCCTCGTCAACCCCGAGGTCGAATGGCTCTCAGACGAGTACGCCGTCGCCGAGGAGGGCTGCCTCAGCCTGCCGCGGGTGACGATGGACGTCGAGCGCCCGCTCTACGCGCGCTTCAGCGGCCGCGATGTCGAGGGCGAGCCGATCGTGATCGAGGCGGCAGGACTGGAGGCACGGGTCCTGCAGCACGAGATCGATCACCTCGACGGGGTACTGATTCTCGACCGCACCAGCCGCGAGCAGCGCAAGGCGGCGTTGCGGGCGCTGCGCGAGGGCGGCAGCTACAGCCCCTCGGCCGAGGAAGAGATCGAGGGCGGCGAGGACGAGCTGCGCGAGCCTCGCACCGACGCGTGAAGACCGCCTACCTCGGAACCAGCGAGTTCGCCGCTGTCGTTCTGAGACGGCTGGTCGACTCGCCGCACCGTCCCGCCCTCGTCGTCACCCCACCTGATCGCCGCCAGGGGCGCGGTCGCAAGGTGAAGCCGCCACCCGCCGCGGTCGCCGCGCGGGAGCTGGGGCTGGAGCTGCTGCAGGCGGAGAACGTCAACGACGAGGGGGCGCTGGAGCGGTTGCGCGCGGCCGAGCCCGAGGCGGTCGTCGTCTGCGCCTTCGGGCAGCTGATCCGCGAGCCCCTGCTCTCCGAGTTCCCGATCCTCAACGTGCACCCCTCGCTGCTGCCGCGCTGGCGCGGCGCCGCGCCGATCGAGCGGGCGATCATGGCCGGCGACGAGAGGACCGGCGTCTGCATCATGGAACTGACGGCAGGCCTCGACTCCGGGCCCGTCGCTCTCCGCGAGGAGGTGGCGATCGACCCCGAGGAGGACTTCGAGTCCCTCTCCGCGCGTCTCGCCGAGCTCGGCGGCGAGCTGCTCGTCCGCGCCCTCGACCTGCAGGCGAAAAGCGCGCTCGGGTTCGCCGAGCAGGACGAGGAGGGGGTTACCTACGCTGAGAAGATCGAGGCGGTGGAGCGGCGGCTCGACCCCGAGCGGCCGGCGGCCGAGCTCGCGGACAAGGTCCGCGCACTCAACCCCCACGTCGGCACCTACGTCGAGCTGGCCGACGGCGAGCGCCTCGGTGTCCGCCGCGCCGAGGTGGCCGAGGCGGCGCTCGCGGCGGGCGAGCTAGCCGAGCGCGATGGAGCCCTGCTCCTCGGCGCCGGCGAGGGAGCCCTGCGGCTGCTGCTGGTCCAACCGCCGGGCGGCAAGCCGATGGCAGCCGACGCCTACCTGCGCGGCCATCCGCTGCCGGGCTCGTGAGCGCTTCCAGCGGGGCGCCTTCCGGTTCCGGCCGCGTCTCCCCGGCGCGCGCCCTCGCCTTCGCGACGATCCGCGCCACCTTCGAGGATGACGCCTTCACCGAGCGCGCCTTCCGCGCCGAGGCGGACCGGCTCGGCCTCAGCGGCCGCGACCGCGCCCAGGCGCAGCGCCTCGCCTACGGCGCCGTCCAGCGCCGCGGCACCAGCGACGTCGCGATCGAACGCCTGGCGAAGCGCTCGACCCGCCTGCTCGACCCGCCGGTGCTAGCGGCGCTGCGGCTCGGGCTCTACGAGCTCCTCTTCGCTGACGCCACCCCTGACCACGCCGCCGTCGACCAGGCCGTCGAGCTGACCAAGGCGGCCGGCGCCGCCCACGCCTCCGGGCTGGTCAACGCCGTCCTGCGCCGGGCCGGCCGCGAGCGGGCGCAGCTGGTCGCGCAATTGCTGGAGAACGACGCCGACCCCGCCGCCGCCGCGGTCGCCGACTCGGTGCCGAAGTGGCTGGCGGAGATGTGGTGGCAGGAGCTGGGGGAGGACGCGGCGCGCTCCGCGCTTGCCGCCTGCAACCGGCCCGCTGAGGTGGCGATGCGGGTCAACCTGCTGCACGACGAGCGCGAGGCGGTGCTGTCGCGGCTGCGGGAGGCCGGGGTCGAGGTCCGGCCCGCGGAGGCTCCCTGGCCGCTCGCCGCCCCCGAGTCGATCGTGACCGCCGGCCGCACCGGCGAGGCGGTCCCGGCGGCGATCGCCGCCGGCGAGCTGACGCCGCAGAGCCGCGGTTCTGCGGCTGTCGTCGAGACGCTCGACCCGCAGGAAGGCGAGCACGTCCTCGACCTCTGCGCCGGGCCGGGGATCAAGACCGGCCAGATTGCCGAGCGGATGGGGGACCGCGGCGAGGTGATCTCGGTCGAGCTCGACCCTGCCCGCGCCGCCGAAGTCGCCGCCCAGGCGACCCGTCTTGGCCTTCGCAGCGTCAGCGTGATCGAGGCCGATGCCCGCGAGGCGGGCCTGGCGGCGATCTTCGATCGCGTCCTCCTCGACGCCCCCTGCTCGGACCTCGGCACCCTCGCCTCGCGGCCGGACGCGCGCTGGCGCAAGTCGCCGAAGACGATCGCGCGGCTGACCGAGGTCCAGGACGGGCTGCTGCGCGCGGCCGCCGCGGCGCTGCGCCCTGGCGGCACCCTCGTCTACTCGACCTGCACGATCTCTCGCCGCGAGAACGAGGATCGCATCGCCGCCCTGCTCGCCGCCGCCGGGACCGACGAGGTGCCCCCGCTCGAGCTCAATGACCTCGGCGCCCGCGCTCCAGAGCTCGCGGCACCGGCCGATCGCCGCTGCCTGCAGCTGCGTCCGGACCGGGACCGGACCACCGGCTTTTTCATCACTCGGCTGACCAGAACGGCATAGCGAAACTTTTGCCTGCACCGGCGGTTTCATCTGGGCCTGCGCGAGCAGGCATGATTAGCCCCATGAGCGAAGCCGACCAGTCAACTCCGGCGGACTCGAATCCGCTGAACCGCGCCGCCTGCCCGAAGTGCAGTGAGCCCTGGCTGCGCCCGACCCAGCTGCCGGGCCGCCTCCGCTGCGTCAACTGCCTCAGCCGCTTCGAACTCGTCTCCCAGTGCCCCAACTGCGGCGAGCACCAGACGATCGCGCGGATGAGCCACACCGCCGACATGGAATGCCAGTCGTGCGGGTCCTCGATGCTCAAAGAGGCATAGCCGCGTCCGCACGCGCTCAGTAGGCTCCGGCCCGTGAGCGAGCGGATGCGAGAGCTGCTGTCGGAGCGGCGGGTGGCACCGTCGATCCTCTCCGCCGACATGGGCAAGCTGGGAACGCAGGTCGCCGAGGTGATGGACGCCGGCGCCCGGGTCATTCACTTCGACGTCATGGACGGCCACTTCGTCCCGCCAATCACGATCGGGCCTCTCGTCCTCAGCGGGATCGCCGACCAGGTCCACGAGGCCGGCGGTGTCGTCGACGTCCATCTGATGATCGAGGCGCCCGAGCGCCAGCTCGCCGACTTCGCCAAGGCCGGGGCCGACTCGATCACCTTTCACGACGAGGCGACCCCGCACGCCCATCGCACCCTGACCGCGGTCCGCGAACTTGACTGCCTGGCCGGGATCGCAATCAACCCTGGGACCCCCGTCGAGGCGGTGCAGGAGCTTCGCGGCCTCGCCGACATCGTCCTCTGTATGAGCGTCAATCCGGGGTGGGGGGGCCAGTCCTTCATCGAGACCTCGCCAGAGAAGGTCGAGCGGCTGATGCCGCTCGTCGGCGGCGCCGCGATCGAGGTAGACGGCGGTGTCGACAAGGAGACGGCCGGCCCGCTCGCCGCCGCCGGCGCCCAGCTCTTCGTCGCCGGCTCAGCCGTTTTCGGCGCTGCCGAGCCCGCTTCCGCTTACACCGAGATCGTCGACGCGGCCGGGGCCGCCTGAGCGCCCGCGGGCGATCAGGGCGCCGGTGACCTCCTGCCACCAGGCTCGCTCAGAGGCGTCGACGTCCTCCCGCGCGGCGCGGCCCTCGCACCAGCCGGCCAGCGCCCGCCGGCCGCCGATCGCGATCAGGCCTGAGCTCAACACCGCGTAGCGGCCGTCGGCGAGGGCAACGAGGTAGGCGCCCCGCTCGCTACGGTCGCGCATCACCCTGACGATCGGAATCCCGTCGATCTCCTCGCCGAGCTCCCCATCCCCCCGGGCGGGACGCACCGTGAAGACCTGGGAGGCGCCCCGTCGGGGCAGCGCGGGCGGGGCGGGCTTGCCGATCGGGCCTTTGGCCCAGTGACCCGTCAGCCCCTCGACCTCGTCGCGCAGCTCGCTGCGGACGAGGATGTGCAGCTCGTCGCCCTCCTGCAGCTCGGTCGATCCACGCGGCGGCATCGCGTTTCCGTCGCGGACGATGACGTTGACGAGCGCCTCGCGCGGCAGCTCGAGCTCGCGGACCCGGTGCCCGGCGATCGCGGCTCCCTCCGGCACCCGGTAGGCGATCACGTCGCCGCCCATGCGCCGAATCCGTCCCGACTCCAGCAGCCGCCGGGGCAGCGCCGGCTCGTCGGTCGTCAGCCCCAGTCGCGTCGCCAGCGGCTCGAAGCTGGCTCCCTGGACCAGAGTCGAGGTGACGACGACGAAGAAGACGATCGCGAACTCTTCCTGGCCGCCGGCGATGCCGGCGACGACCGGGAAGGTGGCAAGCCAGATCGGCGTCGCCCCGCGCAGTCCGGCCCAGCCGAGCATCAGCCGCTCGCGCACGTTGAGCGGCGCCAGGGCGGTGGCGACGAAGGTCGCCAGGGGGCGGGCGACGAGGATCAGCACGGCGGAGAGCGCCAGCCCTTTCAACGCGACGTCGTCGAGCTGGCTGGGGAAGACGAGGAGGCCGAGGAGAATGAAGAGGGCGAGCTGGGCGACCCAGCCGAGCCCCTCGTGGAAGGCGACGACGGTGCGCCGGGCGGGGATGTTGGCGCCACCGAGCGCCAGCGCGGCCAGGTAGGTGGCGAGCAGACCTGAGCCGTGGGCGACCTCGGCGACGCCGTAGGCGAGGGCGGCGATCGCGACCGTCGCCACCGGGTAGATCCCGTCGGTCGGCAGCCGCACGGCGCTGAGCGCCGCCACGGCGAGGCGGCCGATCAGGTAGCCGACGGCAATCCCGACCGCGAGTTTGAGGGCGAGCAGGGCGGCCATGTCGGCCAGCCCGTAGCCGGGCTCCTGGATCCATTCGATGAACCCGATCACCAGCAGCAGGGCGACGGGGTCGTTCATCCCGGACTCGCCCTCGAGCGAGCGCGCCAGCCGCTTCTCCAGGGTCGAGCGGCGCAGCACGGCAAAGATCGCCGCCGAGTCCGTTGCCGCGATCGCCGCCCCGACGATCATCCCTTCGAGGGTCCCGATGTCGAAGATCAGCTTCGCCGCGAAGCCGGCGACGACCGCGGTGAGGACGGTGCCGATCGTGGCCAGCGAAGCGGCCGTGCCAAGCACCGGCCGGATCTCCGACCAGCCGGCGGTCAGCCCGCCCTCGAAGAGGATCAGGATCAGCGCGATCGTCCCCAGCGTCCGCGCCAGCTCCATGTTGGAGAACTCGATGCCGCCGATCCCCTCCGAGCCGGCCACCATCCCCAGCGCCAGGAAGAGCAGGAGCCCGGGCACGCGGACCCGGTCGGCGAGCAGCGCCCCGACGATGCCCGCGCCCAGCAGGGCACCGGCGATCAGGATCAGCTCGGCGTCGTGGTGCCCCATCGGGGCGGACCCTAGATCAAGAGGCCACGGTCACAGATACTCAAAATTCTCATCGGCGGCTAGACGTTCTCGTCTATCGAAGCCAGACGCGCCTCCAGCTCCTCGGCGGAACCCGCTTGGGGAACGTCTTCGGGGCGTTCGTGCGGGCGGCGGTACACGAGGTACAGAAGGGCGAAAAGTACACCTGCCGTTAACGCAAATCCGATCTCGACTCGGCGGAACTCGTCGCTGACGATCGGCAGGAAGTTCCAGAGGATGAAGAAGGCGGCGCAGGTGATCCAGCGGGCGGCGGCGCGGCGCACCTGCCCCTGCGCGAGGCAGGCCTGGTTCAACGTCACCGAGCCGAGGTAGAGCCCCATCCCCAGCGTCACCAGCAGCAGCCCCGGCCGGTCGTACTCGAACTTGTCGCTGAAGGCGAGCTGCATAAGCTGCGGCCCGGCGATGAGGACGACGACCGCGGTGAAGGCGGCGAAGCCGGCGACGGCGAGGAGGACGCCGCGGACCGAGCGGTGGAATTCGCGCTCGCTCTCGGGCGCGGTCGAGGTGTGGAGGCTGGTGAGGTGGGGGAGGATGCTGGTCGAGACAGCCTGGAAGAGCTGTAGCGGCGCCCGCGCCAGCATCAGCACGTTGAAGATGAAGCCGGCGGCGGCTGCGTCCTGGAGGCCGCGGGTGATGATCGGGCCGGCGTTGAGGAAGGCCTGTTCGCTGAACATGATCACGAGCACGGCCGCGGCGAAGCCGCTGCCCTCGCGCATCGTGAACTCCTCTTGATCGCCTTTGGGTTTGGGGGCAGGTTGCGATTTCTTCGCGCGGCGGGCGAACGCGAACGGCACCACCAGCAGGCTGAGGCTCGGCGCCGCGACGATCCCGATCGCGACCCAGCTCTGGCCGCTCAGCAGCCCGATCGCGACGAGGACCGCGAAGAGGGTGCGGAAGACCGACTCGGAGAGGATCAGCGCCGTGAACAGGCCGAAGGTGCGCTGGCCGGCGAGGAAGCCGCGGGCGAAGTAGCTGGCGGCATAGAAGAGGACGGCGCCGAAGAAGACCCAGTAGAGCGTTTCGTTGCCTTCGAGGAGGTCGTCCTGGATCGGCCCGCGCAGGACCAGCGCGACCATCGCGAAGAAGAGGGCCAGCCCGACCTGGATCGTCGAGGCGACGCGCAGCTCTTGCCGCAGCGGTTCGCCCTTCGCCAGCCGCTCGGAGACGTGACGGCTGAGCAGCTGTTCGACCGGCCGGTAGAGGGTCGAGATCGTGATGAAGACGGCCGACCACAGCACCGTGATCTGGCCGTAGTCGTCCTTGGAGAGGGTGTGAGAGGCGATCAGGAAGTAGGCGTAGGTGATCAGGCCGGTGAGGCCGACGCCGATCGCCAGGAAGCTCGCCGTTTTCCCGTATTCGGCGGCGTTCGCGTCGCCGCCGGCTTTGCGCTCCTCCTCGCTCACTCGGGAGACTCGCGACCGACCGGCTTGCTGCCACGCTCGTAATGGGACGGCTTCACCCCGACCGCCAGCTCGACCCGCCGCACCCGCTCGAAGACCCGCTGGGTCATCACCCGCTGGCCGGCGAGCAGGTCGCCGATGACGCCGAGGGCGAAGAGCTGCATCGCGGCGATGAAGAGGACGGCGCCGAGGATCAGCGACTGGATGTGGCCGGTGCTGTCGCCGTTGAAGATCCAGTCGATCAGGAACGGCAGCCAGGCGCAGACGGCGAGGAAGAGGGCGACGGCACCGGCGGTGGCAAAGGCGCGCAGCGGCTCGTAGCGGGCGTAGATGCGGAGGATCGCCGGCCCGTTGCGGCGCACGTAGGCACCGGTCGAGGCGAAGAGGCGGGACTCGCGCGTCTTCGGGTTGGTGCTGATCTCGACCTCGTCGACGGCGATCAGCATCTTCCCGGCCTGGATCAGGCTCTCCAGCGTGTAGGTGAAGTTGTCGACGACGAGCAGCTGCAGGGCGGCCTCGCGGTTGTAGGCGCGGAAGCCGGAGGTGGCGTCGGAGACGTCGGTCCCGGAGAGACGCCGTACGACCCAGCTGCCGAGCCGCTGCAGACCCTTTTTCGAGCCGGAGAAGTGGTCGATCTGGGAGACCTGGCGGTCGCCGACGACCATGTCGGCCTCGCCGGCGACTACCGGCGCCACCAGCTTCGGCACGTCGGCGCCGCTGTACTGGTTGTCGGCGTCGGTGTTGACGACGACGTCGGCGCCCAGTTTGAGGCAGGCGTCCAGGCCCGCCTGGAACCCGGCCGCCAGCCCCTTGTTGTTGGTGAGGCGGACGATGTGCTCGACCCCGCACTCGCGAGCGACCTCGACCGTGCGGTCGGTGCTGCCGTCGTCGACGACGAGGAACTCGACCTCGTCGATGCCGGGGACCTCACGCGGCAGGTCGGCGACGGTCTGAGGAAGGGTCTCCTCCTCGTTAAGACAGGGGATTTGGATGATCAGCTTCAAAGGCGGCGGCTCAGAGTATCCGGACGAACCCTCTTAGCTACGCCGCGGAGGGGGTAAACTCCTGGTTGATTGACAAGTCAATCAGTCGATGAAAGCCGAGCTCACAGCCACTGATCAAGCTCACCTGCGGCGAGCGCTGGAGCTGGCCGAGGGCGGGCGCGGGCGGGTCAGCCCCAACCCACTCGTCGGTGCGGTGATCGTGCGGGACGGGGGTGTCATCGGCGAGGGCTTCCACGCCAAGCTCGGCGGCCTCCACGCCGAGCGGGCGGCGCTGGAGGACTGCCGCCGCCGCGGCGAGGACCCCGCCGGGGCGACGATGTACGTGACGCTCGAGCCCTGCGCCCATCAGGGGCGGCAGCCGCCTTGCGTCGAGGCAATCCTCGAGGCCGGCATCGCCCGCGTCGTCATCGCCTCCGACGATCCGAGCGAGAAGGCTGCCGGCCGCGGCCCGGGAATCCTCCGCGACGGCGGCGTCGAAGTCGCTTTCGCGTCCGGTGCCGAGGCCACCGCCGCCCGCCGCCTCAACCAGCCCTTCCGCAAGCACGCCCGCACCGGCCTGCCGCTGGTCGTCCTCAAGATGGCGATGTCCCTCGACGGCCAGACCGCCACGGCCCCCGGCGACAGCCCCTGGATCTCCGGCCCCGAGAGCCGCGATCTCGTCCACCGCTGGCGCGCCGAACACGACGCGATTGCCGTCGGCATCGGCACCGCGCTGGCCGACGATCCGCTCCTGACTGCGCGGATCGAGGGAGCGCGCCAGCCTAAGCGCGTCGTCTTCGACTCCCAGGCGCGTTTGCCGCTGCAGTCCCAACTGCTCTCCACGCTCGACCAGGCGCCGGTGTTGATCATCACCGCTCCGAATGCTCCCGCCGACCGCGTCGCCGCCCTCAATGCTGCAGGAGCAGAGACGATCGTCGCGACGGACCTCGAGGCGGCCCTGCGCGAGCTCGGCCGCCGCGAAGTCACGAGCCTCTTCCTGGAGGGCGGCCGGACTCTCGCGTCAGGCTTCGTCGCCGCCGGCCAGATCGACGAATCCCGTACCTTCATCGCCCCGATGCTTCTCGGCGGATCCGAAAAAGGCAGTGACGGCAGCGCGCGCGTGGTCGCCCTGGAAGGGACGACCGGGCAGGTGGGGGACGACATCCTCGTCCGCGCCCGCCTCAAGGAGTGGTGACGTGTTCACGGGCCTGATCGAAGACCTTGGGACCGTCGAGTCCCTCGAGCGCAGTGGCGACGGCGCGAAGCTGCGGATCTCTTCCCGCCTCGCCGGCGAGCTCGCCCTCGGTGACTCGATCGCCGTCAACGGCTGCTGTCTCACCGCCACTGCGGTTGATGGCAACGGCTTCGAGACCGAGGCGATGAACCAGACGCTGGAGGTCACCGCGCTCGACTCCGTGGAAGAGGCCTCGAAGGTCAACCTGGAGTTGGCAATGAAGGTCGGCGACCGGCTCGGCGGCCACATCGTCCAAGGACACGTCGACGGCATCGGCACGGTCTCGTCTCTCGAGGACGACGGCTTCGCCCGGCGCGTCCGGGTCGACCTCCCTACCCAGCTTCTTCAGTTCGTCGTAGACAAGGGCTCGATCACCCTCAACGGCGTCAGCCTCACCGTCTCCCAACTGGGCGACAGCTGGGCGGAGGTCTCGCTGATCCCCGAGACGCTGGAGCGGACGAACCTGGGGGATTTGGCGCCAGGAGACCGATTGAACGTGGAGTGCGACGTGGTTGCCAAGTACGTGGAGCGATTGATGTCACCATTCGCCCGAAAGGAGCAGGCGTGAGCACGATGGCCGAGACGCAAGGACAAGAGAAAGCGACGCAGGCGGGGGAGAGCCCGTTCGCGACGATCGAGGCGGCAATCGAGGAGATTCGCGCCGGGCGCATGGTCGTCGTCTGCGACGACGAGACCCGCGAGAACGAGGGCGACCTGACGATGGCGGCCCAGTTCGCGACGCCGGAGGCGATCAACTTCATGGCCAAGGAGGGGCGCGGGCTGATCTGCCTTTCGCTGACCGGCGAGCGCTGCGATGCGCTCGGCCTCAACCTGATGGCGGCGAAGAACGAAGCGCCGCTGCAGACCGCCTTCACGGTTTCGGTCGAGGCGCGCGAAGGCGTCACCACCGGCATCTCCGCCCACGACCGCGCCCACACGATCCAGGTCGCGATCGACCCCGAGGCGAAGCCGCGCGACCTCGTCCAGCCCGGCCACGTCTTCCCGCTCAAAGCCAAAGACGGCGGCGTCCTCGAGCGGGCCGGCCAGACCGAGGCCTCGGTCGACCTGGCACGCCTCGCTGGCCTTCATCCCAGCGGGGTGATCTGCGAGATCATGAACGACGACGGGACGATGGCCCGCGTCCCCGACCTCGTCCCCTACTGCGAAAAGCACGGGCTGCTGATGATCACGGTCGCCGACCTGATCGCCTACCGGCGCCGGACCGAGAAACTGGTCGAGCGGGTGGTGGCGACGGCGCTGCCGACCGCGTTCGGCGACTTCCAGGCGGTCGGCTACCGCTCGCTGGTCGACGATAAACACCACGTGGCGATGGTCAAGGGCGACGTCGACGGCGCCGACGACGTGCTCGTCCGCGTCCACAGCGAGTGCCTCACCGGCGACGTCTTCCACAGCATGCGCTGCGACTGCGGCGAACAGCTGGAAGCGGCGCTCTCGATGATCGAGCGCGAGGGCAAGGGCGTCCTCCTCTACCTCTCCCAGGAGGGGCGGGGGATCGGCCTCCTCAACAAGCTCCGCGCCTACAAGCTGCAGGAGGAGGGCGCCGACACCGTCGAGGCCAACCTCAAACTCGGTCTGCCGGCCGACCTGCGCGACTACGGGATCGGCGCCCAGATCCTCGGCGACCTCGGCCTGACCAGCATCCGCATCCTCACCAACAACCCGAAAAAGATCATCGGGCTGGAGGGCTACGGGCTCTCGGTCAGCGAGCAGGTGCCGATCGAATCCGTCCCCAACACCCACAACGAGGCTTACCTGCGCGCCAAGCGCGACAAGATGGGCCACTCGCTGCACCACCAGGGGCTGGCCCTCGACGAGGAGATGATCCACGACGAGGAGGAACGGGACGCGGCGGAGGCAAAGGACGGCAATGGCTGAGGCGGGGGCGTTCCTGGAGCAGTTCAGCGACGAGGAGAAGGCGAAGCTGGAGAAACTCCAGTTCGCGGTCGTCGTCGGCCGTTTCTACGAGGACCTGGCGCTGCGCCTGCTCGACGGCGCCGACCACGGGTTCCAGATGGCCGGCGTGCCGATCGGCAACGTCACCCACCAGTCGGTGCCCGGTGCCTACGAGCTCCCCTTCGCCGCCAAAGAAATCATCGACGGCGTCCGCCGCGACAACGCCAAACACAACGGCGGCCTGGAGATCGGCGGCGTCGCCTGCCTCGGCGTCGTCATCCGCGGCGAGACCGACCACTACGACTTCGTCTGCGCCGAGTCGGCCCGCGGCATCCAGGACGTGCAGCTGGCCACCGGCGTCCCCTGCGCCTTCGGCGTCATCACCTGCGACAACATGGAGCAGGCCCTCGCCCGTGCCGGCGGCGACAAGCGCGACCAAGGCCGCAACGCCGCCCTAACGGTCGCCCGCATGGCCCTCCTCAAGCGAGCAGTCGGCGGCTAGCCGCACCCTGTACCATCCCGCGACCGATGGCCAAGGTATGTCACAGCTGCGGCAAGGGACCAGCGTTCGGCCAGTCCCGAAGCCACTCAATGGTCGCCACCAAGCGCCGCTTCGACCCGAACCTGCAAAAGGTGAGGATCCAAGAGAACGGCCGCCCCCTCCGCGCGTACGTATGTACTAGGTGCTTGAAGGCGGGCAAGGTCACCAAGGCCGCCTGAGGCCGTAAGACGCTGCGCGAGGCCGCACCGTCGGCTCCGCGTCGTGCAAAGCACTGCCGCTTCGCCGCCGGCACGCCCTCGCTTGGTCCTACGACCTCAGGACCGGGGGAGAGAAACCGGGCCCTGTCGACTTACTCTCGCTATGCGAGAGGAACTCGACACCCGCGATGCGGCTCTCGCGAAGATCGCGGCGCGGCGGCATGGCGTGGTCGCGGTTGAGCAGCTCCATGAGCTCGGAATCGACAAGAGCGCGATCTCACGGCGCCTGAAGCTTGGTCGCCTCCACCGCATCCACCGCGGCGTCTACGCCGTCGGCCACCGGAGCCTGAGCCTCCACGGGTGTTTCATGGCTGCTGTGCTCGCCTGCGGGCCCGGCGCCGTCCTCAGCCACGTCTCCGCTGTCGTCCTCTGGGAGCTCCTCAAGCCATTCGACGGCCCGGTTCACGTCTCCGTCCCAACCACCTCGGGCCGCAAGAAGCAGCGCGGCATCCACCTCCACCGGTGCTCCTCCCTCAAACCGCTCGCGGACCCGTCGCCCTCGCTCTCCTACCTGCAGCAAGAAGGAGGGCGAGGGCGACGGGTCCTAACCACCTACCGCCACAACATCCCCGTCACGAGCGTGGTCAGAACTCTTGAGGACCTCCGGGGCTCATCCCTCCTCGCACCGCACCTACTACGCCGCGCCACGCGCCAGGCCGAGCTCAAGGGCTACCGCCTCGAGCACCTCACCACCGACCGCACCCGCTCGGACCTGGAGACGCTCTTCCTCGACATCGTCCGCCGCTACCGCCTCCCGCACCCAGAAGTCAACGTCAAGCTAGGCCGCTGGACCGTCGACTTCCTCTGGCGCAGAGAGCGGGTTGTCGTCGAGACCGACTTCTGGAGCTACCACCGCGGCTCCGTCGCCTTCGAGGATGACCACGCTCGCGACCTCGACCTACGGCAACAGGGCTACACCGTGCTCCGCTACGACGACACGCAGCTGGAGAACGAACCGGAGCGGGTAGCCGCCGACCTCAAGCTCGAGCTGGCCCGATCCCTCAGCAGCCGTCTCTGAAATCCCGGTAGTCGCGCAGCAGATCGAGGAAGCCGTGCCCAATCCTGATCAGCCCGAACGCCACCGGCAGGAGGGCGATCATGTACTCGTAGATCGAGTCGGGGGAGCTGAGAGGTAAGCCAAGCATCTGTCGAGGCGCGGGGACCTTGACAGGTACTTATAGAGGTAAGCACAGGTACGGCAAAGGCTACTTTTTCATACTTCTTGAGTTCACCTCTAAATCGGAAAAGGTAGTTCTCCCAAGGTCGGCATTAATTGCCACATGTGGCAAATATTCTCTAAGAAAATCGGTCCTCGCAAAATGGGAGGACGGGTTGTTAGTGAGGCGAGGGGGGCAGCTCAGCTCGACTGCTGAACCACGGGGTGCTCGCCCGTCGGCGACGGGTCGCCCTCCTCGGGCTCCACGTGGAGCTTCGGGAGGATCCGATCGAGCCAACCCGGGAACCACCAGGCCCGCGCGCCGAGGAGCTGCATGATCGCCGGGACGAGGACGGAGCGGATGATCACCGCGTCGATGAAGACCGCCGAGGCGAGGCCAAGGCCGAAGAGTTTGATGATCCGGTCTTCGCCGATAGCGAGGGAGAGGAAGACGGTGACCATGATCGCCGCCGCGGCGGTGATCACGCGCCCAGTCAGGGCGAGGCCGCGGGTGACCGCCTCGGAGGCGTCCTTGGTGTGTTCCCACTCCTCGTGGATCCGGGACATCAGGAAGACCTCATAGTCCATCGAGAGCCCGAAGACGATCGAGAAGAGGAAGATCGGGAGGAAGGAGATGATCGGGCCGGTGCTGTCGACGCCGATCAGGCTCGCGCCCCAGCCCCATTGGAAGACGGCCACGACCAGGCCGAAAGCGGCCCCGATCGAGAGCAGGTTCATCGCCATCGCCTTCAGCGGCACCCAGATCGAACGGAAGACGATCATCAGCAGCAGGGCCGAGAGCAGAACGACGACGCCGATGAAGAGCGGCAGCTTTTCGGTGATCGCTTCGCCGAAGTCCTCGAAGATCGCGTTGATACCGCCGACGTGAAGTTGCGTGTCGGTCCGCGTCTCGATCGGCGGGATCACGTCGTCGCGGATCCGGTCCAGCAGTTCCGTCGTCTCCTCGCTCTGCGGCGAGGTGGTCGGATAGACCTGGAACACGGCGGCGTTCTTCTCCGGACTGAGGGCGATCGGCGTGGTTCCGGCAACGCCTGCTTCTTCCTGCAGTTCCTTGTGGAGCGCGACCATGCCGGAGTCGTCGCCCTTTTCCGGCAGCGCAGCGGCGATAACCAGCGGGCCGTTGAAGCCTGGCCCGAAGCCTTCGGCAAGTAGATCGTAGGCCTGGCGCGTGGTTTTACCGGCCGGTTCGGTGCCGGCGTCGTTGGTGCCGAGGCGGAGCGAGAGCGCGGGGATGCAGAGAGCGAGCAGCAGCCCCCCGGAGAGCAACGCGGCCGTCCATGCCCGTCGCTGAATGCGGCTGCTCCAGCGCTGCCACCAGGTGCCTTCATCGACGCTGCGTTTGCCGCGGCCGAGGCCAGGGATGCGCAGGCGGTCGACTCGCCGGCCGACGATCGTCAGCAGCGCCGGCAGCAGCGTCAGAGCGCTGATCATCGTGAAGAGGACCGCGAGCGCCGCCGCCATCGCCACCCCGTAGAGGAAGCTGAGGCCGAGCAGCATCATCCCCAGCAGGGCGATGATCACGGTGATGCCCGCGAAGAGAACGGCGCGGCCGGCGGTGTCGATCGCGGCGATCGTCGCTTCCCGAGGGTCCATTCCCTCGGCCAGGCCGTTGCGGAAGCGGGTGAGGATGAACAGGGCGTAGTCGATGCCGACGCCGAGGCCGATCATCGTCGCCAGGAACGGCGCGAAATCGGCGGTGGGGAAAACGTGGGTGCCGAGCGTGATCAGGCTGACCCCGACTCCGAGTGCGAAAAGAGCGGTGAGGATCGGAAGTCCCATCGCAACCACCGAGCCGAAGGTGAGCAGAAGGACGATGATCGCCGCGGCCAGTCCGACCAAGAAAGAGATGTCTTCCCCTTCTTCCGCCTGGGCTTCCGCGATCGGCTGACCGCCTAGCTCGACCTGCAGCCCGTCTCCCGCGGCGCCTTGCGCGATCGAGACGATCTCCTTGACGTCGTCTTCGTTGAGTTTGTCGCCGGTGACGTCGAACTGGACGGTTGCGTAGGCGATCTTGCCGTCGTCGCTGACCGCCGCCGCGCCGTTGCCCTTGTAGGGATTGGCAACTTCGCTGACGTGGGGGAAGCCTTCGACCTTCGCGAAGACCGCTTCCATCTTCTGCTCGACCGCGGGTGATTCCACCCCTCCATCGGCCTTGAAGACGATCTGGGCGGCTTCTCCCGACTGCGCGGGAAAGCGTTCTTCGAGCAGATCGAGGGCCTGCTTCGAATCGGAGTCCGGAAGCTGGAATTCTTCGCTGAAGTCAGCCCCGACCGAGCCGGAGATCGCGATCGTCGCGAAAAGGGCGACGATCCAGCCGATGATCACCGTCTTGCGGTGGCCGGTGGTCCAGGTGGCAAAGCGTCTCATTGGCGCGGGCACCGTACCAATGGGACAGGCGGGCGGACGTGATCGCGCTCACGTCTAGGCCGAGGAATAGATTCTGCGCAGATGCCAGAACCCCAGATCGCCCGTTTCCGGCGGGTAATCAGCAGCGCCTACGCCTCTTTGGAGGCCCGCCGCCAGGAGGTCAACGACCTCAACGTCTTCCCGGTCGCCGACGGCGACACCGGCGACAACATGGCGATGACGCTGCGTGCCGTGATGGAAGAGCTCGACCACCTCGACGGCCAGGAAGTCGACGAGGTCGGTCGCACCGAGCTGGTCCAGGCGCTGGCCCGCGCCGCCCTGATGGGCGCCCGCGGCAACTCCGGCGTCATCCTCAGCCAGATCGTCCGCGGTGCCGCCGAGGAGCTCGCCAGCCGCCCCGGCGAGCTGATCGACCCGACCCTCGTCGCCGCCGCCTTCGCCCGCGCCGCCGACGCCGCCTACGACTCGGTCCGCGACCCCGCCGAGGGCACCATGCTGACCGTCTTCCGCGAGATGGCCCACTCGCTCTCGCGCCAGCTCGCCCACCTCGAGCAGGACAAGCAGCGGCTCGGCAGCGACGCCCCCGAAGAGGTGCAGGACGCGGTCCTCGCCGAGGTGCTCGAACGGGCGATCGAAGACGGCGAGCGCGCCGTCGCCCGCACCCCCGAGCAGCTCGAGGTCCTGCGCGAGTCCGGCGTCGTCGACGCCGGCGGCCACGGCCTCGTCCTCATCCTCGCCGGCGTCGTCGCCGCCCTCCGCGGCGACGGCGAGGAGCCCGAGGTCCAGCACTACGAGGCGCCGCGCCGCAGCCTGCCCCACCACGAGGACAGCCGCTACCGCTACTGCACCAACTTCATCGTCTCCGGCAGCGGCCTCGGAAATCGCGAGTACCTGCCGCGGCTGGAGAAGCTCGGCGACTCCGTCCTCGTCGTCGGCGACGACGTCACCCTCAAGGTCCACGTCCACACCGACGAGCCCGAGGCCGCGGTTGCGGTCTTCGACGGCGTCGGCGAGGTGACGAACCTCGACGTCGCCGACATGCGCGAGCAGATGGCCGAACGCGATGCCCGTCTCGGCGGCCGCACCGGCGTCGTCGCGGTTGCCGCCGGCGACGGGATGCTGCGCCTCTTCGGCGGTCTCGGCGCCCACGTCGTCCCCGGCGGTGAGACCCTCAACCCTTCGACCTACGAGCTGCTCGCCGGCATCCATAGCGTCGCCGCCGAGGAGGTCCTCGTCCTGCCCAGCTCCTCGAACGTGATCATGGCCGCCGAGCGCGCCTGCGAGCTCTCCGAGAAGCCGGCGCGGGTGGTGCCGGCGACATCGCAGCAGGCGAGCCTGCTGGCGCTGGTCGAGCTCGACCCCGAGGCCTCGCTGGACGAGAACGCCGAGCGGCTCGAGGGGGCGCTGGAGGGGGTCGGGACCGGCGGCGTCGCCCCCGCCGCCCGCGACGACGCCCAGGGCCGCTTCCGCCGCGGCGACGCGGTCGGCTTCGCCGAGGGCGAGATCGTCGCCTGGGGCGGCACCGGCTCGACCCTGACCCAGACCATGCAGCATCTCGCCGAGGGGGCGGAGATCGTCACCGTGATCGCCGGCGAGGGAGCGCCGATCGCCCTCGGGGAAATCGACACCTACGTCCCCGACGGGGTGGAGGTGGAGACGCACGAGGGGGGACAGCCGAGCTGGTGGTGGCTGCTGGCGGCCCAGTAGCGCGCGCCTTCGCGGGCGCGGGCGAGCTCAGCCGCGGCGACCTGCTCGGAGCGCCCGTCCACTGGCCCCGCCCGAGCGTGCTGGAGCAGGGCCTGGGAGCCCTGAAGGGCGTCGGCCCGAAGACCGCCGAAGCAGCCGCGGAAGCGGGCATCCGCACCGTCGGCGACCTCCTCTTCCATATCCCACGGCGCCACCGTGACCTGCGCGTGCGCAAGCTGGGCGACCTGCGGGCGGGGGAGACCGCGACCGTCCTCGTCGAGGTCCAGGGCTCGCAACCGCGCCCCTTCCGCAAAGGCCGCCTGCGGATGGTCAGCGTCAAAGTGGGAGACGAGACGGGCCACGTTCGCGCCACTTGGTTCAACCAGCCCTGGGTCGCAGGCAAGTTGGTGCCCGGCACCGAAATCCTGATGACGGGCAAATTCTCAGGCAAAGGCTTCGCGGTCCGCGAATGGGAGCTCGCCTCCGGCCCCGTCGAGGACGCATCACCCGAGGGGCTCGTCCCGCTGCACTCCGCCACCGAGGCGCTGCGCCCCCAGAAGATCCGCGAATGGGTCGAGGGAGCGGTCGAATGGGCGCCGAACGCGATCGAGGGACTGCCCGCGGAGATCAGGGCGCGGCGCCAGCTCGCCGGCGTCGGCGATGCGCTCACCGCCGTTCACTTCCCTCGGGACATCGACGAAGTCGAGGAAGCGCGCAAGCGGCTCGGCTTCGAAGAGCTGTTCCTCCACCAGGCGCTGCTGGCGACCCGCAAGCGCAGCCATCGCACCGCCCGGCCGGCGCCGCGCTTCGGCAAGCCCGGCGACCTCGTCGCCCGCTGGCTCGACTCGCTCCCGTTCGAGCCCACCGGCGACCAGCTCAAGGCCTTCGACGAGATCGAGCGCGACCTCGACTCCGGCGAGCCGATGCAGCGCTTGCTGATGGGCGAGGTCGGCTCCGGCAAGACCGTCGTCGCCGTCTACTCGATGCTGCGGGCGCTGGAAGCCGGCTACCAGGCGGCGCTGATGGCCCCGACCGAGACGCTCGCCGAGCAGCACGCGATCACCCTCGGCAAGCTGCTCGCCGCGGAGGCGACGCCCTTCGCGCTGTTGACCGGCTCGACCCCGGCGCCGCGGCGCCGCGAAGCCCTCGAGCGCCTCGCCAGCAACGAGCTCGGCCTACTCGTCGGGACGCATGCGCTGATCGAGCCGACGGTCGAGTTCGCCCGCCTCGGCCTCGTCGTCGTCGACGAGCAGCACCGCTTCGGCGTCAGCCAGCGCCGCGCCCTCGACGAGAAGGGGGTGGAGGGGATGGCGCCGCACGTCCTCCACATGACCGCGACGCCGATCCCGCGCACGCTCTCGCTCACCGCCTACGGCGACCTCGACACGACGACGCTGCACGAGCTGCCGGCGGGGCGCCAGCCGATCACGACGCAGCTGGTCGAGGAGCACCAGCGCGGCGAAGCGTTCGAGTTCCTGCGCCGTCGCCTGCGCGAGGGGCGCCAGGCCTTTGTCGTCTGCCCGCTCGTCTCGGAGTCGGAGAAAGTGGCCGGCAAAGCGGCCGCGGTCGAGGCCGAGCGGCTGCGCAAGGGGGAGCTGCGCGAGTTCCGCGTCGGCCTCCTCCACGGGCAGATGCACTCGACCCAGAAGGCGGAGGCGATGGCGGCCTTCGCCGCCCGGGAGACCGACGTCCTCGTCTCGACCACGGTGATCGAGGTCGGCATCGACGTCGCCAACGCGACCGTGATGGTGATCGAGGGGGCCGAGCGCTTCGGGGTCTCCCAGCTGCACCAGCTCCGCGGCCGGGTGGGTCGCGGCGAGCACCCGAGCCAGTGCTTGCTCTTCGCCGAAGAGACGGGGGAGATGGCGCGGCGGCGACTGGAGGCGGTGGTCGGCAGCGGCGACGGCTTCAAGCTCGCCGAGGTTGACCTTGAACTGCGCGGCGAAGGGGAGATCCTCGGCACCCGCCAGAGCGGGTTGCCACGCTTCGTGGTCGCCAAACTGCCCGAGGACGGACCGCAGCTGATCGAAGCCCAGCGCGAAGTCCTGGCGTTGCTGCGCGAGCATGGCTCCCTTTCCGATCCCGCCCTTGGTCCGTTGCTCGACGCCGCCCACCGCCGCTTCGGAACCGGCGCGGCTGATCCAATCCCCCTGTGAGCGGAGCACGCACGTCATGAGAGTTATCGCCGGAGAGCTCAAAGGCCAGCGCCTCGTCGCCCCCAAGGGCTGGAAGGTCCGCCCGACCTCCGACCGCGTCCGCGAGGCGGTCTTCTCGATCCTCGGCGAGCGGGTGCTCGGCGCCCAGGTCCTCGACCTCTACTGCGGCACCGGCGCCCTTGCAATCGAGGCGCTCTCGCGCGGTGCCAAGCGCGCCGTTCTCGTCGACCGCGACACCCGCCCCGCGCTCGGCAATGTCCAGCGCCTCGGACTCGACGAACGCACCGAGTTGGTCCGCGCTGACGTCGGCCGCTGGCTGGGAGAGGTTTCGTCTGCCTCCTTTGCGGGGAAATTCGACCTCGTCTTAGTAGACGCCCCGTATAAACTCGCCGACCGCGTGGCCCAGGACCTCGACACCCACTTGCCGAAGCTGCTTGCTGCAGACGGTCGCGCCGTGGTCGAGAGCGGCGCCCGCCGGCCGCTGAAGATCACCTCGCTCGAGGCTCTGCGCCAGCGCCGCTACGGCGCCGCCGACGTCACCGTCTACGGAGAGGCCGGCGCGTGAGCGAGCAGAACGGGACGGTCGTCTGCCCAGGCAGCTACGACCCGGTCACCAACGGCCACATCGACATCATCACCCGCACCTCGAACGTCTTCGAGCGCGTCGTCGTCGGCGTCGTCAACAACCCGGTGCGCAAGGCGAAGACCCTGTTCACGGCCGAGGAGCGGAAGGCCTTCATCGAAGAGGCGACCGCCGACCTGCCCAACGTCGAGGTTCAGATCTTCGCCAACCTCTTGGTCGAGTTCGCCCGCGACAACGACGCGAAGGCGATCGTCAAGGGCCTGCGCGCGATCTCCGACTTCGAGTATGAGTTCGAGATGGCGCAGCTGAACCGCAAGCTCGACCCGGGGATCGAGAGCATCTATGTAATTGCTTCGCCCCACTACAGCTTCCTCTCGTCCACCGGGGTCAAGGAGATGGCGACCTTCGGCGGCAACGTTTCCGACCTCGTTCCGCCCGCCGTCGCGGCGGCACTGGGAGACCGCCTGAACGACAGGTAGGCTGTCCGAACCAGTCCGTCCGCATGGGCGCCGCCTTGCAAAAAAACGCTCTTTGAAACGCATAGCCCCTAAAACCCCCGCATACACGTAGGCTTACGACTCTTCATATGGACGTACTGGTCCTCATAGACAAGCTCGATGACGTAGTTCACAACGCCCGTCCGGTCCCCCTGACGGATCAAGTGCGCGTGGATCGGGAGGAGATTTACGACCTCCTCGATCAGATGCGCGCGACGATCCCAGAGGAGATCAAGCAGGCGCGGTGGATCGTCAAGGAGCGCCAAGAGATGCTGGCCGAGGCCAAACGCGAGGCCGAGCGCATCGTCCGCGAGGCCCGCGAGCAGCAGGCCCGCCTGATCTCCGACGAGGAGGTCACCAAGCAGGCCGAGCGCGCCGCCGACGAGATCGTCGAGGACGCCCGCACCCGCGAGCGCGAAATCCGCCTCGGCGCCGAGGACTACGCCGACGAGATCCTCAACACCCTTGAAGTGAACCTGCAGAAGTTCCTCGCCGCCGTCCAGCGCGGCCGCGACCGCCTCGCCGGTCGCGAGGAGGAACAGCCGCAGCCCGAGCTCGACCAGCAGCCTTAGCGGCCTCGGATCGAGATTTGGGCGGCCCGGTTGAGGCCGAATGACGCTGCGCGCTACGGCCTCTCGCCGAGATCCCGCGTAGCGCCGCTACGCGGGACTCGTTTCGAGTCCGTATCGCTTGGTCATCGACCTCCCCGGTCTCGCCCAAATCTCGATCCGAGGCCGAATTGGAATTGAAGGATTCAACCCTCGAGGTCGGGGCAGAGGGACGCGCAGCCGAGATTTGCCACAGCGGGGTGTGGTCAAATCCGGAAGCGCTGCAGCTATTCGAGTTTCAGGTCTTTCAGGGCTGACCAGCGTGGGTCGGTGGCTTCCTCGTGCTCGTGGGGGTTGTCGTTTAAGGACTCGCCGCAGATGGGGCAGAGGCCGGCGCAGTCGGGGCGGCAGAGGATGCGGGTGGGGAGGGCGAGGATGGTGGAGTCGTGGGCCCAGCGGCCGATGTCGAGTTCGTCGTCGCTGACGTAGGGGCTGCGCAGTTCCGGGTCGTCGGTCCCGGCCTGGTCGATCTCGCGGGATTCGACCTCGAGGTCGAGCTGGCCCGGCTCAAGGCAGCGCATGCACGGGCCCTCGAGGTGGACCGCGAAGGTGAGGCGGAAGGCGAAGCCGTTGCTGGGGCGTGAGACCTCGAGTCGCACCGTCGGCGCCCAGGGCTCGGGCTTGTAGGTCTGGCCCGCGAGCTCGAAGGGCTCCAGCGCGACCGGCACTTCGATCCGCTTGCCCTCGCCGTGGGCCAGCGTCAGCCGGGAGAGGTCGATGATCGTCTGGGGCGTCTGTGGCATGCTCCCACCGAGGTTACGCATTGGGTCAATTCGACTGGAAACCCGACACCTATTCGGAGCTGATCCGCTCCGAGGTCCCGCGCTACGACGAGCTGCAGGAGCAGGCGATCGCGGCGATCCCGTTCCCGCCCGAGCGGGTGCTGGAGCTGGGCATGGGCACGGGGGAAACGACGCGGCGGCTGATCGAGGCCTACCCGGACAGCTGGGTGATCGGGCTCGACTCCAGCGCCGACATGGTCTTCCGGGCCCGCGAGATGTACGACGACGTCCAGCTGGCGCGGATCGAGGATCCCCTGCCCGACGGGCCCTGGGACCTCGTCATCGGCGTCCTCTCGATCCACCACCTCCGCGCCGACGCGAAGAAGAACCTCTTCCGCCAGGTCCGCGAGCAGGCCCGCGCTTTCGTAATCGGCGACGTCGTCAAAGCCGACACCCAAATCACCCCGATCGACCCCGACTACGACTTCCCGGAGACGGCCGCGGACCTAGCGGAGTGGTGCGGGGGAGAGGTGACGTGGGAGGCGGACGATCTCGCCGTGGTGCGGGCGACGTACTGAAACGCCTGCACCCGCTACCATCCCGCGACCGATGGCCGTCCCGAAGAAGAGAACTTCCAGCGCTCGCCGCGATAAGCGCCGTGCCCAGCACAAGGCCGGCAAGCCCAACCTGAACAGCTGCCCGCGCTGCCACAGCCCACGGCTGCCGCATCGTGTCTGTCCCACCTGTGGGACCTACGCCGGGCGCGAGGTCGTCGCCCAGCGGATCGCCGATCCGACGGCGCCCCACACCCACGAGTAGGCAGTGACGCCTTCGCGCGCGGTGACTGTGGCCCTCGATGGCTACGGTGCTGAGCAGGGTTTTGACGTGCTCGCTCAGGGTGCTCGGCTCGCCGCTGCTGACGGCATCGGCGTCCGCGTCTTCGGCCCCCGTCGCGCCCTCGGCCTTGACGGCGCCAAGGGAATCGAGGTGATCGAGACCGCCGAGCACATCGCCAACGAGGAGGACCCGGTGCCGGCGGTGCGCTCGAAGAAGCAGGCCTCTGTGGTCCGCGCGGCCGCCGACGTCGCTGAGGGCGATTCGGACGCGCTGGTCAGCTGCGGCTCGACCGGGGCGACGATGGCCGCCGCGACCTTCGGCCTGCGCCGCCTCAAGGGCGTGCAGCGGCCGGCGCTCGCCGTCCAGCTCCCGGTCCCGGGCAAACCCGTCCTCTTCCTCGATGTCGGCGCCAACGTCGAAGTTCGCGCCCAGCACCTCGTCCAGTTCGCCTTCCTCGGCGCTGCCTTCAGCGACGCCGTGCTCGAAGTCGAGGACCCGTCGGTCGGTCTGCTCACGGTGGGAGAGGAGTCGGGCAAGGGACGCGAGGAGGTTGTCGAGGCCCACCGCCTGCTCAGCGACGCCCCCGGGATCAACTTTGCCGGCAACGTCGAGGGACGCGACCTGCCGGCGGCCAAGACCGACGTCGTCGTCACCGACGGCTTCACCGGCAACGTCTCGCTCAAGCTTCTGGAGGGCACGGCGAAGACTGTCGCCGCGGCGGTCGGCGACGCCGCCCGCTCGAACCCAATCGCCAGTGTCGGCGGCCTGCTGCTGAAACCGTCCCTGAACGGACTCCGCCGCGAGCTCCACCCGGACTCCACCGGCGGCGCGATCCTGCTCGGCCTGCGCGGCATCACTGTCGTCGGTCACGGCAGCTCCGGCGCCGAGGGGATCGCCAACGCCGTCCGCCTCGCCGCCCGTTGCGCCGAGGTAGACGCGGTCGGCCGCACCGCCGCCCTGCTGGCCGAGGGGGGCGCCGGCCGCGCCGCCCTCGCTGCCGGGGGAGACGCGTAAGGCCCGTGATAAACAACCAAGCAAGATGAACCGCGACGAAGTCCTCACCCTGGTCCGCGAGCACCTCGCCGAGGAGCTCGAAGTCGACATCGGGCGAATCGACGAGGGAACCCGCTTCAAGGAGGACCTCGACGCCGACTCGCTCGACCTCTACGAGCTGGTGATGGAGCTCGAGGACCGCTACGGCGTCACCGTCTCAGAGCAGCAGGCGACCCAGATCAAGACGGTCGGCGACGCGGTCGGCTTCGTGCTCGAGCACGCCCCCGCCTGAGCGGTGGCGTCCCAGCCCGACTCCCCCGTCGCAGCGCTGGCCGCGCTGATCGACGAGCTTCCCGACGACCTGCGCCGGCAGGCCCTCACCCACTCCTCCTGGACCGAGCGGCGGGTCGACTCCTTCGAGCGCCTCGCCTTCCTCGGTGACAGCGTCCTCGGCCTCGCGGTCGCGACCAGGACCTACGAGAGCTTCGAGAAGCTGGCCGCAGGGGGCCTGACCAAGGTCCACAACCAGGCGGTCAGCGGCGTCTCCTGCGCCGAGGTCGGAACCCAGCTCGGGGTCCCGGCGATGCTGCGCGCGAACGAGCCCGAGGGCGTGGTGGCGGCGATCCCGGCCGAGATCCTGCTCGAAGGCGGCCGGCCGTTGCCGGAGGCGACCGAGGCGCTGATCGGTGCCTGTTACGTCGCCTTCGGTTTCGAGCGCACCGCCGCCGCGGTCGCCGAGGCCTTCGAGCCGCGGATCGAGCTCGCCTCGGAGACGAGGATCGACTTCAAGTCCGCTTTGCAGGAGCTTTTGGCCCAGCGCGGAGCGCGCGTAACCTATGAAGTGGTCGCCTCGACGGGTCCCCCGCACCGGCGAACTTTCGAGGTGGTGGCGATCGTCGACTCCGAGCGGGTCGGGACGGGGAAAGGGCGGAGCAAGAAGGCGGCCGAGCAGATCGCCGCCGAGGAGGCATTGGCGCATCTTGGGGGTTAATCCAGCGGCCGTCGCGTCCGAATCGACCGGGAGCATTGCGGCGATGCGAGGAGCGCGCGCGTGTATCTGAGGTCGATTTCGATGAAGGGCTTCAAGTCCTTCCCCGAGCGCACCACCCTGGAGTTCTCTCCGGGCGTCAGCGTCATCGTCGGCCCCAACGGCTCCGGCAAGAGCAACATCACCGACGCCGTCCTCTGGGCGCTCGGCGAGCAGAGCCCCGGGGCGATCCGCGGCGCCTCGATGCAGGACGTGATCTCCGCCGGCGGCAAAGGCGTCGGCCAGCGCCGCGCCGCCGAGGTCGAGGTGACGATCGACAACTCCGACGGCCGCGCCGCCACCGAGTTCTCCGAAATCGCCGTCGAGCGCCGCCTCGACCGCTCCGGCGACAGCGGCTACCGCCTTAACGGCGCCCGCTGCCGCCTCGCCGACGTCACCGACGTCCTCTCCGACACCAACCTCGGCCGCGAGATGCACTCGGTGATCAGCCAGGGCCGGGTGGAGACGATCGTCCACTCGAAGCCGCGCGAGCGGCGGCTCCTGGTTGAGGAGGCGGCCGGTCTAGGCAAGCACCGCAAACGGCGGCGCCGGGCCGAGCTGAAGCTGCGCTCAGCGCGGGACAACCTCGATCGCGCCCTCGACGTCGAGCGCGAGGCGCGGGCGCGGCTGCGGCCGCTGAAGCGCCAGGCTCAGGCTGCCGAGCTGGGGGCGCGGATCGAGCGCGAGGAACTTGGCCTGCGGGCGCAGCTGGTGTCCGAGGAGCTGCGCTTCGGCGCCGACCGCGCCGCCGCGGCGGAAAAAGCGGCGACGAAGGCGCGGGGGGTGCGCGGCAAGCTCGAGGAGCAGCTGGCCGAGGTGGCAAAACGGCGCTCGGCCGCCGAGGAGCGCTTCGCCGCCCGCGACCGCGAGCGGACCCAAGCCTGGGGCCTGCTGACGAAGCTGCGCGGCGAGCAGGAGCGGGTCGCGGTGCGGGTCGCCAACCTCTCGAGCCGCGAGGCCGAGCTGGAGGCGAACCTGGAGCGGCTGCGAGTCGAGCTCGGGCCGCTGACGCTGGACGTCGGGCCTGGTTCGTCGCCCGGCGAGCGAGCCCGAAAGCTGGAAGAGGAGCTGGGGGAGATCGACACTGGTCTGCGCACGGCGACCGACGGTCTCGGGATCGCCAGGTCCGCGGACGCGGCGGAGTCGGCTCGCGAGACCGCGCTGGGCCACGTCCGCGACGGCGCCGAGCGGGCAAGCCGCCACGCCAAACGGGCGGAGGGTCTGCTTGGCGAGCGCCACCGCGAGAAGATGCGGGCGCGGCTGGCTGCCGGCGAGGAACTGCTCGACGACGTCCGCAGCGCGCTGAAGGCCGCCGAAGGCGCCGGCGCCGCGATCCGCGCCCGGGTCGACCTGATCGAGCGCAAGGTGGTCGGCGGCCAAGACGATGGCGACGAGATCGCCGAGGAGCTGCGCGCCTGCTCGCAGCAGGAGTTCGAGCTGCAGTCGCAGATGAAAGAGACCTCAGACGAGCTGACCCGGGCCGAGGTCGAGGCCGCCCACCTCGGCGACCGCCGGGCCGAGGCCGAGCGCGACCTGGCGGCGATCGCCGAGAAGCTGGGGGAGGAGATTCCTCCGGCGGAGGAGGCGCTGAGCGACGAGGCGCGGGCCGATATCGACCGCCGCCTCGAGCGGCTCGACCGGCGCCGGGCCCAGATCGGCCCGGTCAACCCGCTGGCCGAGCAGGAGTACGAGGAGGCACGCGAGCACGTCGAGGCGCTGCAGGTCCAGCGCGAGGACATCGAGCGCTCGATGCGGGAGCTCGAGTCGCTGATTCGCGACATCGACGAGGAGATCGAGCGTGCCTTCGAGGAGACCTTCGAGGCGACCGCCAAGAACTTCGAAGAGATGGTCGAGCACCTCTTCCCGGGCGGCCGCGGTCGCCTGCGCCGGGTCAGCCTGCGGCCGGTCCGCGACGACGAGCGCCCCGCCGGCGAGCAGGAGGCTCCCACCGACGCCGAGCCCGAGCCCGAGGAGGAGGAAGAAGAGCAGCGCGACGAGCAGGGGGTCGAGATCGAGGTCACCCCGGCTGGCAAGTCGACGCGGAAACTGCAGCTGCTCTCGGGTGGCGAGAAGTCCCTGGTTGCCCTCGCCTTCGTCTTCGCCGTCTTCCTCGCCCGGCCCTGCCCCTTCTACATCCTCGACGAGGTCGAGGCCGCCCTCGACGACGCCAACATCGACCGCTTCCTGCAGCTGATCCGCCGCTTCTCCGACCGCGCCCAGTTCGTCATCGTCACCCACCAGAAACGGACGATGGACGCGGCCGACGTCCTCTACGGCGTCAGCATGGGCGGGGATGGCGTCACCAAGATCGTCTCCAAGCGGTTGCCGCGGGAAGTCGCCGTAGAAGAGAGCGACGAAGACGAGGGCAGCGCCCCAGGCCTCTCCGCCGTCGCTTAGCTCTCGCTACCTTTCCTCGCCATGGCTACGAGCTGGCAGGAGATCGTCGACCTCGGTGCGCGCAGTCCGGCTGCGGTAACCACCGCCGAGGAGGAGGCGCCCGAGCAGCGGCGGGGGGTCTTTCGGAAACTGCGGGAGAGCCTTTCTAAAAGCCGTCAGGCGCTGACCGAGGAGATCTCGGCCAGCCTCTTCGACCGGATCGACGATGAGACCTGGGAGCTGCTCGAGGAGGCGCTGATCCTCGCCGACGTCGGCGCGCCGACCACCGCGGCGGTGGTCGAGAAGCTCGAGCAGGAGGTCGAGTCCGGGGCGGTGCCGATGGACGGGGTCGCGGTCCGCGACCGCCTGATCGAGATCCTCGCCGAGGTCGCTTCGACCGGGCGGGCGCCGATCGACCTCAGCGCCGAGCCGGCCGTTTTGATGATGGTCGGCGTCAACGGCACCGGCAAGACGACGACGATCGGCAAGATCGCCTGGCACCTGAGCAAGGAAATGGGCCTGACCGTGGTCATGGCCGCCGCCGACACCTACCGCGCCGCCGCCGCCGAGCAGCTGGAAACCTGGGCCGAGCGAGCCGGCGCCGAGCTTGTCCGCGGCGAAGAGGGCTCTGACCCGGGCGCCGTCGCCTACGACGCGATCAACACCGCCCGCGCCCGCGGCGCCGACGTCGTCATCGTCGACACCGCCGGCCGCCTCCACACCCAGACCAACCTGATGGAGGAGCTGGCCAAGGTCCGCCGGGTGATCCAGAAGCAGGTCCCCGAGGCGCCCCACGAGACCCTGATCTCGATCGACGCCACCACCGGCCAGAACGGCCTCCGCCAGGCGAAGATCTTCTCCGAGGCAGTCGACGTCGACGGCGTCGTCCTGACCAAGCTCGACGGCACCGCCCGCGGCGGCATCGCCCTCGCGATCGCCTCCGACCTCGACATCCCCGTGAAGCTGATCGGCGTCGGCGAGACCCTCGAGGATCTGCGCCCGTTCGATCCCGGCGACTACGCCAAAGCCTTGCTCGCCGAGTAGCTATTCGCCTGTTCCTTTTCGTTGCCTGGGACGGATAAGGAACAGACGGGCGTCCCGTAAGCTGCTCGGACATGTTCGACCAGCTCTCCGAACGCCTCCACTCGACCCTCGCCGAGGTCCGCTCGCGCGGGAAACTGAGCGAGTCCGACGTCGACTCGGCGATGCGGGAGATTCGCCTCGCCCTGCTCGAGGCAGACGTCAACTTCAAAGTCGTCAAAGCCTTCACGAAGACGCTGAAAGAGCGCTGCCTCGGCTCCGACGTGCTGGAGAGCCTCGATCCCGGCCAGCAGGTGGTGAAGATCGTCGACGAGGAGCTGGCGGCGCTGATGGGCGGCACCGGCTCGGAGCTGGCGATGGCAACCAGCGGCCCGACCGTGATCCTGATGGCCGGCCTGCAGGGCTCCGGTAAGACGACCGCCTGCGCCAAGCTCGCCCAGTTCTTCAAGAAAGAGGGCAAGGACGTCGCCCTCGCCGCCTGCGACGTCTACCGTCCGGCCGCGGTCGAGCAGCTGGTGACCATGGGCGGCCGCGCCGGCGCCCACGTCTACGAGCGCGGCACCGACGCCGACCCGGTCGACATCGCAACCTGGGCCCTCACCGAAGCCCAGTCCGAGCGCCGCGACGTGCTCATCATCGACACCGCCGGTCGCCTCCACATCGACCAGGACCTGATGGCCGAGCTGGCGAAGATCCGCAAGCAGACCCGCCCTCACGACGTCCTCCTCGTCGTCGACGCGATGACCGGCCAGGACGCGGTCGGGGTCGCCGAATCCTTCGCCGAGGTCGCCGAGTTCGACGGCGTCGTCATGACCAAGCTCGATGGCGACGCCCGTGGCGGCGCCGCGCTCTCGGTCAAAGCGGTGACCGGCAAGCCGATCCTCTTCGCCTCGACCGGCGAGAAGATCGAGGACTTCGACAAGTTCCACCCCGACCGCATGGCGCAGCGGATCCTCGGCATGGGCGACGTCCTCAGCCTGATCGAGAAAGCCGAGCAGCAGGTCGACGAGAAGGAAGCCGAAGAGCTTCAGGAGAAGATGCGGAAGGACCAGTTCACGCTGGACGACATGCTCACGCAGATGAAGCAGGTCCGCAAAATGGGTCCGCTGAGCGGGATCCTCGGGATGCTCCCCGGGATGGGGGCGATGAAGCAGCTGAAGAACGCCGACGTCGACGAGAAAGAGCTCGACCGCGTCGAGGCGATCATCCTCTCGATGACGCCCCGCGAGCGGGCGAACCCGGGGATCATCAACGGCTCCCGCCGCAAACGCATCGCCAACGGCTCCGGCACCAAGGTTCAGCAGGTCAACGGCCTCGTCAAACAGTTCGACCAGATGCGGGTGCTGATGAAATCGATGGCCAACGGACGGATGCCGACGCCGCAGCAGATGGCCCAGCTGGCGGGCGGAAACCAGCGCGCGCCGCGCCCAAGGGCGCGCAGGCGCTAATCTGCCCGACCCTATGGCAGTCCGAATCAGACTTAGACGCGTGGGTTCCAAGAAGAACCCGATCTGGCGCATCGTCGTCGCCGACAAACGCTCGCCGCGTGACGGGCGCACGATCGAGACGATCGGCCAGTACAACCCGCAGACCGAGCCCTCGACGATCAACATCGACGAGGAGCGCGCGCGCCACTGGCTCGAGCACGGGGCACAGCCGTCGGAGACGGTGGCGACCCTGCTGCGGACCAAGGGCATCAAAGCCTCCGGCAGCTAGCCCGGATGACCGAGCTGCTCGAGTTTCTCGTCAAGGCCCTCGTCGAGGACCCGGAGGCGGTCGTCGTCGAGGAGCTCGAAGAGGACGGCGACCTCGTCTACGAGATCTCCGTCGCCGAGGGCGATCTCGGTCGCGTGATCGGCAAAGGGGGAAGGATCGCCAACGCGATCCGGACGATCGCCAAGGCGGCCGCGGTGCGGATCGACCGGCGCGTGATCGTCGACATCCTCGACTGAGGCGTGCGCCTCGACGTCTTCACCCTCTTCCCGGAGGCCTTCGACTGGTTCCAGACCCAGCGCTCGGTCCAGAACGCGCTGCGCGAAGGCAACGAGTTCCGCCTCTTCAACTACCGCGACACGACTCCGCTGACGGCGGGACAGGTCGACGACTCTCCCTACGGCGGCGGCGCCGGGATGGTGCTGCGGGTCGACGTCGTCGACGCCGCCCTGCAGGCGGCCTACGGCGATGGCCCGCGACCGCGGATCGTCCTGCTCTCGCCGACCGGCCCGCTACTCGACGACCCAATCGCCGACGAGCTGGTCGCCGAGCCCCACGTCGCTCTGCTCTGCGGTCGCTACGAGGGCTTCGACGACCGCGTCCACCAGCACCTCGCCGACGGCGAAATCTCGATCGGCCGCTACGTCCTCGCCGGCGGTGAGCTGCCGGCGATGGTCGTCGCCGACGTCCTGATGCGAAAGCTGCCAGGGGCGCTCGGCCACGAGGACTCCGCCGTCGAGGAGTCCTTCAGCCACGCCCTCGAGGGCATGCCCGAGTACCCGCACTTCACCCGCCCGCCCAGCTTCCGCGGCTGGGACGTGCCCGAGATCCTGCTCTCCGGCGACCACGAGAAGGTGCGGCAGTGGCGGCTGGAGCAGAGCAGGCTTCGAGCCGAGCAGTTCGAAAAAGACGCGGAGTAGCTACCATTCCGCGACCGCGCGGTTCCCGCACCTGGGTCCCGGCGGTTTTTTCTCGCATCGATCCTTCCTATGAGCTCCGTAATCGACAGCATCGAGCGTGCCCAGCTGAGGCAGGGCCTGCCCAATTTCGCCCCTGGTGACCGTGTCCGCGTCCATTTCCAGGTGATCGAGGGCAACCGCAAACGAACCCAGGTCTTCGAGGGCGTCGTCCTCAAGCGCCAGGGCTCCGGCGTTCGTGAGACCTTCACGGTCCGCAAGCAGTCGTTCGGCGTTGGTGTCGAGCGGACGTTCCCGCTGCACTCGCCGAAGATCGAGAAACTCGAGGTCGCGGCGCGCGGGGACGTACGCCGGGCGAAGCTTTACTACCTGCGCGGCCGCATCGGCAAGGCCGCGCGCGTCGCCGAGCGGCGCTGGGGCATCGACGACGACGTCGTTTCGGTCGCCGGCGCGGCCGATGGCGAGTCCACCGCGGTCGACGCCGAGGGCGTCAGCCAGGAGGAGGTCGTCCCGGTCGAGACCGAGGAGGCGCCTGAGGCGCAGGCCGAGGAGACCCCTGCGGCTGAGGCTGAGGAGGCCCCCGCGGCAGAGACCGAGGAGGCACCGGCAGCGGAGAGCGAGACCGAGCCTGCGGCTGAGGCTCAGGTCGCGACCGAGACTGAGACGGCGGCGGAGCCGGACGCGGATGCGTCCGAGGCCGGGGAGACCGAGGACACTGCAGCGCCCGAGGATGCCGAGGACGAGGAGCCGTCAGGCGACGGCGACTCCGACGAGGACTCAAAAGCCTGAAACGCCTGATCCCGAAGCCGGAATCAAAAGGCGGCGGGCTCCTCGAGTTGGTCGTCATCGTTGCGCTTGCCCTGGGGCTGGCGCTGGCGATCCAGGCCTGGATCGTGAAGCCGTACCAAATCCCTTCTGAATCGATGGAGCCGACGCTGGACGTCGGCCAGCGCGTCCTCGTCAACCGCTTCCTCTACCACTTCCAGGACCCCGAGATCGGCGACGTCGTCGTCTTCCATCCGCCGACGGGCGCCGACGAAGGAACCGTCTGCGGCGTTGCGGGAGGGCA
>DASTYZ010000114.1:0-17937 GCA_035764545.1 Solirubrobacterales bacterium | reverse complement strand
GCGGGTGCGGGAGGAGGTGGGGGAGCCGCCGGCGGGGGTGGAGGTGCAGCTGGCGGGTCTGTCGGTGATCGCGGCGGAATCGGCTGGCGATCTCTCCAGTAGCAGGTACTGGCTGACGCTGGCGGGGATAGTCCTGGTCGGGCTGGCGTTGCTCTTGATCTACCGATCGTGGCGGCGCGCCCTGGTGCCCCTGGTGCCGACGGTGCTGGCGACGGGGTGGGCTTCGTTGCTGCTCTGGATCAGCGGCATCCCGCTCAACCCGATGTCGGCGGCCCTGGGGGCGCTGACGATCGCGATCGCGACCGAGTTCGGGGTCCTGCTCGTCGGTCGCTTCCATGAGGAGCGGCGGGACGGGGCTGATGTCGAGGAGGCGCTCGGCCGCGCCTACTCGCGCACCGGAGCGGCCGTCGTCGCCTCCGGCGTCACCGCGATCGCCGGCTTCGCCGTCCTCATCGTCAGCGACGTGCAGATGCTGCGGGACTTCGGCTTCGTCACCGTCATCGACCTCGCCGCCGCCCTCGCCGGCGTGCTGCTGGTTCTGCCGGCGACCCTGCTGCTGCTGGAGCGCCGGTGAGGGACCGCTACTCGATCGTCGTCGGGCTGATCTTCCTCGCGGTGATCGTCGTCGCCACGGTCAACACGATCGGGGGAGGCGGGGGCGGTAAGACCCTCGGCCTCGACCAGCTGCCGCCACGCTGGCCGCTGCCTCAGTTCGCCGTGCCAGAAGGGGCGGGCAAGACCGAAGGCGACGCCAACGTCGCCCAGGACGACTGCGAGACCTCCGCCATCCCCTGTCCCGAGGGTTCCGAGCGCACTCCCGCCTGCCGGGTCGAGGTGCCCGAATCGATCCGCGTCTGCGACTTCTTCGATCGCCCTCTGGTGATCTCGTTCTGGTTCAGCAAAGGCGACGGCTGCGTCGAGCAACAGGACCTGGTCGACGCAGTCTTTCGGCGCTACCGTGAGCGGGTGGGTTTCCTCTCGCTGGACATCCGCGATGATCGCGACGCGCTCCGCGACTTGATCCGGCAGCGCGACTGGACGATGCCGGTCGGCTTTGACCGTGACGGCGCCGTCGCCAGCCTCTACGGCGTCGGCGGTTGCCCCACCTTCGCCTACGTCTTCCCCGGCGGGACCTTGCAGGACGCCAGCATCGGCGAGCTCGACGCGGCCCAGCTGAGCGAGAAGGTCGACCGCCTGCTGGCGGCCACCGCCGCCGCGGAAAGGGGATGAGGTGAGCGCCGATCCCGCCAACCGGATGGGGTGGGTGCCGGCGCCGCAGCAGGGATGGGTGGCACCGCACATCGCCTCCGAGTTCCCCGGCCTCGGCGTCGCCTGGGTCGAGGTCGACGCCAAGCCCGGCCGCAGCCCGGAGCCGGTCCGCCGTCGCCTCCGTGACCTCTCCGACCGAACCTACGGCTCGCAGGCGATCCGGCTGCGGGAACGGCCGATCCCCTGGGCCTACCGGGTCTTCTACCGCCAGATCGGGCTCGACCCCGATCGCACCCGCACCGCCGTCGAGCAGCTCACCTTGGAGCGGCTCGAAGACGGCGGTTTCCGCAGCCACGGCCTCCCGGCGGACGCGCTCAACATCGCCATCGTCGAGACCGGCGTCGCCCTCCGTGCCTTCGACGCCAACCGCATCGAAGGGCGCCTCTGCATCCGCGACTCGGCTCCGGGCGAGTCGCTCCCCGAGGGGTCGGGCGAGCTGGCGAAGGGAACGCTGACGATCGCCGACGAGGCCCGGCCGCTTGGCCTCCTCTTCGGCCCTACCGCCGAGGACTACGGGATCGAGCGCGGCAGCCGCCGCCTTGCGATCGCGGCGATCCAGGTCAAAGGGGTGCCGCAAATCGCCGTCGAGGAGGCATTGTGGATGGCCGCTTCGACTCTAGAGGCGGCCTGACTACACTTTTGGGGATGCCTGCACTGCTCAGACACGAGGGGATCGACGGGCTGGATGTTGCTGTCGACGAGCGCCAGGCGCGACGTCAGCTGCGCCAGCAGGTCGCCCGTCTCGAGGCGGAGCTGGCCAGCCTCTTCGGCGAGGCCTTCGGCCATGCCGAGGTTCCCCACCGCGTCGCCGCCGTCGGGGCCGCGCCGCGGCTGCTGGACCTGGGCGAGCTGGAGGCGCTCCGCGACGAGCTCGCCGACCGGACCGCCGAGGCCCGCCAGGCGCTGGTCGAGCGGCAGCGGGTCGAGGACGAGAACCGCGAGCTGGTCGAGCGGATGCTCGCCTCCCCCCAAGACTTCAAGTGGGTCCGCGTCTCCCGAGAAGACCTCGGCCTCCATGGCTGCGGCCACTGGCACTCCCGCCCGCGCCTTGGCCCGATCGGGATGCTGATGGGCTGGTGGCGGGTCAAGATCTCCTCCGGATGTCCATTACCCGGGCGGCTTGCGGCCGTTGAGCGCGAAGACGAAGCCGAAGGCCGCGCCTAAGCGGGTGACCGCGCCGGACGAGCGCCCGCCGGCCCCGTGGGGTTCGGCGCCCCTCGCCGAGCTGGTGATCCTCGCCGGCATCATCGCCCTGGCGGTGGGGGTGATCGGAGGCCAGCCGACGCTGATCGGCGTCGGTGTCGCCCTTGCCGGGCTCGGCGGCCTCGAGGTAGCGATCCGCGAGCACTTCGCCGGCTACCGCTCCCATACGACGATGCTGGCGGGGGCGGCTTTCGTCCTCACCACCGGCCTCGTCTTTTACGCGGCCGGTCAGGTCTTGGCGGTGGCGCTGGCGATCGGCGCGGTGGCGTTCGCGATCGTCTTCTTCCTGGCCCGCCGCGCATTCCAGCGCGCCTCCGGTGGCCTCAGCTACCGGGTCGGCGGAATGCGCGGCTGAGCCGCGGAAGGCTCAGACGGAGACCGGTTCCGGCCCGGTGGTGCGGGTGGCGAGCTCGCTGGCGAGAATTCGGCGCTGCCGGGAGGTGAGCGTCCCCAGCTGCTTGTTCTCGTTCAGCGAGAGGGGCACGAGGAACTTACGGGCGCGGGTGCGGCCCCAGCGGCGCTGGCTGGTGAGGAGCTCGGCGATGGTCATGCTCTCCGTCTCCCAAGGACAGTCACGAACCACCTCCGCGGCATCGACGTCGCCACGCGCAATCGAGCGCTTCAGCTCCGCACGGGCCAACCGCACCAAGTTGGCTCTTTCCAGCGCCCTCATGTGCTGCGGCGCCTCTGCTGAGGCTGCGATAGTCGTTGCGGTTGCCGTTGAGGCAGCTTCCACTGGACTCCTCCCTTCAAGGAATCGAATAACTGGGGTATGTCGTGTCCGGCCGGCGACCAACGCCCTCTTTGGGGGCTGGCCCTACCCGGACCGAGTCTCTCTCCCGAACGTCCCGCCCTGGGTCGTTTCGGCGAGGAGGCCAAGCTACGTCTTCGAGGTGGCGCCCGTCAACCCAACTCTTACAAAGTTCCGTCCGGGCCATTCGCTAAGAGCAACAATTTCGACCCCTGGCGACCCTTGTCCAGAATCGGACAAGGGTAAAACTCACCCCCTCGGGGGATGTCAAATTTTTGTGACCAAAAAATTAAGTGCGCGGTAGGTCGGGGAACTCTTCGATGACCCGGGCGATGGTGCCGAGGGCCGCGTCGAGATGCTCGCGCTCATGGGTCGCCATCAGGCTCGTCCGCAGCAGCGCCCCGCCCGGTGGAACGGCGGGGTGGATGGCGACGTTGGTGTAGACGCCGGCGTCGAAGAGGCGCTTCCAGAGCAGGACCGCCTGCCAGTCGTCGCCGACCATCACCGGCACCACCGGGGTGGTGGCGACGGTGCCGTCGGGGAGCGTCCCCGGCTCGATCACCTTGAGGCCGAGGTGGCGCAGCCCCTCGCGCAGGTACTCGGCGTTGGCAAGCAGGCGCTGGAAGAGGTCCGGGCCGTCAGAGCGGATCACCCGCAGCGCCGCCAGGGCGGCGCCGACGGCGGCGGGGACGGCGGAGGCGCTGAAGATGAACGAGCGCGAGGAGATGCGCAGGTACTCGATCACGTCGGCCGGGCCGGCGATGAAGCCGCCGCAGGAGGCGAGGCTCTTGGAGAAGGTGCCCATGCGCAGGTCGACCTGATCCTCGAGGCCGAAGAGCTCGCAGGCGCCGGCGCCGCGGGCGCCGAGGACGCCGGCACCGTGGGCCTCGTCGACCATCAGCCGGGCGCCGTAGGCCTGGCAGAGCTCGACGATGCGGGGCAGGTCGCAGACGTCGCCCTCCATCGAGAAGACGCCGTCGACGATGACGAGGACGCCGCCGCCGTCGCCGGCGGCGCGCTCCAGCATCTTCTCCAGCTTGTCCATCCGGTTGTGGCGGAAGGGGCGCAGCTTGGCGCCGGCGAGCCGGCAGCCGTCGAGGATCGAGGCGTGGTCGCCTGAGTCGCAGATCACCGTGTCGGCGGGACCGAGGATCGTGCCGATGCAGCCGACGTTGGACTGGTAGCCGGTGGTGTAGACGATCGCGTCCTCAGTCCGCATCCACTCCGCCAGCTCGCGCTCGAGGTCGAGGTGCAGGGGCGTCGTCCCATTCAGGAGCCGGGAGCCGGTGACGCCGGTGCCGTAGGTCTCCAGCGCCTCGCGGGCGGCGTCCTTGACCCGCGCGTCCCCGGTCAGCCCCAGGTAGTTGTTGGAGCCGAGCATGATCGTCTCCCGGCCCTCCATCTCGACGACGGGGCCGGCCTGCGAAGTGAGCAGGCGGAAGTAGGGGAGGAGGTCGTGCTCCTTGGCGGCTTCGAGCTGCTCGAGGCGGTCGTGGCTGCGCGCCTTCTCGAAGACGTCGACCGGGGCCTTCGCGGTCTCGCTCATCGCCTCAGAGTGTAGGTTGCGCACCGATGGGAAGCCTGACGATCCGGCCGGTGCGGACCCGGCGCGAGCTGAAGCGCTTCGTCAAGGTCCCCTTCCGCCTCCACCGCGACAGCGAGCAGTGGGTGCCGCCGCTGGTCTTCGAGCGGATGCAGTTCCTCGACCGCAAGAAGAACCCGTGGTTCGAGCACGGCGAGGCCGAGTTCTTCCTCGCCGAGCGCGACGGCGAGGCGGTGGGACGGATCAGCGCTCACGTCGACAGCCGCTGGGACAGCTACCAGGGCGGCACCGACGCGATGTTCGGCTTCTTCGAGACGGCCGAGGACCCAGACGTCGTGCGGGCGCTTTTCGGCGCCGCGGAAGAGTGGGCTCGCGGCAAGGGGCGCGAGCGCATCCTCGGGCCGATGGACTTCACCACCAACGACGAGATCGGGATCCTGATCGAGGGCTTCGAGCGGCAGCCGATGATCCTCGAGCCCTGGCACCCGCCCTACTACGGGCGGCTGATCGAGGCCGAGGGCTTCACCAAGGCGATGGACGTGCTGATGTGGGAGCTGCGGATGGGGCAGCTGAAAGAGGGCGAGAAATTCGACCCCTCGATCCACGAGGCCGCGGAGAAAGCGCTGCATGACGAAGGGATCACGATCCGCAACATGCGCAAGCGCGAGATGGCGGCGGAGGTGCGCCGCTTCATGGACGTCTACAACGAGGCCTGGGGCGACAACTGGGGCTTCGTCCCGATCACCGACGCCGAGGTCGAGTTCCAGGCGAAGAACCTGAAGCAGGTGCTCGACGAGGAGTGGACCTTCATGGCCGAAAAAGACGGCGAGGTCGTCGGCGCCGCGCTCACCCTGCCGGACATCAACCAGGTGATGGCGAAGCTGAACGGCCGGCTGCTGCCTTTCGGCTGGGCCAAGTTCCTCCTCGGCAAGCGCAAGATCGACCGCCTGCGCGTTTTCGCGCTCGGTGTCAAGCACGACTACCGCCACACCGGCGTCGCCGCCGGGCTCTACCTCGAGCACATCAAGATGGCGGCGCTCCCCGACAAGATCCACTGGGGCGAGATGGGTTGGATTCTGGAGACGAACAAGCCGATGAACCGGGCGATGGAGGGGATGGGCGGCAAGATCGTCAAGAAGTACCGTCTTTACGAGCGCCCGCTTGGCGGCGGCGACCCCGCGCCGCGCTAGAGTCGCCAGGGTGAGCGAGCTGCACCTAGACGCCGAGGTCGTGGCCGAAGAAGACGCCGGCCCGGCCGACGCCACTGCCCCCGTCCGTCCGCTGCCCTCCAGCTACGAGCCTGACCAGGGCTCGGCGCTGCCGGTGCTGCGAACCGAGGTGAAGACCGCCGCGCTAGCCGCCGCCGGTGGGGTCCTCGCCGGTGCCGCCACCGTCGCCGCCGTCCGCGCCGTCACCGGCGCGGCGACGAGGACGAGGACGCGGCGCTCACTCACCGGTCGCCGCCGCGACCGCCAGAACGTCGTCGCCAGCCGTTCCTTCCTGGTCGATGTCCACCTGCTCGGTCGCTGAAGCCGAGGTCCGGCCGCCATCGCCCTGGCGGATGCCGCGGGGCAGCTCGGACCGGACGCTGCGGGTACGGGACGGGGTCGCCGTCCGGCTCCTCCACGTCGGCGGCTGCCCGGTGCTGGTCCGGGCCTGGCAGCCGGCTCGGGACCGGGTTCGCTTCCGAGCCGAGGCGATCGACCCGAAGCTGGTCTCGCGGCCGCCGATCTCGATGCCCCCGTGCCCGGGCCCGGCGGGGCAGGAGCAGCTCGAGGAGGCAATTACCTGCATGCGCCGGGCGCTCTGGGTCGATGTCGACCTCTCTGACTTCTATCGCCGCTTCCGCCGCGACCGGCTGGTCGGGCCGCTAATCCGGCGTCGGCCCGACTTCCGCCCCAGCGGGCGGCCGTGGCCGTGGGAGGCGCTGGCCGCGGCCGTCGTCGGCCAGCTGATCGAGGCGAAGCAGGCCGCTTTGATCGAGCGCCGGATCGCCGGCCGCTGGGGGTCGCGGGTGGGGGAGGGCCGCAGCGCTCTGCGCGACGTCCCCGGGCCGACGGAGATCGCCGGCCGCGCCCCGGCCGAAATCGAGCAGATGGAACTGGTCGGGAAACGGGCGACGGCGCTGCGGCGGCTCGCCCGCGACGTCGCCGCCGGCCGCTGTCGGATCGAGAGCCCGGAGGGGGACCGCCGCCTGCTGGCGCTGCCGCAGATTGGCCCCTGGACCGTGCAGTGCCTCGGCCTCTTCGGGCGCAACGAGCTCGACTCTCTCCCCGCCGGCGACCTCGGCTACATCAAGCTGGTCGGGCGCTTGAACGGGGGCGGCCGCCGGGCGACGATCCCGGAGGTTGAAGAGTTCTACGCGCCGTATGAGCCCTACCGCGGCCTCGTCGGCGCCCTCACCCTCTCGGGGCTTCATCGGCTGGTCGCCCAGGGCCCGCCGATGCGGCTCGCTGCCTGAGTCACCCCTTCAATCCTCAAGACTGCTCGTCCGGCCGCCGATGAGCGAGGTGGATGCGCGAGCCTGCCGACAGGAACTGGTCCGAGCACGAGGTCGAGCGCTTTCTCGACCAGCTGACCGCGGGGGGGCACGACTTCCGCCGCCTGGTCGAGCGGCTGCCGGTGATCGTCTACACCGCCGAGCTCGGCGAGCGCGGTCGCTGGCGCTATGTCAGTCCCCAGGTCGAGGAGATCCTCGGCTACCGCCAGGAGGAGTTCATCCGCGATCCAGGCCTCTGGGCGAGCATCCTTCACCCCGACGATCGCCAGCGGGCCCTCGCGGTCGAAACCGAGGAGCATCTCGGCAAGCGCGATACCACCCCGATCGAATACCGGGTCCACCGCCGCGACGGCTCGGTCGTCTGGATACACGACGAGGCGGTGCTGGAAGCCGACGAGGACGGGGTGCCGGTCTGGCACGGCGTCCTCTACGACGTCAGCCAGCGCAAGCAGACCGAGGACGAGCTGCAGCGGGCGCTCTCCCAGCAGGCGGTTGTCGCCCGGCTCGGCGAGAGGGCGATGCAGAACAGCGATCCTGAGGAGCTGATGGCGGCTGCAACCGAGCTGATCGGCAAAGTCGACGGCGTCCACAGCGCCTGCATCTGGGAGCTCGGCCGCGACGGGCGCCGGCTCAACCTCCGGGCCGGTCTCGAGGGGGCCGTGGTCGGCGCCGGCAGGCGCGTCTCGGCCGCCCGCGACTCCCACGCCGGCGCCGCGCTGGACTCCGGCACCCACGCGATCGTCGCCGACTGGGAGCAGGAGACCCGCCACACGATGCCGCCGGTGCTGCGCGTCTTTGGCGCCGCCAGCAGCCTTGCCGTGGTGATCGACGGCAAGAGCCGGCCCTTCGGCGTCCTCGACGTCCACTCCACCGACCCCCGCCGCTTCAGCGCCAAGGACGTGCCGTTCGTGCAGGCGGCGGCAAACGTCCTCGCCGATGCGATCGAGCGCCACGCCGCCGACCAGGCGCTCCGCTACCGCGTCCTCCACGACTCCCTCACCGGCCTGCCGAACCGGCTCAGCTTCGTCGACGCGCTCGGGGAGGCGCTCGGCAAGGCCACGGTCTCGGGATCGCCGGTCGGGATCCTCTTCCTCGACCTCGACCACTTCAAGCTGATCAACGACAGCCTCGGCCACCATGCCGGGGATGCGCTGCTGCGAGCCGTCGCGCCCCGCCTGCGCTCGCACCTGCGCCCCGGTGACGTCGTCGCCCGCTTCGGCGGCGACGAGTTCGGGATCCTGATCGACCGCTTGGCCGACGAAGGCGAGGCGGTCGCGATCGCCGACCGGGTCGCCGCTGCCTTCACCCAGCCCTTCTCGATCGACGGCGTCGACCACTTCGTCAGCGCCAGCATCGGCGTTGCCGTCGCCCGGGCCTCCGAAGAGCGCACCGTCAACGCCGAGCTGCTGATCCGCGACGCCGACGCGGCGATGTACCGGGCGAAGGAAGGCGGCCGCGCCCGCTGCGTCCTCTTCGATGCGGAGATGCGGGCCGGGGCAATGCGCCGGCTCGAGGTGGAACGCGAGCTGCGCCACGCGCTCGACCGCGACGAGCTCGCCTTGCACTACCAGCCTGTCGTCAACCTCCGCAGCGGCGAGATCACCGGCCTCGAGGCCCTGGTCCGCTGGCGCCACCCCGAGCGCGGCATGCTCGACCCGTCCGAGTTCGTCTCGATCGCCGAGGACAGCGGCCTGATCGAGCCGATCGGGCGCTGGGTCCAGGAGCGCGCCTGTCGCCAGGCGCTCGAGTGGCATCAACTGCGCCCCGACGCCCGGCCCTTCGACGTCGCCGTCAACCTCTCCGCCCGCCAGGTAGCCCACCGCGACCTTCCCGCCACGGTCGAGGAGATCATCGCCCGCACCGGCCTCGACCCGGTCCACCTCCGCCTCGAGATCACCGAGAGCGTCCTGGTCGAGGAGTCGGCGACGGCGATCTCCTCGCTGCAGGCGCTGAACGAGCTCGGCGTCCGCCTCGTCCTCGACGACTTCGGCACCGGCTACTCCTCGCTCGCCTACCTCAACCGCTTCCCCTTCCACGCGCTGAAGATCGACCGCTCCTTCGTCGACGCGCTGGGGATCGAGCAGGAGGCGACGGCGATCGTCGAGGCGATCATCGGGATGGCGCGGGCGCTGTCGCTGGAGGTGATCGCCGAGGGGGTCGAGAGCGAGGTGCAGCTATCGGAGCTGCAGCGGCTCGACTGCGACTACGCCCAGGGCCACCTCTTCCACGCGGCGATGCCTGAGCGCGAGGTCAGCCGGCTGATCGCCGAAGGCGCGCTCGGCTATTCGGGGATTTCGCCCGAGGGCAGGTAGCCGTTGTCGAGCAGTTCGCTCGTCTGCGGCAGCCTCTCGATCAGCCCTTCGTCCCGCATCCAACCGGCGAAGGTCTCCCACTCCTTGGGGTCCATGTAGCCGTAGGGCTGACCCTCGGTGCGGGCGCCGAGCAGCGGCAGCGTCGCTTTTACCTCGGCCGCGGCCAGTTTCGGTTCCAGGTCTGGATTCGCTTCGGTGATCGCGGTGGTGGCGGCGCCGGGCTGTTCGACGGCGGCCTCCGTGCCGCGCTCCAGCGCGGCGAGGAAGAGACGGAACTTCTCCGGGTCGGCTTCGAGGCTCTCCCGCCGGGCGACGAGGACGAGCTCGTCGTAGGTGGGGACGCCGAGCTGATCGACCGGGGTAACGACGGGCGCTTTGCCGCGTTCGCGCAGGTCGACTCCCTCGACGTTGAGGAAGCCGCCCAGCATCGCCTGGGCGGAGCCGCCGACCAGGGCGGGGAGGAGGCCGAAGCCGACGTTGACCGCCTTCACGTTCCCGGGCGCGAGATCGACCCGGGCGAGGATCGTCTTCAGGAACGCGTCCTGGTAGGGAATGCCGGCCGTGGCGACCGTCTTCCCTTTCAGGTCGGCGACGCCTTTGATCCCGGAGCTCTGCAGCCAGATCATCGAGGTCAGGGGCCGGTTGACGAGGGCCGCGACGGCAACCACGTCGAGCCCTTGTTCGCGCGCCAGCGCCACCTCGGGCTCGTAGGAGATCGCCAAATCCGAGCGCCCCGCGGCGACCTGCTTCAGCGGCGCGGCCGGGTCAGACGGCGTGTCGATGCTGACGTCGAGCCCGGCTTCCTCGAAGTAGCCGAGCTTCTGCGCCATGTAGATGCCGGCGTGATCGGGGTTGGGGTAGAAGTCGAGCGTGAGGCTGAAGCCCTCGCGGTCGCCGGTCGTGTCCTCCGACTTCTCGCCGCAGGCGGCAAGCGCGAGGGCGAGGAGGAGGACGACGAGGGCGATGGCCGGGATCCGGAGGCGCTTCATCGACTGAGTTCTATCGCCAAGTGACGACGCGCCGCTCCGCGAGAGCCGCCAAGCCGAAAAGCACGAGCCCAATCGCCGAAAGGATCGCCACCGCTGCGAACAGTCTTGCCGTCTGCAACTGGGCATTGTCCTGAAGGATCTGGTGCCCCAACCCTGCGCTCGAGCCGACCCACTCGCCGAACAAGGCTCCGATCGGCGCGAAGACGATCGAGATCTTGATCCCGGTGAAGAGATAGGGGAGGGAGGTGGGGACCGAGAGGCGCCGGAAGATCTGCCAGCGCGAGGCGTAGAGCGTCCGCATCAGCTTGCGCGCCTCGGGGTCGACCGAGGAGAGCCCGTTGAGGGTGGCGACGGTGATCGGAAAGAAGCAGACGAGGGCGACGACGAGGATCTTGGGGACGATCCCGAACCCGAACCAGATCACCAGGATCGGGGCGATGGCGACGATCGGGATCGTCTGCGAGGCGATCACCAGCGGGTAGGTCGCGCGCAGGACGAAGCCGGAGAAGTGCATCGCTACCGCGAAGGCGATCCCGCCCAGCAACGCACAGCCGAACCCGAGCAGGATCTCCCGCAGGGTGACCCAGGCGTTTTCGGCGAGTAGCGAGCGGTCTTCCCAGGCGGCTTCGGCGATTTCGGCCGGGGAGGGGACGAGGAAGTCTTCGAGCCCGAAGACGTCGGCGAGCAGCCCGGTCGACGCGGCCACCTGCCACAGCCCGACCAAAGTCAGCAGGAAGAGCGCCGGAAGTATCCATTTCCAGGCCCCTCCCCATTTCGTGGTTCCTTTGTCGTGCATAGCCGGACTTAGGAACCACGCAACGCTTTGCGCAGCGCCCGCAGCGCCTCCTCGCGGGCGGCGACGAAGGCGGGGTCGGTGACGGCGGCGTCGCGGTCCTCGGCGCGGGGGTGAGGGGCGCTGAGCTCGGCGACGAGGCGGCCGGGGCGGGCCGAGAGGACGGCGACGCGGTCGCAGAGGTAGAGCGCCTCCTCGACGTCGTGGGTGACGAGGACGGTGGTGCGGGGGTCGGCTCGCAGGGCGGCCGCGAGCCACTCCTGCATCTCCGCCCGGGTGATCGCGTCGAGGGACGCGAAAGGCTCGTCGAGCGCCAGCACCGGCTTGCCGGCGATCAGCGTGCGCAGGAAGGCGACCCGCTGGCGCATGCCGCCGGAGAGCTCGCTCGGGCGCGCGGCCTCGAAGCCGCCGAGGCCGAAGCGGTCGAACAGCTCGGCCGCGGCGGTCCGCGCTTCGGCTCGCTTCGCGCCCTTGTTGCGGAGCGCCAGAGCGGCATTGTCGATCGCCGAGTACCAGGGGAGGAGGAGGTCGCGTTGGGGCATGAAGGCGCAGTGCTCGAGCCGCCCCGCCGCCGAGTCGGCGCCCTCGACCGTGATCGTCCCTGCGCTCGGTTCCTGCAGGCCGCAGATCAGCTCCAGCAGCGTCGACTTGCCGCAGCCGGAGGGACCGACGAGCCCGACCACCTCATGCGCCTCCCCTGCCAGGGCCAGCGAGTCAAGGGTCCGCAGGTCGCCGTAGGAGTGCGTCACCCCCGCAATTTCGAACTTCACCCTGGTATCCTGACGCACTCCGCACTCCTGACCAAGAAGGTCAGGAAAGTCGAAATCAGTGCAAGTGCGGAGCCCCAGAACTAATTATGGACCCGGCAATCGTCCTCTTCGGATTGGGCATCGGCGTACTCGTCGGTATGACTGGCATGGGCGGAGGCTCGCTGATGACCCCGCTGCTGATCCTCATCTTCGGGATCTCGCCGACGACCGCGATCGGCACGGACATCTTCTACGCCGCCGTCACCAAGACGGTGGGCGGCTGGCGCCACCTGAAGATGAAGACGGTCAACATGGACCTGGTCAAGTGGCTGGCCCTGGGCAGCGTTCCCTCGGCGGTCGGCGGGGTTGTCCTCGTCTCCTGGCTGCAGACCAAGATCGGCGAAGCGCGCCTGGAGGAACTCGTCTACGCCGTCCTCGGCGGCACCCTGCTGATGGTCGGCGTCATCACCCTCGCCCGGGCGTTGATCCTGCGCAACCTGATCGACGAGCGCGACCGCTTCGAGGTCGAGCGCCGGCACAAAGTCGCCGCCGTCGTGATCGGTGCCACCACCGGCTTCGTGATCGGGATCACCTCCGCTGGCTCGGGCACCGTGATCGCGATCCTGCTGATCGCCGTCTACCGGCTGGCGCCGAAAAAGGTCGTCGGCACCGACGTCTTTCACGCCGCGATCCTGCTCTGGGCCGCGGGTATCGCCCACTGGGTCGGCGGCAACGTCGACTTCGTCCTCGCCGGCAACATCCTCCTCGGCTCGATCCCCGGCGTGGTGATCGGGGCCTCGCTCTCCGACAAGGCGCCGCAGGGATTCCTCCGCACCTCGCTCGGCCTCGTCCTCATCGGCTCCGGGTTTGTCACCGTGCAGAAGGGCGACCCCGATGTCTGGCCGATCGCCGCCGCGGTCGCCGCCATCGGCCTCGCCGCGATCCTCTACGCGCCGCACTATCTGAACCGGCGCCGCGAGCGCGAACTGCAGCAAGAGGCGGACCAGACCGCCACCCTCGCGCGGACGCTGCCCGCCGACTGATTTACTAGATACATGCGAGTTTCCGCGAAGGCCGACTACGCGGTGCGGGCCGCTGCCGAGCTTGCCGCCGCCCAGGCGGAGGAGGCCCCCGTCAAGGGCGAGCGCCTCGCCGAGGCCCAGGACATCCCCCTGCAGTTCCTCGAGCACATCCTGCTCGAGCTCAAGCACCACGGCATCGTCCGCGCCCGCCGCGGCGCCAAGGGCGGCTACTGGCTCGCCCGGCCCGCCGACGAGGTGACGGTCGCCGAGATCGTCCGCGCCGTCGAGGGCCCGATCGCCCACGTGCAGTCGACCCCGCCCGAGGACATCGAGTACCGCGGCAACGCCGAGCACCTGCAGGCGGTCTGGATCGCCGTCCGCGCCAGCCTCCGCACCGTGCTCGAGGAGGTAACCCTCGCCGACCTCGTCTCCGGCGAACTGCCAAGCGTCGTCGGGGAGCTCACCTCGACCAAAGACGCCTGGGTCGCGCGCTAGCCGCCTGAGCGCACCTTCTCCTCGATCGGGACGGGATCGAGATCGAAGTCGCGGCCGAGACGCAGCTCGCTGTAGCGCTTGGTCCAGTCGTCGTTGACCCGATCCGACTGTCGCTTCATCCGCGGTTCGAACTCGAAGTCCTCGGAGCAGGAGAGATCAAGGCGCTCGAGCAGGTTGAGGGTGCTGGTCTCGTAGTCGGCGGCGAAGTTCTCGTAGAGGACGAGGATCGGCTTCACCCCGATGTGCTCGAAGAAGGCATCCCAGGAGGCCTCTTCGAGTATCAGCCCTTCCAGCAGGTGGTCGATCGCCCGATAGTGGAAGCGCAGCTGCGGGCGGTGCTCCTCGATGAAGCTGCGGTAGGGAGGAGAGCCGTCCTCCTCGACAGAGGCAACCTTGGCGCTGGCCTGGTCCTCGCGCCAGGTCGCCGTCTGCACCGCCTTCCAGAGCGAGACCGCCTGGCGCACCTTGTTGGCGCGGACGACGCGGACGAAGGTGAGGTCGGGGAAGACGGTCGGCATCAACTCCGCCAGGGGCACGTCGCGGTAGGCGGGGATGTTGCGCAGGAGGCTGACGAACTCGCCGAAGTAGCCCCACATCAGCTTGGCGCCGAAGACGCCGTTCTCGGTGGTCCCAGCCTCGAACACCCACTCCAGGTATCGGTCATAGGCGGCGCGGCTCCAGAGGGGGGAGCGGGGCTGGGGCTCGGAGCCGACCGTGCGCTCGCCGAGGTGGTCGCGGATCGACTGGTCCTCGACGCCGAGGAAGTACTCCTCCGGCCGCCGCGGCCGGCCGCTGTGGCGGAGCGCCTCGAAGTACTCCTCGGGGCGACCGGCGACGCCGGTTTCCTCGAGCGCGTGGCAGACGAGGGTGCTGCCGCTGCGGGGGGTGGCGCAGACGAGATATGAGCGATCGGGTGACATTGCTTTCCTAACTATCCTTATCAAGAAAATAGTAAACGGAGCGCGCTCGATAACCTGAAGGGAGATGTCTCAGCCGCCCAACATCCTCTACATCCACTCCCACGACACCGGCCGCTACGTCCAGCCCTACGGCTTCCAGGTGCCGACCCCGAACATCCAGATGCTGGCCGACCAAGGGGTGCTGTTCCGCGAGGCGTTCTGCGCCGCGCCGACCTGCTCCGGCAGCCGCGCCAGCCTCCTCACCGGGCTCTACTGCCACAACAACGGCATGCTCGGGCTCGCCCATCGCGGCTGGAAGCTGAACGACTACAAGCAGCACTGGGTCCACACCCTGCGCGGGGCCGGCTACCGCTCGATCCTGATCGGCGAGCAGCACATCTCGCTCGACCCGGGCGTGATCGGCTACGACGAGGTCGTCCCGGTCGACCAGAACCACGCCCAGTTTGTTGCCCCGCTGACGATCAAGACGCTGCGCGATGCGCCGGCCCAGCCCTGGTTCATGTCGGTCGGCTTCTTCGAGACCCACCGCGAATTCTCCGCCCCGACCTCGGTCCGCGACACGCTCTACTCGCTGCCGCCGGCGAACCTGCCGGACACGCAGGTGACCCGCCGCGACATGGCCGAGTTCAAGGCCAGCGCCCGCTCGCTCGACCAGGGAATCGGCGCCGTCCTCCACGCCCTGCATGACTTCGGCCTGGTCGAGAACACGATCGTGATCTGCACCACCGACCACGGCATCGCCTTCCCCGGCGCCAAGGCGACCCTTTTCGACCGCGGCACCGGGGTGATGATGATCGTCCGCGGGCCCGGCTTCTCGCCCGGCAAGGTGATCGACGCCCCGGTCAGCCACCTCGACGTCTACCCGACCCTCTGCGACGTCTCCGGCGCCGAGCATCCCTCCTGGCTGCAGGGCAAATCGCTGCTGCCGCTGGTGCGGGGGGAGGTCGAGAGCCTCCACGAGGCGATCTTCACCGAGACGACCTATCACGCTGCCTACCAGCCTCACCGGGCGATCCGGACCGAGCGTTGGAAGTACATAAGGAGGTTTGACGAGTACCCGCATCCGGTCCTCGCTAACTGCGACGACAGCGACACCAAGGACCTCCTCGTCGCCGCCGGCTGGGGGGAGCAGGAGGTCGCCGAGGAGCAGCTCTACGACTTGGTGCTCGACCCGCAGGAGGGGAACAACGTCGCCGCCGACCCGGCGAAGGCCGAGGTGGTCGCGGAGCTGCGGGAGCGGCTCGACGCCTGGATGCGGGAGACCGAGGACCCGCTGCTGGAGGGTCCGATCGCTCCGCCCGAGGGGGCGATCGTCAACGAGCAGTGGCAGGTCTCGCCCGACGACCCGGTGCGGATCGTCAAGGCCGACTCCACGGCCGCTCCATCCAGGTGAGGCAGGTCCAGCCGGGGATCGGCTGACCGAGCGGGTCGCGGCTCTCGCCGTGGGCGAAGGTGCAGAGGCCGCAGTTGTGGGAGCCGAGGTTCCAGATGCCGGCGGCCATCGGCGCCTCGAAGCGCTCGCCGAGGACCGAATCGAGGAGGAAGAAGCGCATGAAGATGCCGTGGGTGACGAGCAGCGGCAGGTCCCCGGCCTCGCCCGCCTCGAGCTCTGCCTTGAGGCGGCGCACCCGCTCGATCGCGCCCTCGAAGGTTTCGGCTGAGGTCAGCTCGCCGACGTAGTCGATCTCCTCCGCCTCGAGGCCGAGCGCGTCGCCAACTGCCTGCGCCGTTTCCCGCGCCCGTCGCAGCGGGCTGCTGAGCAGGCGGGTGACGCCGAGCTCGCGGAGGCCAGCGCCGGCGGCGTGCGCCTGCTCGATTCCCTTCTCGGTCAGCTTGTCGCCGTCGGAGTGCGCGGCCGGCTCGCCGCTGCGGTTGGCGTTGTGGACCGACTCGCCGTGGCGGAGGAGGAGCGCCCTCATTCCGCTGCCGGCGCGGCGCCGGCGACGACGTTGACGAAGTTCTCCAGGTGTTTGGTCCTCCAGCACTCGAAGGCGCCGTCGCAGTAGCGCTCGTAGGCGGCCATCACCGAGTCGCCGTAGTTCCAGTAGAGCTTCGGCTCGGGGTTGAGCCAGAAGAGGCGGCCGGCTTTCTCGGCGACTTTGGCGAAGACCTCGGCGTGGGGCTCGCGGCCGTTGGTGCGGGCGTCGCCGAGGACGATCACGGTCGAGCGCGGGTCGAGGTCTTCGGATATCTCGGTCAGGAACTCGAGCCAGACGCGGCCGTAGTTGGTGTAGCCGGAGACGTCGGCGACGCCGCCCTCGCTGGAGATCTTCTGGGCGATCACGGCGAAGTCGCGCTCGTGCTCGAAGACGTCGGTCACCTCGGAGATCCGCTCGATGAAGACGAAGCTGCGCAGCTTGCGGAACGAGTCGTGGAGGGCGTGGAGGACCGAGAGGAAGAAGACGCTGGCCGAGGTGACCGAGGTGGAGACGTCGCAGAGGACGTAGATCTCCGGCCGCCGCGGGCGCTTGGGGCGGTATTTGAGCCGCAGCGGCACGCCGCCGGTCTCCAGCGAGGCCCGCATCGTCCGCCGCACGTCGACGTGCTGGCCCTTTTTCCGCCCGCGCTGCTCGTGGCCGAGGGTGGCGAGGCGGCGCTTCATCTGGGAGACGGCGCGGTGGACGGCGGCGAGGTCCTGGGTCGGGCTGGTGGGGAGGGCGCGGTCGAGCTCGGCCAGCGGGCGCGAGGGCGGCAGCGTCTCGGTCCGCTCGATCAGGTCGCGCTCGAGCTCGCGGCGCAGATGGCGCTCGAACCCGGTCAGCTGGTCACGGTCGATCGCCGGCCGCTCGCTGCCGTCGGCGGCAGGCGGCTGGGTGCCGGCGGTGAGGCCGAGGGTGCGGCGGATCCGCTGCACGTCGACGCCGACCACGCCCGAGCCCTCACCGCGGCCGAAGGCGGAGATCGCCAGCCGCGCCAGGTCGCGCATCGCGTCCTCGTCGCCGGCCGCGATCGCCTCGCGGATCGCGTCGGAGAGCTCGTCCATGTCGAAGCGCTCGCCATCGCCGGCCGGCGGTCCGCCGTCGGCTTGCTCGGTGACGCCGCGCTGGACCGCCTCGGCCTCGGCGTTGCGGAAGAAGTAGCGGTCGAAGAGCAGCTCGAAGACGCGGCGGTCGTCCTGGGACTTGGCGATCGTCGCCGCCAGCGCCTCGCGGAAGTCGGCGCGTGAGGTCCAGTCGACGTGTTCGAGGGCGGCGAAGGCGTCCAACAGCTCCGAGGTCCCGACCGCGACCCCCTCGCCGCGCAGCTCCTCGCAGAAGCCGAGCAGCTTCGCCGCCAGGCCCGGCGGGCCGGGATCGGCCTTGGGACCGTAAGGCGTGGCGGAGCTCACCCGCTCGATAATAGGTTCATGCGGACCGGGGCAGAGGCGGCGCTCGTCGATTTCCGGCGGGTG
>DASTYZ010000113.1:0-8653 GCA_035764545.1 Solirubrobacterales bacterium | reverse complement strand
CTTCGTGTAGCCCTCCATCTTCTCGAGGTACTGCTCGAGCTGGGCGACGGCGCGCTTCATGACCTCGGCCGACTGGAGCACGAAGGGGAGGATCAGCTCGCCGGCGCCGAACTTGTCGCCGACCTCCTTCATGGCCGGCAGCAGGACGTCGTTGAGCGTCGGCACGGCGCCGATCTTCTCGACGGACGCGTCGATCTGCGCCTCGACCCCATCGCGCTTGCGGCGCAGGATGTGCCAGTGCAGCGCTTCCTCGGGCTCCATGCCGGCGGTCGGATCGGCGACCTCCGCCTCGGCCTCCTCGCCCTTGGACTCGAAGTGGGAGATGAAGCGCTCCAGCGCGTCCTCGCGACGGTTGAAGACGAGGTCGTCGGTCAGCTCCCGCTCCTCGTCGGGGATCTCGCCGTAGGGGGTGATGTGGTTCGGGTTGACCATCGCCAGGTCGAGGCCGGCCTCGACGCAGTGGTGGAGGAAGACCGAGTTGAGGACCGCGCGGGGTCGGGGGGAGACGCCGAAGGAGACGTTGGAGACGCCGAGTGAGGTCTTCACGCCCGGCAGCTCCGCCTTGATCCGGCGGATTCCCTCGATCGTCTCGACGGCTGAGGGCTTCCACTCCTCGTCGCCGGTGGTGAGGGTGAAGGTGAGCGCGTCGAAGATCAGCGCCTCGGGGTCGAGGCCGTGCTCGTCGCAGGCGATGTCGCGAATGCGCTTGGCGATCTCGACCTTGCGCTCGGCCGTCTTCGCCATCCCAACCTCGTCGATCGTCAGCGCGATCAGGGCAGCGCCGTGGGCTCGCGCCAGGGGGATGACGACGTCGGCCTTGTCGCGGCCGGCCTCGAGGTTGATCGAGTTGACGATCGCCCGTCCCGGGATCGTCTCCAGTGCCGCCTTGATCACCTCGGGCTCGGTCGAGTCGACCTGGATCGGTGCCGGCTGGGTCAGCGAGATCCGCTTGACGACGGCGCTCATCTGCTCGTCCTCGTCCTGGCGCTCGGTCAGGGCGACGCAGGTGTCGAGCACGTGGGCGCCGCCTTCGACCTGGTCTTCGGCGACCTGGACGAGGCCGTCGTAGTCGTCGGCCAGCAGCAGTTCCTTGGCTTTTTTCGAGCCCTGCGAGTTGACCCGCTCGCCGACCAGGGTCGGGCGCGGCTCCTGCACGAGGGGAGTCGAGGTCATCATCGAGGAGACCTCGATCGGTCCCGGGGCCGGACGCTCGCCGGGGGTGCGGTCGCCGATGCGCTCGCGGATCGCGGCGATGTGCTCGGGGGTCGTCCCGCAGCAGCCGCCGACGATGCCGACGCCGTAGCGCTCGACGAACTCGCCCAGCGTCGCCGCCAGCGGCTCTGGCTTTTCGGGGAAGATCGTCTCGCCGTCGGGTCCCTGCAGCGGCAGGCCGGCGTTGGGGATGCAGTGAACCGGGACCGGGCAGGTCTCGCCAAGGAAGCGGATCGCGTCGCGCATGTCCTCTGGGCCGGTCGAGCAGTTGAGCCCGATCACGTCGACCTCGAGCGCGGTCAGCGTCGTCAGCACCGAGCGGATATCGGTCCCGAGCAGCATCTTGCCGCCGTTCGGCAGCAGCGAGACGCTGCACTGGATCGGCAGCGCCCGGCCCGTTTTCGCGAAGGCCTCACGGGCGCCGAAGATCGCCGCCTTCACCTCGAGGATGTCCTGCGCCGTCTCGATCATGATCAGGTCGGCTCCGCCTTCGACCAGCCCCTGGGCCTGCTCGGCGAAGACCTCGACCAAGCGACCGAAGGAGATGTCGCCGAGAGTGGGGTCCGTCGACGCGGGCAGGAACCCGGTCGGCCCGATCGAGCCGGCGACGAAGCGCTCCTCGCCGGCGGCGCGGCGGGCGATTTCCGCCGCCTTGACGTTGATCTCGAGGGTGTGCTCGCCGAGCCCCCACTCTTCGAGCTTCAGGCGCGAGCCCTGGAAGCTGTCGGTCTCGACCACCTCGGCGCCGGCCTCCAGCATCGAGGTATGAACCCCCTCGATCACATCCGGCCGGTTGAGCACCAACGCCTCATGGCACTTGCCCTCGAGCCCGCCATAGTCCTCCTGGGTCAGCTCAAACTGCTCGAGAGTGGCTCCCATCCCGCCATCGAAGACGACGATGCGCTCACGAGTTGCAGCGATGTAGTCACGCTCGGCCATGAACTTAAAGAGGCTACCGAGGGTGGCTAGTGGTAAGGAGACGGGTGCCTCTCTCCCAAAGCCCGTCGCGCAGCTGGGATGAACTTACGGGCGCCATCGTGACTTCTTGAGCCTTTGTGAGAGGGGCACCCGTCTCCTCAACAACACGCAATGAAGTTCCGTGGTTCCTTTGTCCGCTTATAGGCGACTAAGGAACCACAACTGTTCTTTCAGGGCTCGATCGAAGGGAAGACGGGGGAGGGGTTCCTGGGTACTTGGCATGGAGCCGCGCCAAAGCGGCTCAAGGCGCCAGCGAAAACCAGTCAGTTCACGCGGCGGAGGTGCTCCCAGGGACCCCTCCCCCGTCTTCCCCTACCGACGAAGGCCCAATTTCCGGCGCCAGTCGCGGGCGCCGAAGAAGCGGGAGATTGGGGCGAGGAGGCGGCGGCGGGTCTTGGTGTACGGGTACCAGGTGGGCTCGCGCTTGCCGCCGAAGCGGGTGATGACGAGGGACTCTGAGCGGCAGTACTTCTTGATCCCCGGTTCGCCGTGGCGGGTGCCGATGCCCGACTGCTTCCAGCCGCCCATCGGCACGTCCATCGCGAAGTAGTTGACGAGGACGTCGTTGACGTTGATGGCGCCGCACTCGACGCGGCGGGCGACCTGCTCGGCGTGGTCGCGCTCGCCGAAGACCGAGCCGGAGAGGCCATAGGGGCTGTCATTGGCTAGCTGGATCGCCTCCTCGGCATCGCGCACCTTCATCACTCCGACCACAGGGCCGAAGGTCTCGTCGCGCATCACCTTCATCGAGTGGTCGACGTCGACGAGGACGGTCGGCTCGAAGTAGTCGCCTGGGCCCTCGACGCGGCTGCCGCCGACCAGGGCTCGGGCACCGGAGGCGAGAGCGTCGCTGACGTGGTCCTCGACGATCGCCGTTTGGTTCGGTGAGGTCATCGCGCCGACGTCCTTGGGGTCGCGGGCGTCGTCGGCACCCTGGCGGAGGCGGCCTACCTCGGCGGTCAGCTTGTTGAGGAACTGGTCATAGACGGGCTCCTCGACGTAGACCCGCTCCACCGACATGCAGATCTGACCGGAGTTCATCATCCCGCCCCAGGCCGCGGCGTTGGCGGCGCGGTCGAGGTCGGCGTCGGCGAGGACGATCATCGGGTCCTTGCCGCCGAGCTCGAGGCTGACTGGAGTCAGCGTCTCGGCCGCCCGCGCCATCACTTTGCGGCCGGTGCGGTCCGAGCCGGTGAACTGGATGAAGTCGACCGCGTCGACCAGGGCGCCGCCGGTCTCGCCGATCCCCTGGACGCAGTCGAAAATGTCTGGGCCGCCGATCTCCTGCTTCCACGCTTCCACGACCTCCGCCACCCCGAGCGGGGTGAACTCAGACGGCTTCACGACGACGGCGCAGCCGGCCTGCAGCGCCGGGATCGCGTCGCCGAGCGAGAGGATCAACGGGAAGTTCCAGGGGCTGATGATCCCGACCACGGGGTGGGGCCGGTACTGGACGCGCAGCTTCTTCGCGGCCAGCAGCGGGGTGTGGGGGCGGATGCTCTCCTCGCCGATGAAGCTGGCGGCACGGGTGCCGTAGAAGTTGATCAGGTCGGCGAGATAGCCGGGCTCATTGCTGGCGTCGGCGCGGACCTTCCCGGTCTCCGCCTGCATCGTGTCCAGCACCCGCTCTTCGTTGTCGAGCAGCCAGTCGCGCAGCTTGCCGAGCCAGTGGTAGCGGCCCTCGATCCCCATCGCCTCCCACTCGGGCTGATTGGCGCGGACGCGGGCGACGGTTGCGGCGACGGTCTCGGGCGAAGCGACCGGGATGCTCTTGATCAACCGGCCCGTTGCCGGGTTCTGGACCTCGATCACGTCAGCCGCAGCCGATGCCCCGTTCGTCTCGGTTCGTGCCGCCGTTCCGCTCTCCACCACAGCTCCCTTCGCCCGTTTGGCTAGTCAGCCAACTGTAGCGGCGATCTCAGGACTGGGTGACGATCCAACCGAGGAGACCGATGAGCATCGCCGTATTAGCAGTGAGCACAGCGCCGAGAACGGCGAAAACGATCTGGATCATTCGGGTGAGGTCGTTGAACCTCCCGTCCATATGTCTTTCGAGGGCGTTGAACCTCGCATCCACGTGTTTCGCGAAGTCGTCGAGCCGCTCGTCGGTCCAGCTTTCTCTGGGAGCCATCACCACCATGAAAGCAACTGTAGACAATGAGTTGCTACAGGTGGCGCGCGGAAATGGAATATCTCTGGGACTTCAGCGGGGGACGAGCCGGTAGACCGGCCCTTCCAGTGAGACAACGTAGAGCCGGTGCTGCTGGTCTTCGCCGAAGGAGCTCGGGCTCTGCACCTGGAGGCCGAGCCGGCGGTCGTCGCTGGCGCGCTTCAGGTGGGGGACCAGGGAACGCAGCTGCCCCTCGCAGAGATCGGCGTAGACGTAGCGGCCGCGCAGTCCGCGCAGGCGGGGATCGCGGACGACGTAGCCGCCGATGATGGTGCAGCCGCTGTCCCGCCCGTAGGTGAAGATCGGTTTTACGGTCCCGCTGGGATCGGCGGTGTCGCCGCTCTCTTCGTCGTACTTGGAGAAGCCCTCGAACGCGTCCCAGCCGAAGTTGGCGCTGCGCGCCCTGCCGACGGTCAGGTAGTCGAGCTCCTCGAAGCGGTTCTGGCCGACGTCGCCGATCGCGATCCGCGGCTGCCCATGGGTGATGTCGAAGGAGAAGCGGAAGGGGTTGCGCAGGCCGTAGCTGTAGATCTCGTCGCGCCCCGGCTTGCCGACGAAGGGGTTGCTGGCCGGAACCGAGTAGGGCTTGCCGCCGGAGGCCCGCGGGTCGATTCGCAGCAGCTTCCCCAGCAGCACGTCCTTGTTCTGGGCGTTGTTGGGCGGGTCGCCGGCGGAGCCGCCGTCGCCGGTTCCGAAGAAGAGGAGGTTGCCGAGGAACTGCAGCTGGCCGCCGTTGTGATTGGAGTTGACGGGGTGGGGGATCGTGATCACCGGGCGGCGCGATCCGGCCGCCGCGCGAGTGGCGCTGCCGCGATGGAACTCGTCGACCCGGATCGCCCCCTCCGCATCGGTGTAATAGACGTAAAAGCGCTTGCTGCGCGCGTAGTCCGGCGGGAAGGCGATTGAGAGAAGCCCGCGCTCACCGCCGTAGTTGACGAGGTCGCGGATGTCGAGGAAGGTGCCCGCCCGCCGCCCGCCCTTGAGGACGACTACCCGCCCCGGCTGCTCGACGACGAAGAGGAGCTTCGGGAAGCCGGGGGCTCCGGTTACGAAGACCGGGCTCCCAAAAGAGCCGACCTTCTTCAGCCCGACACCGCCGCCCTTTGCCCGGGGCGCCTGCGCCCGCGAGCTGTCCTGGTCGTTGGCCGAGCCGCAGGCCGGCAGCGCCAGGGTCAGCAGCGCCGCCACGGCGGCAACGGCTGTCGAGGCCCTACTTGCCCTTCTCGATCTCAACGATTTCGCCGCTGTCGGTGACTTCGGTTTCCGGCAGCCGTTCGGTCACCTCGGTCACGAACGAGCCGCCGGGGGAGACGCCGCCGTCGGTCTCCGCCTTGGCGGAGCCGCCGAGGCCGGCGCCGACGTCGTAGAGCAGCGTGTACTTGCCCGCCCGGACCGCGCTCAGCTTCCAGATCGCCGTCGTCGTCTCGCCGGGCTTCAGCGGCCCCAGCGCGAAGGTCTTCGGGCTCGAGGTCGAGGTGCCGCCGGGATCGGAGGAGCCGTTGAGGCGTGGGTAGGTCGCCGCCAGCACCCAGACGGGACGATCGGGCTGGGCGAGTTCCGGCTGCGGGTCGCTGACCCCGAACGGGAGCGAGGAGTCCTCGCCCTTCTGGCCCTTGATCGTGAAGCTGACGGTGAGGCCGGGAACGGTGCGGTCGCCGGCGTTGCGGATGCCGATGCGGAGCTCCGAGGTCTGTCCGAGCCGCTGCAGCGAAGGGAATTGCGCGTCGGTCACCTTCACCTTGAACTTGCCGCTGGCTTCCTCGGGGGCGGTCGAGGAATCGCCGCCACCGCAGGCACCGAGAAGTGCCGCCACCGCCAGCGCCGCGAACCCGACGGCGATGGCCCGGAGGCAGGTGTGCCGGGAATGTGTTCCGGTCCCCCGCAAAGCGGCCCGAACATAGCACGGGGTTTGGCCGCTTTCGCAGGCATTTCGGCACCGCCGGGGGGTTAGCCGGATCTCAACACGGGACTAATGGTTGAGGGTTTCCCATCCCTTAGACTGCTGCCCACTGGGTGGGGTGCCGCACGCTGCGGCACCGGCTCGTACGGAGGAGCAGATGGTCGGATCCGCGGTCAACAGGGCGTTCTTGCCCGCCAAGTCCCTGTTCGAACAGGTGGGGGAGATGATGATCCTCACCGCGCGAACGATCGTTTCCGCGGTCAAACCGCCGTATCCCTACGGCGAGGAGTTCATCGGCCAGTTCCTCTTTGCCCTCCAACTTTGCTGGTTCCCGCTGCTGGTCTCGACCGTCGCCTTCGGCTTCGGGGCGCCGGGCTTGCAGGCGGCGAACTTCCTCTCCCTCTTCGGCGCCCTCGACCGCCTCGGCGGCTTCTTCGTCCTCGCTTCGATCCGCGAGTTCGCACCCTTCGTGACCGCCGTGGTCGTCGCCGGCGTCGCCGGAACCGCGATCACCGCCGATCTCGGCGCCCGCAAGATCCGCGAGGAGCTCGACGCCCTCCAGGTGCTGGGTGTGGATCCGATCAAGAACCTGGTGGTGCCGCGCTTCCTCTCCCTGATGCTGATCACCGGGCTGCTCGACATCTACGCGCTGGTCTTCGGAATCAGCGGCGGCATCCTCACCGAGATCCTCTACAACCAGCCGCTCGGCGGATTCTTCGCGACGCTCTTCTCCAACGCCTCAATCACCGACCTCTGGGGCTCGGTGATCAAGTGCACCCTCTTCGGCGCCTTGATCGCGATCGTCTGCTGTTACAAAGGGATGACCGCGTCCGGTGGCGCCGCCGGCGTCGGCCGCGCCGTCAACGAGGCCGTCGTCATCTCCTTCATGGGCGTCTTCGCCTTCAACTACGTCTTCACCCAGACCCTGCTGGCCACCAACCCGGAGCTGCAGACGATCCGATGAACGCCTGGCTCGAGGTCCCACGCGGTTGGCTCGACTCGGCGGGCGAGATCGCTCGCTTCGGCGCCCGCGTCGCCGGCCTCGTCTACTCGGGGCGGGTCCTGCGCTTCTTCGGCGAGAGCCTGCGCCAGGCCGGCATCCTCATCCTCGGCTCGGCGCTGATCATCTGGGGCCTCGTCTTCACCCTCGGCCTGCAGTGCGGGATCGAGGGGGCCTACCTGCTGCGCGCCCAGGGCGCGCCCGCCTACGCCGGCGTCTTCTCGGCCTGGTGCGACCTGCGCGAGATCATGCCCTACGCCTTCGGCTACATGCTCGCGGCCAAGGTCGGGACCGGGATCGTCGCCGAGCTCGGGGCGATGCGGATCTCCGACGAGATCGACGCGCTCGAGGTGATGGGCGTGCCCCCGGTCACCTTCCTCTGCGCGACCCGCCTGCTCGCCGCCTGGATCTCCTTCCCGTTCATGTACCTGGTCGGGATCGGGATCATGTACCTGGCCAGCTACCTCGCCGTCGTCGAGCAGATCGGCGACGTCTCCTCTGGCGGCTACTTCCTGATTTTCTGGATGTTCCAGAACCCGCCCGACCTGATCTTCAGCTTGATCAAGGGCATGGTGATGGCGACCGCGATCGTGCTGGTCGGCTGTTACTACGGGTACACCGCCGGCGGCGGCCCGGTCGGGGTGGGGACCGCGACGGCGAAGTCGATGGTCCTCAACATCGTCTTAGTTCACATCATCGGGATGCTTGGAACCCTGGTCTTCTGGGGAGCCAACCCACGGGCGCCAATAGGAGGCTGACTTTGCCGGACAACGAGGACATTCGCAGCGAAGAGCAGATTCTCCAGGACGACGTTGCCAAGGAAGAAAACGCGACGACCGAAGGCCCCTACGTCAGCGAGGACGGCGCCGTGATGGGCCGCGACTTCGTCATCCCCGGCGTCAACCCGCGCGAGCACGACCCCTACAAATTCCACACCGGCCGCAAGCGCGACCACGGCGGCGAGGACGCGATCGAGATCATCGACCTCGTCAAGCAGTTCGGCCGCACACGCATCCTCAACGGCTGCAACCTCGGCCTCCCGGACAACATGATCTCGATGGTGCTGGGCCCCTCGGGCACCGGCAAGAGCGTGCTGATCAAGCACATCGTCGGGCTGCTCTACCCCGACTCGGGCGACGTCCTCGTCCACGGCGAGTCGATCCCGAACATGACCGACGACGAGCTCTTCGAGATGCGCAAGAAATTCGGCCTGCTGTTCCAGGACGGCGCGCTCTTCGGCTCGATGAACGTCTTCGACAACACGGCCTTCCCGCTCCGGCAGCACACCGACAAGTCCGAGGACGAGATCGAGGAGATCGTCAACAGGCGGCTCCGCGAGGTCGGCCTCGCCGAGGCGATGTACAACATGCCCAACGAGCTCTCCGGCGGGATG